>NZ_JAPSKN010000029.1 GCF_031181705.1 Streptomyces sp.
GCCGTGCGCGCCGGACCGGCTGTCCGAGCGTCAGGCCGCGTGTCCGCCGTCCACGGCGAACTCCGCTCCCGTCACGAACGCCGCCCCCGCCAGGTACGCGACCGTCGACGCCACCTCCCCGGCCGTGCCGAAGCGGCCCAGTGCCGTCATCGCCGCCTGCCCGGCCGCGTAGGGGCCGTCCGCCGGGTTCATGTCCGTGTCGATCGGGCCGGGATGGACGAGGTTCGCCGTGATGCCCCGCCCGCCCAGCTCCCGGGCCAGCGCCTTCGTCAGGCCGGTCAGCGCGGCCTTGCTCATCGCGTAGAGCGTCCCGCCCGGACCCGGCACCCGCTGGGCCATGCAGCTGCCGACCGTGATGATCCGCCCGCCCTCGGGCATGATCGCGGCGGCCGCCTGGGAGGCCAGGAAGACGGCGCGCACGTTCACCGCGAGGACGCGGTCCACCTCCGTCAGGGACAGGGTCTCCAGCGGCCCGAGCACCCCCACGCCCGCGTTGTTCACCAGGATGTCGAGCCCGCCCAGCGCCTGTGCCGCCGCGTTCACGACGCCGGCGGCCTCGCCCGGGTCCGCCGCGTCCGCGCGCAGCGCCACCGCCCGGCGCCCCCGCGCCTCCACGGCCCGGACGACCTCCTCGGCCGCCTCCTTGCCGTGCACGTACCCGACCGCCACGTCGGCGCCCTCCAGGGCGAGCCGCACAGCCGCCGCCGCGCCGATGCCACGGCTCCCGCCGGTCACGAGAGCCACCTTGCCGTCAAGAGTTCCTCGAGAAGTCATGCCCCCATCCCAGCGGCCCGCCCCCGGCGGCGCTGGCGGCGAACGGACGTCGAACTCACGGGCCGCGGCGCACCGGACGGCCCAGCGATGAGTTGCGGGGACCGGCGGGGTCTGAACCGATGACACCAGGGCCTCGGCGCCCCGCTCGGAACCCGGAAGGAAGAAACCCGCCATGGGCAAGCTCGTCTCCACCCTCTTCATCACCCTCGACGGCGTCTACCAGGCCCCCGGCGGCCCGCAGGAGGACACCCGCGGCGGCTTCACCCACGGCGGCTGGAGCTTCCCGTACGCCGACGAGGACTTCGGCCGGTTCATCAACGAGGTGTTCGCCCGCCCGGCCGCCTTCCTGCTGGGCCGCCGTACCTACGACATCTTCGCCACGTACTGGCCGAAGGTGACCGACCCCGCCGACCCGGTCGCCTCCAAGCTCAACTCCCTGCCGAAGTACGTCCCCTCCTCCACCCTGACCGACCCCGGGTGGACCGGCACCACCGTGCTTGCCGGCGATCCCGCCGAGGAGGTCACCGCCCTGAAGGAGCGCACCGACGGCGAGATCCAGGTGCACGGCAGCGGGGCCCTGGTCCGCTCCCTGCTGGCGCTCGGCCTCGTCGACACCCTCCACCTGCTGACCTTCCCGGTCGTGCTCGGCTCGGGCTTCCGCCTGTTCCCGGAGGGCGCCGTGCCGACGGCCTTCGAGCACGCCGGAGGGAGCGTCACCGGCGCTGGCGTCTCGGTGCAGACGTACGACGTGGCGGGCCGCCCCCAGTACGGCGAGTTCGCACTGCCCGAGGACGCCTAGGGGCGCGCACGGCACCGCACGGCGCCGGACGGCAGGTTAACGTCCCGCGAACTCATCCGGCGTGACGGGAAATTGTGCCTTCTTGTCATTGACATGCCACTGTCTACGCGCGTCATCATGAGCGCATGATTTTCCCCCCACGCGCCTCACGGCTCGGCGCAGCAGCCGCCCTTCTGTCCGCTCTCCTCGTCGGCGGTGCCGTCACCGCCCCCACCGCCGGCGCGGCCGCCACCGCCGTCGGTGACATCTGCTACAGCGCCCTGCCGTCCCAGGCCCACGACACGCTCGACCTGATCGAGCAGGGCGGCCCCTACCCGTTCGACCAGGACGGCACCGTCTTCCAGAACCGGGAAGGCATCCTGCCCACGCAGTCGTCCGGCTACTACCACGAGTACACGGTCATCACCCCGGGCTCCTCCACCCGCGGCGCCCGGCGCATCGTCACCGGCGAGCGGAGCCAGGAGGACTACTACACGGCCGACCACTACGCGTCGTTCGACCTGGTCGACCACGGCTGCTGAACCGGGCCCCTCCCCGGCGCACGCCGGCCGGAAGTCCGTCGCGTCCGGCGGACCTCACACGGACTTCCGGCTCCCGGCCGCCGCGAACAGGGCGACGCCCAGCACCAGCAGGGCGACGCTCGCGTAGACCTCGTGGCCGTCGAGGAACCCCAGGCGCTGTACGAGGCCCCAGTCCCAGTCGGTGAACTCGTGCACCAGGCCCGCCACGCCCTGCACCAGGGCGAGGAAGCCGAAAATCTCCAGTACCTGCTTCATGCCTCACGACCCTCGCCCCGCGGACCCCCCACCCACATCGGTCGCGGGGCGGGCATCCCCCGACGGAAGTCCCCGTTCCGGCCGGACGGTCACGCCGAAAGTCTGCGCCGGGGCGACTTTGGTCGACGATCCCGCCCGCGCGGCCGTGGAGCGGGCCAGGGCTGCGTAGATTTGTCGACCGTGGATGGTGAGAACGCCGGGCGGACCGGCCCGGTGCCGACCGGGGAGACACCGGCGCTCTTCACCGGACCCCGGTGGTACTTCCCCTCCGCCCTGCTGCACGAGCTGGACCCCGACGCCGCCGGGACCCGGCGGCGGCCCCGGCGCACCGCCCGCGACTGGGTCGTGGACTTCTCCTGCTTCCTGCTCGCGGTGATCGTGGGCGCGACGGCCCTCGACGCGCTCCAGCAGAACCCGCACGTCCCGCCGGGGCTCGCCGTCGTCGACCAGGTGGTGGGCGCGCTGGCCTGCGCGGCGGTCTGGCTGCGGCGCCGCTGGCCGCTGGGGCTGGCCGTGGCGATGGTCCCCGTCACCTTCGTCTCGGACACCGCGGGCGGCGCCGGCGTCATCGCGCTGTTCACCCTGGCCGTGCACCGCCCCTTCCGGTACGCGGCCTGGGTGGGCGGCGTCAACACGGCGCTGGTTCCCCTCTACTACTGGCTGCGCCCCGACGCGGAAGTCTCCTACCTGGTGATCGTGCCGTTCGCCATGCTGCTCACCGTGGCGATCATCGGCTGGGGCATGTTCGTGCGGGCCAAGCGGCAGCTCATGGTCAGCCTCAGGGACCGCACGCGGCGGGCCGAGACGGAGGCGCGGCTGCGGGCCGAGCAGGCGCAGCGGCTCGCCCGGGAGGCCATCGCGCGCGAGATGCACGACGTGCTCGCGCACCGGCTGACCCTGCTCAGCGTGCACGCGGGCGCACTGGAGTTCCGGCCGGACGCGCCCCCGGCGGAGACGGCGCGGGCGGCCGGCGTGATCCGGGAGAGCGCGCACGAGGCGCTGCAGGACCTGCGGGAGATCATCGGCGTGCTGCGCGCGGCCGAGCCGGACGACAGCGGCCGGCCGCAGCCGACGCTCGGGGCGCTGGACACACTCGTCGCCGAGTCCCGGGAAGCCGGTATGAAGGTCTGCCTCGACCTCCGTGTCGACGACCCGGCCGCCGCCCCCTCCTCCGTCGGCCGCACCGCCTACCGGATCGCCCAGGAGGGCCTGACCAACGCCCGCAAGCACGCCCCCGGCACCGAGGTCACGGTCTCGGTCGCCGGCGCGCCGGGCGACGGCCTCACCGTCCGCGTGCGCAACCCGGCCCCCGAAGGGGAGGTGCCCCCCGTGCCCGGCTCCGGGCAGGGCCTGATCGGCCTGACGGAACGGGCGACCCTCGCGGGCGGCCGCCTGGAGCACGGCCCCACGCCGCAGGGCGGGTTCGAGGTGCGGGCCTGGCTGCCGTGGGGCTGAGGGGTGATCGCCGTTCCCGCCCTGCTTCCGCGGCAGCCGTGATTACGTAAGGGCCATGACTGCGATCAGACTCCTCCTCGTCGACGACGATCCGCTGGTGCGGGCCGGGCTGTCCCTGATGCTGGGCGGGGCCGACGACATCGAGATCGTCGGCGAGGCCGCCGACGGCGGCGAGGTGGAGTCCCTCGTCGACCGCACCCGCCCCGACGTCGTGCTCATGGACATCCGGATGCCGACGGTGGACGGACTCACCGCCACCGAGCTGCTGCGCGCCCGCGCGGAGGGACCGCAGGTGATCGTCCTCACGACGTTCCACGCCGACGAGCAGGTGCTGCGGGCCCTGCGCGCGGGCGCCGCCGGGTTCGTCCTCAAGGACACCCCGCCCGCCGAGATCCTCGCGGCGGTGCGCCGCGTCGCGGCCGGTGACCCGGTCCTGTCGCCCACGGTCACCCGCCAGCTCGTGCGGCACGCCGTCGGCAGCGCCGCCGACACCCGCCGCACGCGCGCACGCGCGCGCCTGGACTGCCTCAACGACCGTGAGCGCGAGGTCGCCGTCGCGGTCGGCCGGGGCCTGTCCAACGCCGACATCGCCGCCGGCCTGTTCATGAGCGTCGCCACCGTCAAGACGCACGTCTCGCGCATCCTGGCCAAGCTCGGCCTGAACAACCGCGTGCAGATCGCGCTGCTCGCCTACGACGCGGGCCTCCTCGACGAAGGGGCCGAGGGCACCGAGGAGCAGGCGGACAGCTGAGGGGCCGGGGGCCGGTCAGGCGAACGCGGCGGCCCCGCCGGGGATCTCCGCGAGCCGCACCGGCCTGCGCTCCCGGCGCGACACCTCGCACGCCTCGGCGACCCGCAGCGCCTGCAGGGCCTCCCGCCCGTCGCAGGGGTTGGCCCGCTCGCCCCGGACGACCTCCACGAACGCGTTCAGCTCCGCCTCGTAGGCCGGGCCGAAGCGCTCCAGGAAGCCCGTCCAGGGCTTGTCCGCGGCCGGCGGCCCGGTCGGCTCGGTCGACGCGATCGGCGTACGGTCGTCCAGCCCCACCACGATCTGGTCGTGCTCCCCGGCCAGTTCCATGCGCACGTCGTAGCCCGCCCCGTTCATCCGGGCACCGGTGACCGTGGCGAGCGTGCCGTCGTCGAGGGTGAGCAGCGCCGCGCCGGTGTCGACGTCCCCGGCCTCGCGGAACATCGCGGGTCCGGCGTCCGACCCGGCGGCGTACGCGTCCGCCACCTCCCGGCCCGTCACCCAGCGCAGCACGTCGAAGTCGTGGATCAGGGTGTCCCGGTACAGCCCGCCGGACACCGGCAGCCACGCGGCCGGCGGCGGTGCCTGGTCGCTGGTCAGCGCCCGCACGGTGTGCAGCCGTCCCAGCCGGCCCGCGCGCACGGCCTCGCGGGCACCCGCGTAACCCGGGTCGAAGCGGCGCTGGAAGCCCATCTGCAGCACGGTCCCGGCCGTCTCGACCTCGGCGATCGCGCTCAGCGTCCCCGGCAGGTCCAGCGCGATGGGCTTCTCGCAGAACACGGGCAGGCCCGAGCGTGCTGCCCGACCGATCAGTTCGGCGTGGGCCGACGTGGCCGTCGTGATCACCACGGCGTCGACGCCCCAGCGGAAGATCTCCTCCACGCCGGGGGCCGCCGTCTCACCCAGGCGGTGCGCCAGGTCCTGGGCCCGCCCGGGTTCCGCGTCCGTGAGGATCAAGGACCCCACGTCACGGTGCCTGCTGAGGGTGTTCGCGTGGATCGTGCCGATGCGGCCCGTACCGATGACGCCGATGCGCATGGAAACAACGTGCGTGCCCAGCCCTCCGCTGTCAATCTGTATGTCCGGACAATCTGACTACACAACTTCCCGTCAACAACGCGCGGAGCTACGCTCAGCGCGTGCCGAAACCAGAAGTGGACCCGACCGTGCAGCTAGAGCTCAGCGTGGACCGCAGTTCCCCCGTGCCGTTGTACTTCCAGCTGTCCCAGCAGCTGGAGGCCGCGATCGAGCACGGCACGCTGACGCCCGGCAGCCTGCTGGGCAACGAGATCGAGCTCGCCGCCCGGCTCGGGCTGTCCCGGCCGACCGTCCGCCAGGCCATCCAGTCGCTCGTCGACAAGGGCCTCCTCGTGCGCCGCCGCGGCGTCGGCACCCAGGTCGTGCACAGCCAGGTCAAGCGCCCGCTGGAGCTCAGCAGCCTCTACGACGACCTGGAGGCGGCGGGCCAGCGCCCCGCCACCAAGGTCCTCGTCAACACGGTCGTACCCGCCTCCGCCGAGGTCGCCGCCGCCCTCGGGGTCACCGAGGACAGCGACGTCCACCGCGTGGAACGCCTCCGCCTCGCCCACGGCGAGCCCATGGCCCACCTCTGCAACTTCCTGCCCCCCGGCCTGATCGACCTCGACACCGGCCAGCTGGAGTCGACGGGCCTGTACCGCCTGATGCGCGCGGCGGGCATCACGCTCCACAGCGCCCGCCAGTCCATCGGCGCCCGGGCGGCGAACCAGGCGGAGGCCGAGCGCCTGGCCGAGGAGCCGGGCGCCCCGCTGCTCACCATGCAACGCGTCACGTTCGACGACACCGGCCGCGCGGTCGAGTACGGAACGCACACCTACCGCCCCACGCGCTATTCCTTCGAGTTCCAGTTGCTCGTGCGGTCGTGAGCCGGTTCCAGGAGCGCGGGGAACTGCGCGACGAGCCCTCACGCACCCGCACCCGGCGATGATCCGCACCACCCCTCTGCTCCGCACCCCGCCTCCCCGTGAGGCAGAATCGGCGGCGATGAGCACCTATCGCGACTTCACCGCCCCCATCGGTTCCCGCCGTGCCACCGTGCTCCGCACCGTCGGCACCCGGGAGCGCCGCTCGCACCTGACGGCACCCCGCGTGCCCACGGTCGGCATCGACATCGGCGGTACGAAGGTGATGGCGGGCGTCGTCGACGCCGACGGCAACATCCTGGAGAAGCTCCGCACGGAGACCCCGGACAAGTCCAAGAGCCCCAAGGTCGTCGAGGACACCATCGCCGAGCTGGTCCTGGACCTCTCCGACCGGCACGACGTGCACGCCGTCGGCATCGGAGCGGCCGGCTGGGTCGACGCCGACCGCAACCGCGTGCTGTTCGCCCCCCACCTGTCCTGGCGCAACGAACCGCTGCGCGACCGCCTCGCCAGCCGGCTGTCCGTCCCGGTGCTCGTCGACAACGACGCCAACACCGCCGCCTGGGCCGAGTGGCGCTTCGGCGCCGGCCGCGGCGAGGACCACCTGGTCATGATCACGCTGGGCACGGGCATCGGCGGCGCCATCCTGGAGGACGGCCAGGTCAAGCGCGGCAAGTACGGAGTCGCCGGCGAGTTCGGCCACATGCAGGTCGTGCCCGGCGGCCACCGCTGCCCGTGCGGCAACCGCGGCTGCTGGGAGCAGTACAGCTCCGGCAACGCCCTGGTCCGCGAGGCCCGCGAGCTGGCCGCCGCCGACTCCCCGGTCGCGTACGGGATCATCGAGCACGTCAAGGGCAGCATCGGCGACATCACCGGCCCGATGATCACCGAGCTGGCCCGCGACGGCGACGCCATGTGCATCGAACTCCTCCAGGACATCGGCCAGTGGCTCGGCGTCGGCATCGCCAACCTCGCCGCCGCCCTCGACCCGTCCTGCTTCGTGATCGGCGGCGGCGTCTCGGCCGCCGACGACCTGCTGATCGGCCCCGCCCGGGACGCCTTCAAACGGCACCTCACCGGCCGCGGCTACCGCCCCGAGGCCCGCATCGTCCGCGCCCAGCTCGGCCCCGAGGCCGGCATGGTCGGCGCCGCCGACCTCGCCCGGCTCGTCGCCCGCCGCTTCCGCCGCGCCAAGCGCCGCCGCGTGGAGCGCTTCGAGCGCTACGAGCGGTACACGCAGTCGCTGCGCAGCAGCCAGGAGACGCTGTGACCGCATCCCTGCCCCACCAGGGCCCCTGGCCCGGCGGACCGGACCGCCCGGTCGAGGACCGCCGCCACATGATCCGCCGCAGGGCGCTCACCCTGCTGATCATCGTGCTGCTCATCGGCATCCCGGCCGGCTACCTGGTGATCTCCGCCAACCAGAGCCGCGACAGCGGCAAGGACAAGGAGGCCAAGTACTCGGCGACCGGCCTCACCGAGGGCTGGCCCTCCAAGCTCCAGCGCCGCATCTACCAGGTGCCGATCCCGCACCCGGCCTGGCACGTGGCGTACTACGAGACCAACAACTGGAAGACCAGCCGCCTCTACGCCCAGTTCGAGACCAACACGGCCGGTCTGGACGCCTATCTGACGGGCCTCGGCATGACCCGCGCGGACCTGCGCAAGGGCGACATCACCATCGGCGCCCGCGACCGCAAGATCACCGGCTGGAAGTTCCCCGGGGGCGACGCGTGGTACGGCTTCGTCCACCGGCAGAAGAACCCGGCCCCCACGCACGACGTCGTCGTCGACCTGTCCAACCCGGCGTACCCGTGGGTGTACGTCGTGTCCCGGACCGTGCCCTGAGCCCGCCGCCGGGACCGGTTGTCAGACCCCGCCCGTAGAGTCGGAGACAACTGATCCGACAGGCGGGCGGGAGGTGGCAGGACGTATGGGCGACACGGCTGTGACGGCCGAGCGGGCGGACGACGCGACGGCCCCGGCCCGGCTCCCGGCCGTCTTCCTGCCCGCGCCTCTCCCACGCGACGGACGTGTCGCCTTCTGGGACCCCGCCGGCGAGCCACTGCCCGCCGACGCCACGGAACTGACCGTCGTGCGACGCCACGGGACGGGCATCCGGCGGCACACCACCCCCGCGCTGTCCCTCCCGCTGGAGACGGCCCTGCCCCTGCTGGTGCGCGCCCGGCATGACCCGACGGCCCACCCCGCCACCGCCTGCTGGGGCGCCGCCGCCCTGCACGCCCTGCGGCTGACCGCCCGCGGCCGGCTGCTGCCCGGCCTCACCGCCACGGGACACGACGCCTGGCGCGCGGGCCCCCTCGACCCGGACGACATCGCCCACCTGCGCGCGATCGCCGCCGCCCTGCCCCACGAAGGCCACGCGGTCCCGCTGCCCGGCCCGGGCCCGATCCGCCTGCCCGAGCCGGAAGCGCTCGTGCGCGCCTTTTTGGACGCGGTCGCCGACACGCTGCCGCGCACCCCGGCCGCCCCCCACGCCACCGGCCGGCCCTTCGCCGCCCGCGTCGCCACGCACCTGCCCGGCGCCCACGACTGGGCCGCCGAGGTCGCCGCCGGCATGGACGCCGGCGTGCGCATCTCGCTCCGCCTGGACCTCACGGCCTACGACCTGTTCGACGGCGCCCCCGACGGCGGCACGCGCGGCGCCGGCGCGGCCGTCGTCCAGGTGCACAGCCTCGCCGACCCCACCCTCGTGGCCGACGCGGCGGCCCTGTGGGCGGGCGAGACCGACGACGCTTTCGGCCCCCGCGCGCGCGTGGACGCGGCCCTCGCCGTCCGCCGCGCCGCCCGGGTCTGGCCGCCGCTGGACCGGCTCTCCGAGCAGGCCGTGCCCGACGTGCTGGCCCTGAGCGAGGAAGAGGTGAGCGACCTGCTCGGGATCGCCGCCACCCGGCTCGCCGCGGCCGGCGTCGCCGTGCACTGGCCGAGGGACCTCGCGCAGGACCTGTCCGCCACCGCGGTGGTCCGCCCCGCGCCCGGCTCGGCGACCGACGGCACCGGCTTCTTCGAGAGCGAGGACCTCCTCGGCTTCCGCTGGCAGCTCGCGCTCGGCGGCGACCCGCTCACCGACGCCGAGATGGACGCCCTCGCCGAGGCGCACCGGCCGGTCGTCCGGCTGCGCGACCGCTGGGTGCTGGTCGACCCGGCCCTCGTCCGCAAGGCCCGCAAGCGCGACCTCGGGCTGCTCGACCCGGTGGACGCGCTGTCCGTCGCCCTCACCGGCACGGCCGAGGTGGACGGCGAGACGGTGGAGGCCGTCCCGGTCGGCGCCCTGGCCGCCCTGCGCGACCGCCTCACCGCCGGCATCCGCCCGGCCGATCCGCCGCCCGGCCTGCACGCCACCCTGCGCGACTACCAGCTGCGCGGCCTGGCCTGGCTCGACCTGATGACCTCCCTCGGCCTCGGCGGCTGCCTCGCCGACGACATGGGCCTCGGCAAGACCGTCACGCTCATCGCGCTCCACCTCAAGCGGGCCCGCCGCGAACCGACCCTGGTCGTCTGCCCCGCCTCCCTGCTCGGCAACTGGCAGCGCGAGATCAACCGCTTCGCCCCCGGCGTCCCCGTCCGCCGCTTCCACGGACCCGACCGCAGCCTGTCCGGCCTGGCCGGCGGTTTCGTCCTCACCACGTACGGCACGATGCGCTCGGCCGCCCCCGCCCTGGCCGAGCAGGCCTGGGGCATGGTCGTCGCCGACGAGGCGCAGCACGTCAAGAACCCCTACTCGGCCACGGCCAAGGCGCTGCGCACCATCCCCGCCCCCGCCCGGGTCGCCCTCACGGGCACGCCCGTCGAGAACAACCTCTCGGAGCTGTGGGCCCTGCTCGACTGGACGACCCCGGGCCTGCTCGGCCCGCTGAAGTCCTTCCGCGCCCGGCACGCCCGGGCCGTGGAGACCGGCGAGGACGAGCAGGCGGTGGAGCGTCTGGCCCGTCTGGTCCGCCCCTTCCTGCTGCGCCGCAGGAAGTCCGACCCCGGCATCGTCCCCGAACTGCCGCCCAAGACCGAGACCGACCACCCGGTCCCGCTCACCCGCGAACAGGCCGCGCTGTACGAGGCGGTGGTGCGCGAGTCGATGCTCGCCATCGAGACGTCCGAGGGCATGGCGCGCCGCGGCCTGGTGCTGAAACTGCTGACGTCGCTGAAGCAGATCTGCGACCATCCCGCGCTGTACCTGAAGGAGGAGCACGCACCGCCGGGCGACCGGCTCGCCGCCCGCTCCGGCAAACTCGCCCTGCTGGACGAGCTGCTGGACACGCTGCTCGCCGAGGACGGCTCCGCCCTGGTCTTCACGCAGTACGTCGGGATGGCCCGCCTGATCACCTCCCACCTGGCCGTCCGCGCGGTCCCGGTCGACCTCCTGCACGGCGGCACCCCGGTCCCGGAGCGAGAGCGCATGGTCGACCGCTTCCAGGCCGGCTCGACCCCGGTCCTGGTCCTGTCCCTGAAGGCGGCGGGCACCGGCCTGAACCTCACCCGCGCGGGCCACGTCGTGCACTTCGACCGCTGGTGGAACCCGGCCGTCGAGGAACAGGCCACCGACCGCGCCTACCGCATCGGCCAGACCCAGCCGGTCCAGGTCCACCGCCTCATCACCGAGGGCACGGTCGAGGACCGCATCGCCGAGATGCTCCAGGCCAAGCGGGCCCTCGCCGACGCGATCCTCGGCTCCGGCGAGTCGGCCCTCACCGAGCTGACCGACCGCGAGCTGTCGGACCTGGTCTCCCTGCGGAGGTCGTCATGAGCCCGCGCCCGGCCGACGAGGCCCGCCGCGCCCTGCGCGAGGCCAGGTCCCGGGCGGCCCAGGACCCCTGCACGACACCGTCGCCCGGCGGCGAGTCCCCGGGCCGGCAGACCCCGCGCCCCGGGGACGCCGCCCGTGAGGCGCTGCGGAGGGCGGTGTCGGAGCAGCGGGGGAGTGGCCGGGGCGACGACGACCCGCCGGGCGAGGAGCCTGCGGCGCGGGACACCGGGGCGGGCCAGGACACCGGCGCGGCCGGAAGCGGTACGGAGCCGGAAGCGTTCACCGGCCCGCAGGAGAGCCCTGCCGGGACCGACCCGGCCCACGCGCCCGCAACGGCGGCGGCGGAGGAGGAGGAACGGACTCCGAGCGCTGAGGCCGACCGGCCCGGGCCCCGCGCCGCGGACGTCGCACGCGAGGCGCTGCGCGCGGCCCGCGAGGACGCGCGGCGGGCCCGGGAGGAGACCGAGCGGGAAGGCGCCCGACGCAGGCGCCGGGCCCGGCAGAAAGCCGTGGACGACAGGGCGGCGGCAGTACGCCGGGCGCGTGACCACGGCACGGGCGAAGCCACTGACGTCGTACGGCGGCTGCTGTCGGACGCGTTCCGGTTGCCGCACCTGCCGGACCTGCCGGACGAGCCGGAGAGGGCGTCCTCCGACCGCGCGGAGAGGGCAGGACAGGAAAGGACGCCCTCACGCGTGCCCGAGTTGCGCCACGGGCATGCCGGCAGGGAGCCGGAGCCGGAGCCGGAGCCGGAGCCGGAGCCCGAGGACGTGGCGCCCTCGTCGTCTCCCTCGTCACCTCCCGCCGCGGCCGGGGCGGCCCGGGACGGCACTCCGGACGCCGAGCCCGCGCCGACGCCGCCGGCCACCCCGCTGCACGCTCCCGGGACCGGTGCCCCGGCCGCGCCGGCCACGACCCCTGCCCGAACCCCCGAAGCAGGCCCTTCGGTGACTCCGGCCCCGGAACAACGGGATCCTTCGGCGACTCCGGCCTCGGAAAGGGGCCAGGCCCGTGCATCCGACGCCGCTGTGCCCCCGGCCTCGTCCCCCCACGCCCCGTCGGCCGCCGTCCGCCCGGCACCCACGCACCCCGTCACACCCGACCCCACTCCGACCCCGGCCCACCCAACCCCCCGCACGGCCGCCGGGGCGAACCCCCGCACCACCCCCCGCACCATGGCCGCCCCCGACCGCGACAGTGACCTCCGCCGCACGTTCCCGGCCTTCCCGGCCAGGGAGGGCGACCGGTTCGCCGAGAGCTGGTGGGGGAACGCCTGGGTCTCCGCGCTGGAACAGGGCGCGCTGGACGTCAAGCGGCTGGAGCGCGGCCGCGGGTACGCCGAGCAGGGACACGTGGACGCCATCACGGTGACGCCCGGCCTCGTGCTCGCGTACGTGCAGGGCAGCCGCCCCCGGCCGTACCGCGTCCAGGTGCGTCTGCGCACCCTCGGCGACTCCGACTGGGACCGCTTCCTGGACGCCGCCGCCGACCGGCCCGGAGACATCGCGGCGCTGCTCGACAAGGAGATGCCCCCGTCACTGGCCCACGGCGGCGTACCCCTGCTGCCCGGCCCCGGTGATCTGGAGCCCCGGTGCAGCTGCCCCGACCGCGGCCACCCCTGCAAGCACGCCGCCGCCCTCTGCTACCAGACCGCCCGGCTGCTCGACGCCGACCCGTTCGTGCTGCTCCTGCTGCGCGGCCGGGGCGAGCGGGAGCTGCTCGACGCGCTGTCCCGGCTGAGCGCCACCCGCGCGGCGCGCGCCGCGCAGGACAAGGAACCGGCACCGCTCCCCGGCGTGCGGGCCAAGGAGGCGCTGCAGCCGCGCGCCCTGCCGCCCCTACCCGCGCCCCTGCCCCCGCCCGCGCACCCGGAGCAGCCCCCGGCCTACCCGGCGTCCCCCGGCGGCCCGGACCCCTTCGCCCTGGACCAGCTGGCCACGGACGCCGCCGCCCGGGCGCACGCCCTCCTCACCACGGGCCGTGACCCGGTCGGGCAGCTGACGTTCTGGCAGGACGCGGTCCGCCTGGCCGCGGCCCGCCCCGGCTCGGGACTCACCGCCGGCACCCGGGCGCTCTACTCCGCCCTCGCCTCCGCGGCCGGCCGCACGCCCTCCGACCTGGCCCGCGCGGTCGCCGCCTGGCGGCAGGGCGGGCTCGAGGGCCTCGCCGTACTGGAGGAGCCCTGGGACCCGCCGGCCGGGCGGTTCGACCGGGCCCGCCCCCTGCTCCTCGCCGCCGACCTCCCCGCGTTCCGCCCCTGGCGCAACCACCTCACGCACCCCCACGGCCACCTCCAACTGCGCCTCGGCCGCGACGGCCTGTGGTACGCGTACGAATCCGAGCCGGGCCGCGACGACTGGTGGCCGCGCGGCACCCCCGACCTGGACCCGGTCGGCGCCCTGACAGGCCTCGGCCTGACAGGCGACCTCTGACGCCGTCCCGCCCGCCCGACCGCCGAGCCCACCGGTGGGACCGCTCCGGCCGGTGTCCAGCCCCCTCGTTTCAGGGGCGCTCGTCCTACGTGAGATGGTCTACGGCGTGAGTGAGACACCGTCGAACACCCTGCAGTACCGCTTTGACGGGCCGGAAGAGGCTCCCGTCCTGATCCTCGGTCCCTCACTGGGTACCACGTGGCACATGTGGGACCGCCAGGTCCCCGAGCTGATCAAGCAGTGGCGGGTCTTCCGGTTCGATCTGCCGGGCCACGGCGGCGCTCCCGCCTACCCGGCCGGTTCCGTCACCGACCTCACCACACGCCTGCTGGCCACCCTCGAAGCGCTCGGCGTGCACCGCTTCGGCTACGCGGGCTGCGCGCTCGGCGGCGCCGTCGGTATCGAGCTGGCCCTGCGCCATCCCGAGCGGCTCGCCTCCCTCGCGCTGATCGCGGCCTCCCCGCGCTTCGGCACGGCCGACGAGTTCCGGCAGCGTGGCGTGATCGTGCGGACCAACGGCCTCGACCCCATCGCCCGGACCGCGCCGGAACGCTGGTTCACCGGCGGGTTCGCCGCCGCGCAGCCCGCCATCACGGAGTGGGCCGTGCAGATGGTGCGCACCACCGACCCCGGCTGCTACATCGCCGCCTGCGAGGCGCTCGCCTCCTTCGACGTCCGCACCGAGCTCGGGCGCGTCGGCGTCCCCACCCTGGTCCTCGTCGGCTCGGACGACCAGGTCACCGGCCCCGCCGAGGCCCGCACCCTGGTCGCCGGCATCCCGGACGCCCGCCTCGCCGTCGTCCCCGGGGCCTCGCACCTGGTGCCGGTGGAGCAGCCCGCCGCCGTCACCGACCTGCTCGTGCGGCACTTCTCCACCGCCTGGCAGCCCGCCTTCGAGACCTCCACCGGCCAGACCGCGCTGCCCGCCGCCGGGCTCAAGCCGGTCCTGTCCCCGGCCCCGCCGCAGCCGCCGCAGACCGGCCCCGTCGCCGAGATCGCCCCGGTCGCCACCCCGCCGCAGGGGCAGGGGCGGCCCGACCCGTACGACGCCGGGATCAAGGTCCGCCGCGAGGTGCTCGGCGACGCCCACGTGGACCGGGCGCTGGCGCAGGCCGACGAGTTCTCGGGGGACTTCCAGGAGTTCGTCACCCGCTACGCCTGGGGCGAGATCTGGGACCGACCCGGCCTCGACCGGCGCACCCGCAGCTGCGTCACCCTCACCGCCCTGGTCGCCGGCGGACACCTGGACGAGCTGGCCTTCCACACCAGAGCCGCCCTGCGCAACGGCCTCACCCCCGATGAGATCAAGGAGGTGCTGCTCCAGGCGGCCGTCTACTGCGGCGTGCCCGCGGCGAACAGCGCCTTCAAGGTGGCCCAGCAGGTCATCCGCGAGGAGACCACGCCCCAGGAGTGAGTCCGCCGCGCACCGCGGAGGCAGGATGGAGACCATGAAGCTCACGAAGAAGTCGCACTCCTGTGTCCGCCTGGAGAAGGACGGCCGGACCCTCGTCCTCGACCCCGGCGCCTTCACCGAGGAGGACGCCGCGCTCGGCGCGGACGCGATCCTCGTCACCCACGAGCACCCCGACCACTTCGACGAGTCCCGGCTGCGCGCCGCGATGGAGGACAACCCGGCCGCCGAGATCTGGACCCTGCGGTCGGTCGCGGAGAAGCTCTCCTCCGCCTTCCCCGGCCGCGTCCACACCGTGGGTCACGGCGACACCTTCACCGCCGCCGGCTTCGACGTCCAGGTCCACGGGGAGCTGCACGCGGTGATCCACCCCGACATCCCGCGCATCACCAACGTCGGCTACCTCGTCGACGGCGGCAAGGTCTTCCACCCCGGCGACGCCCTCACGGTCCCCGACCAGCCGGTCGAGACGCTGATGCTGCCCGTCATGGCCCCCTGGAGCAAGATCTCCGAGGTCATCGACTACGTCCGCGAGGTGAAGCCGCACCGCGCCTACGACATCCACGACGCCCTCCTCACCGACCTGGCCCGCCCGGTCTACGACCGCCAGATCGGGCAGCTCGGCGGCTCGGAACACCTGCGGCTGACCCCCGGCGACTCCGCCGAGATCTAGGCCCCGGCGGCACCCGGCCGCGTTGTCACCCCCTCCGGGTAGGTTGTGAGGCATGCGCATCGCGACCTGGAACGTGAACTCGATCACCGCCCGCCTGCCGAGGCTCCTGGCCTGGCTGGAGAGCAGCGGCACGGACGTGCTGTGCCTCCAGGAGGCCAAGGTCGCCGAGGAGCAGTTCCCCGCGGAGCAGCTGCGCGAGCTGGGCTACGAGTCGGCGGTGCACGCCACCGGCCGGTGGAACGGCGTGGCGGTGCTCTCCCGCGTCGGCATCGAGGACGTCGTCAAGGGCCTGCCGGGCGACCCCGGCTTCGACGGCTCGGTGGAGCCCCGTGCCATCTCGGCGACCTGCGGCCCGGTCCGCGTCTGGTCGGTCTACGTGCCGAACGGCCGTGAGGTGGACCACCCCCACTACGCCTACAAGCTGCAGTGGTTCGAGGCACTCAAGGCCGCCGTCGCCGGTGACGCGGCCGGCAGCCGCCCCTTCGCGGTGATGGGCGACTACAACGTGGCGCCGACGGACGACGACGTCTTCGACCCCGCCTTCTTCGAGGGCTCCACGCACGTCACGCCCGCCGAGCGCGCCGCCCTGGCCTCACTGCGCGAGACGGGTCTGTCGGACGTGGTCCCGCGGCCCCTGAAGTACGAGCACCCGTTCACGTACTGGGACTACCGCCAGCTCTGCTTCCCGAAGAACCGCGGCATGCGCATCGACCTGGTGTACGGCAACCAGCCGTTCGCGCAGGCCGTGAAGGACGCGTACGTGGACCGCGAGGAGCGCAAGGGCAAGGGTGCCTCGGACCACGCCCCGGTCGTCGTCGACCTGGACGTCTAGGGCCTGAGCAGCCGCAGGTCCACCGAGTCCGCCAGGGCCGCCAGTCCCGCGTCGCCCGGATGCAGATGGTCGCCGCTGTCGTAGGCGGGCAGCAGCCGTGACGGCTGCTGCGGGTCCCGGGCGACGGCGTCGAAGTCGAGCACGCCGTCGAAGACCCCGCCGTCCCGGAGCCAGGCGTTCACGGCCCGGCGTTCGGCGTCCACGGCGGCGGTGCACCGCGCCTCGCCCTCGCAGGGCAGGATCGTCGCGGCGAGCATCCGCACCCCCCGGGCGTGCCCGCGCGCCGCGAGTTCCCGCAGGCCCGCGATCACCTGCTCCGCCGAGGTGCCCCACCGCAGGTCGTTGACGCCCTCGAAGACGACCGCCGTCCGCGCCGACGTCTGCGCGAGCACGTCCCGGTCGAACCGGTGCAGGGCGCTCACCCCGGCCATGTCCGTGGACACCCCGTCGCCGGGGTACCGGTCGGTGACCACCCGGTTGCCCGAGACGCCCTGGTTCAGCACGCCGTAGCGCGGGACGGTGCTCTGGCTGCGCAGGCGGCCGGCCAGGACGTCCGGCCAGCGCCGGTTGGCGTCCACCGTCGACTTGTCGCCGTCGGTGATCGAGTCCCCGAGCAGGACCACGGACCCCGGCCCGCCGCCCACGTCGACCCCGGCGAGCAGCGGCCAGCCGGTGATCGCCGAGGTGTACGCCCGCGCCGAGCCGTCCGCCGTGTGGTCGCCGGGCTCGCTGACGTACGACCGCTGCTGCGCGAGCCGGTGCACCGGCGCCGCCGCCACCGTGCCGGGCAGGTGGAAGCTGACCAGCAGGTCGCCGCCGGCCGGCACGTCGAAGCCGAGGGGATCGCTGTACGCCTGCGCCCCGGCCGGGATCGCCAGGCCCGCCGCCCCGCCGAAGGACAGCGGCACCGGAGTGCCGCGCGCGGCCGCCCCCGAGGCGCGCACGGCCACCGTCGCGCCGCCGATCCGCGCGGGCGCGGACGCGAACGTGTTGTCGAACCGGACCCGTACCCGGGGCCCGCCGGCCGAGGTGTGCACCACCAGCCGCAGTGTGCGGTCCGTCCACGGCCCGACGGCGGCGTAGCCGCCCGTGGACGTCGCCCAGCTGCCCGTCCAGCCCGCCGTCCCGGACCGTACCGAGACGGCGAAGACGTGCAGTCCGGCCGCGTCCGGCAAGCGCACCGAGGCGACCGCGCGCCCCGGCGCCAGCGGCACGGTCACGGCGTACAGCCGGGCGCGCTCGGCGAGTTGCCCGCCGGGCGTGTTGACGTGCGGCAGGGCCACGGCCTTCGTGGCGAGCGGCCCGGTGCGCCAGTCGGGCGCGGTCAGCCGGTACGCGGAGCGGGTGCCGTCCGCGTAGACGACCGTGCCCGGGCCGCCCGCCTGCGCGCCGGAGGTGCCCGCCACCAGGAAGGCGAGGGCGTCGCCGCGCCCCGTGACCCGGACGTCCTGCCCCGCGGCGCGCACGTTGTCCGGCTCGCCGGGTTGCCGCTTCGGCCAGGTCAGCCGGGCGCCCTGAAGGGTGAGGACACGGCCGGGCGTCCAGCCCGCGGCCGCGAGGTCGCGTGCCGACAGGGAGGCCCCTGAGCCGTCGAAGTCGGCCTGTCCTGGCCGGTCGTCGTCGCTGACGGCGATGTTGTCGAACAGCCGCTCAAGCGGCACCGGCGCGGCGCGTCTCCCCTCGGCGGCCTCCGCCGACACCGTCGGCACCAGCGACCCGCACAGGGCCAGGACGACCAGGATCCCCCGGACACATCGGCGCACGGCCGACTCCTCCCGCTCTTCGAGACACGACGCGACACCACGCAACGCAGGGACGGAACAGAAGGCTCAACGACAGCCGGTACGCAAGGCGCACGGTGAAGTTAGGGAGACGCCGGGGACTCGTCAACGAGCGCGGCGCGAACTCGGCGTGAACTCGGCCACCGCCCCGGGTCCGCGCGCCCTGTGGTGCATACGGCGGTACGAATGACACGCTGGAGATATGAACATCCCTTTCCTGGGCCACCGGCGCCAGAAGGTGGGGTTCCCCGATCCGGCGGGCATCGCGGAACTCCTCGCCGAGTGCGAACTGCTCCGCTCCCAGGCGTCCCGGGAGGGGGTCCGGCTGGACGACTCGGCGGCCTCCCTGGAGGCGCTCGACCAGCTCGTCCCGCGCTGGCGGGACGACGAGGAGACCCTGACCTGGCTCGGCAACGACGCCGGGCTCTACCTGGGCACCGTGATCGTGCGGACCGTGCCCGGCGCCGCCTGGGAGATCCGGTCCGACGGGCAGCCCGTCGTACGGCTCACCTCCGGCCGGGAGTTCGACGTCGTCGACTCCGGTCACGAGTGGGCCGCGCACGGCGTGCCCGAACTGTCCCAGCTGTACGCCGAAGTCGCGGAGTCCTGAGCCCCCGGGGCCGTAACCTTTGGCCCAAAGTCCGACGTAAATACGGCTAATGATCGAAAAGTGCGTGTCGCCCGACACATCCGATCGCGCCTGGATACGTTGCGGCAACCACCACACAGCTGAGAGTGAGTAGGGCTGAGTATGGCCGTCGATCCGCTGATCGAGCTGCGTGACGTCAACAAGCACTTCGGGGACCTGCACGTCCTGAGGGACATCAACCTCACCGTCGGCCGGGGGGAGGTGGTCGTGGTCATCGGCCCGTCCGGGTCGGGCAAGTCGACGCTGTGCCGGGCGATCAACCGGCTGGAGACCATCGAGTCCGGGCAGATCGTCATCGACGGGCAGCCGCTGCCGGACGAGGGCAAGCCGCTGGCCCGGGTGCGCGCCGACGTCGGCATGGTCTTCCAGGCGTTCAACCTCTTCGCCCACAAGACCGTCCTGCAGAACCTCTCGCTGGGGCAGGTCAAGGTGCGCGGGCGCAAGAAGGAGGACGCCGACAAGCGCTCCCGGGAACTCCTCGAGCGGGTCGGTGTCGCCGACCAGGCCGACAAGTACCCGGCGCAGCTCTCCGGCGGTCAGCAGCAGCGCGTGGCGATCGCCCGCGCCCTGGCCATGGAGCCCAAGGCGATGCTCTTCGACGAGCCGACCTCGGCCCTCGACCCGGAGATGATCAACGAGGTGCTCGAGGTCATGCGGCAGCTCGCCCGCGAGGGCATGACGATGATCGTCGTGACGCACGAGATGGGCTTCGCCCGCTCGGCCGCCAACCGTGTCGTCTTCATGGCGGACGGCCGGATCGTCGAGGACCGCACGCCCGACGAGTTCTTCACCAACCCCAGCAGCGACCGGGCCAAGGACTTCCTCTCCAAGATCCTCAAGCACTGAACGGGCGGGCACCGGAAGACCCATCGTGTCGGACCTCGACTACGATGTGCCCTTCATCCCTGTCGGAGAGGGGGACTTCACCGAAGACCGCCGATCCGTTCGGGGTGAGCAGACCGCCCGCCCGGTCCGCGGGGCGTCACCCGCCGGGCGCGGCCCCCGCGGCACCAGGCCACGGGGGCGGTGGTTCACATCGGCCAGGCCCGTCCGGCGGCAGCCGGAGATCACTGCTCGCGCAGCGGAACCGACACGTACGACGGGTCGTTCGCCGGCGAGGAGAAGGTCAGCTGCGCGCCGGACGGGTTGTGCTCGATGTAGAGCGGGTCGACCGTGTCGACGACCAGGGCGAGGCGATGCCCGGCCGGGACGTCGTAGGCCGTGGAGTACAGCTCCAGGTCGACGCCGAACGGCTTCCCGGGGGTGCGCCCGTGGAAGGTGTACGGCGCGTGGGAGACCAGCTTGCCGAGGCCGAGCGGCCCCACGTCGTAGAGGTAGGCGACGAGGGTGCCGCTCTCCTTGGTCGGGGTGAGGGTGGTGTGCAACCCGGCCGTGCCGCGCACCTGTTGGGCCGTGGCGTACTTCTCCGACTGCCACACGGCGGCCCAGCGGCGCGGGAGCAGCGGGATCGAGGCCGTCGGGGGCAGCTGGGCCACCTGGTCGAGGATGCTGGACAGGAAGACGACCCCGCCGTCCGCGCCCGAGTTCACGTTGGTGTGGAGGGTCCTCGAGCCCGCGAGGGCGATCTTCCGGTCGTTCGCTCCGACCGACTTCCAGTCCGGGTAGCCCTCGTAACCGCCCCCTGAGCGCGACTTGAGCCGGATCGGCTGCTCGCGGTCGATGCCGTTGTCCATGCCCCGCAGGTGGTGGTCGAACCAGCGCTCGGTGTCCTTCCAGACGTCGTTGGGCAGTCCGAACAGACCGGTCAGCTCGGCGGTGGCGTGGTCTCCGGGCCGCATCTGCAGCCGCTTGGGGCCGGTCAGCTTCTCGTAGAAGTCGGCGTACTGGTTGGGCGGGAAGACCGAGTCGCCCCAGGCGTTGGCGAGCATGATCGCCGTGCCGTTGTCGTTGATCCGGTCGACGAACGTCGCAGCGGAACGTTTCTTCCCCCAGGCGATGAGCTCCGGCTCCTTCGCCAGGTCGGAGCTGTAGAAGTCGTCGAAGACCTGCCGGAGTTCTGCGCCCTGGCGGCCCGTGACGATGCTCGCGCCGTCCAGCAGGGCGGCCGCCTGGACGTGCTGGGTGCGCCCGGCGTAGATCGAGCCGATCAGGTCGGCCCAGCCGCTCAGCGAGGCGACCGCGCGGACGCGTTCGTCGTGCGCGGCGGTGAGCAGGCTGATGCCGGCGCCGTAGGAGACGCCCGCCATGCCGACGCGCCCGGCGTCGGAGGGGGTGTGCGCGAGCGCCCAGTCGATGACCTTCGAGGCGTCGGCGACGTCGGGCGGGCCCGCCACTTCTATCTCGCCGCCCGACTGCCAGAAGCCGCGCACGTTGTAGGTGACGACGACGTACCCGGAGTCGGCGAGCTGCTGGGCCTGGGCGAGGTACTCGATCTGGGGCAGGCCCCAGCTGGTGGGCATGACGAGCAGCGGGTAGCGCCGGCTGCCGTCGGCGCCGGCCGGGGTGACGACGTTGGCCTTGAGGACGGTGCCGCCGTCGCCGCCGATGTCGACGAAGCGGACGGGGTTCGGCGCGGCCTGGGCGGTGGGGGCGATTCCGAGGGCGCTTCCGGCGACCAGGGTCGCCGAGACGGCGCCTACGGCGGTGGTGCGCAGGGCCTTGCGGTGGGGTCCCACGGGTCACTCCTCACTCGTGTCAGTGCAAAGTGACCGAACGGTAACCTCGGCCTCTTACCAGGAGTAACCCGTCGGTAAGTTACGTGCCAGTAACGATTGTCGATCCGTGCGGGACTTCAGGAGGCGCGGTGTGTGTTGCGTGCAGCCGCCCCCGTGGTCGCGGGCAGCGCCGCCTGCGCCGCGCGCGTCACGTCCGCCACCAGCTCGACGACGTCCGGTCCGTACGCCTGCGAGTTGATCACCTTCAG
Source organism: Streptomyces sp. (assembly GCF_031181705.1). Taxonomy (GTDB): domain Bacteria; phylum Actinomycetota; class Actinomycetes; order Streptomycetales; family Streptomycetaceae; genus Streptomyces. The sequence continues at coordinate 21,878 of NZ_JAPSKN010000029.1, forward strand.
CAGCAGCACGAACGAGCTGTTGCCGTACTTGCGGGTCAGCCGCTCGTGGTGGCGGGCGAGGTAACGGGTGGCGGCCTGGTTGGTGATCGACGTCTGGCCGCAGAAGAGGAACACCGGGCGGATGTCGTGGGTGCGGTCCGCGGTGAGGCGGGCCAGCAGCGCGTACTCCTCCCGGCCGTGCTCCACGCGGTAGCGCTCCGCGCCCACCAGGAACGACCCCCGGTCCGGACCCGGTTCGGCGTCCACGTTCACCCGCACGCCCGGCAGCAGCGAGGACAGGTGGGCCGCCATCCGCCGGTTGGACGCCGGGCCGCCGACGCAGAACTCGGTGCGCTCGCCGAAACCTTGACGCGCCGTGTCGTGCGGGAGGATCTGGGCGTGGGCGTTGCAGTCCTTGATCAGCGCGGCGAGTTCGAGCAGCGCGAACACGTCGTAGCGCATCACCGCGAGCTCCGGCCCCGCCGCGCCCCGGTTCACCACCAGCAGGGACTCGGAGTTGTCGGGCAGCCCGAAGAACGCCTGCTTGCGGCGCAGCCTGCGTCTGTACAGGTAGGTGCGGGCCACCCAGCCGAGCGCGGCGCTGATGCCCGCCGCTATCACGCCCAGGACGATGTTGCGCACGTCGTCGTTCATGGGCGCGCATGGTAGCGGTCCGCGCGGACACGCGTTCGGCGCGTTCCTGACGAGGCCATGGCGATGAATTAAGCTGCGCGGACTGCCTTTGCCTGGAGGTGCGGATGCGTCGCCCTGTCGCGCGGAATCTGACGGTCCTGGCGGTCTCGGCCGCCGTGGTGGCTTCGGTGGGGGCGGCGGCGCCACCCGCCGCGCAGAGCCCCGGCGGTGGGAAGACCCCCCTGGCCGTCGGCTACGGCGGCGCGGTCTCCAGCGTCGACCCGGACGCCTCCGCCGCCGGGATCGAGGTCCTCAGGAAGGGCGGCAACGCCGTCGACGCGGCCGTCGCCACGGCCGCGGCCCTCGGCGTCACCGAGCCCTACTCCGCCGGCATCGGCGGGGGCGGCTACTTCGTCTACTACGACGCCCGCTCCCGCACGGTGCGCACCATCGACGGCCGCGAGACCGCCCCCTTGAGCGCCGACGAGAACCTCTTCGTCGAGAACGGCAAGCCCGTCCCCTTCGCCGAGGCCGTCAGCAGCGGCCTGAGCGTCGGCACGCCCGGCACGCCCGCCACCTGGCAGGCGGCCCTCGACCGGTGGGGCAGCAAGCGGCTCACGAGCGTCCTCAAGCCCGCCGAGCGACTCGCCCGCGACGGCTTCACGGTCGACGAGACGTTCCGCTCGCAGACCGCCTCCAACGAGGCCCGCTTCCGCTACTTCCCGGACACCGCCGAGCTGTTCCTGCCGGGCGGCCGCCTGCCCGTCGTCGGCTCCACCTTCAAGAACCCCGATCTCGCCCGCACGTACGCGGAGTTGGCGCGCAAGGGGGTAGGGGAGCTCTACCACGGCCGGCTCGGGCGGGAGGTCGTCGAGACGGTGAACAAGCCGCCGGTGGACCCCGGCTCCGGCTGGAACGCCCGGCCCGGCGACCTGTCCGTCCGGGACCTGGCCGCCTACCGCACCAGGCTCCAGGCACCCAGCCGGACCTCGTACCGCGGTCTCGGCGTCTACTCCATGGCGCCGTCCTCCTCCGGCGGCACGACGGTCGGCGAGGCGCTCAACATCCTGGAGCGGACCGACCTGTCGAAGGCCGACCGGGCGGCCTACCTGCACCGGTTCATCGAGGCGAGCCGGATCGCGTTCGCGGACCGGGGGCGCTGGGTGGGCGACCCCGCGTTCGAGGACGTGCCGACGAAGGAGCTGCTGTCGCAGCGGTTCGCCGACTCGCGCGCCTGCCTCATCAAGGACGACGCGGTGCTCACGAGCCCGGTGGCGCCCGGCGATCCGCGCGACCCGAAGGCGTGCGACGCCGGTGGCACGGCCGCTCCCACCACCTACGAGGGCGACAGCACCACGCATCTGACCGTGGCCGACAAGTGGGGGAACGTCGTCTCCTACACCCTCACCATCGAGCAGACGGGCGGCAGCGGGATCACCGTGCCGGGCCGGGGCTTCCTCCTCAACAACGAGCTGACCGACTTCTCCTTCACCCCGGCGAACCCCGCCGTGCACGACCCCAACCTGCCCGGGCCGGGCAAGCGGCCGCGGTCCTCCATGGCGCCGACGATCGTGCTCGACCGGCACGACCGGCCCGTGGTGGCGCTGGGCTCGCCGGGAGGGGCGACGATCATCACGACCGTGCTGCAGACGCTCACCGGGTTCCTCGACCGGGGACTGCCGCTGGTCGACGCGATCGCGGCGCCCCGGGCCAGTCAGCGCAACGCCGCGCAGACGGAGCTGGAGCCGGGGCTCGACGGCGACGTGCGGCGGCAGTTGGAGGCGATCGGGCACTCGTTCAAGGCGAACCCGGAGATCGGGGCGGCCACGGGCGTGCAGCGGCTGCCCGGCGGCAAGTGGCTGGCAGCCGCCGAGACCGTGCGGCGGGGCGGAGGATCGGCGATGGTGGTGCGGCCGGCGCGCTGAGCGCCGGGTGCGGGGGCTGAGGCCTGTCGTGTGGATCACGTCTGCGGCATGATCCACACGACACACCACACGACAGGCCCTGGGCGCGCAGCTCCCCGCGCCCCTACCGGGGCGCCGTACCGAACGCGAGACGACCGTCCTGCACGTCCACCGTCACCCGGCCGCCCTCCGCGACCCTGCCGTCCAGCAGCAGGCGTGACAGTTCGTTGTCCACCTCGCGCTGGATGGTGCGGCGCAGGGGGCGGGCGCCGTACTCCGGCTGGTAGCCGTGGTCGGCCAGCCACTCCACCGCGCGGTCGGTGAAGTCGACCGTGACGCCCTTGCTCCGGACCAGCGAGCGGGTGCGGTCCAGCAGCAGGTCGGTGATCCGGCGCAACTGCTGGGTGGTGAGCTGGCGGAAGACGACGATCTCGTCGATGCGGTTGAGGAACTCCGGGCGGAAGTGCTCCCGCAGGGGACGCAGGATCTGCTCGCGGCGGGCCTCCTCGTCCGCGTCGGCGCCGCCCGAGGCGAAGCCCACGGACCCGCCGCGGCGGGTGATCGCCTCGGAGCCGAGGTTGCTGGTCATGACGATGACGGTGTTGGCGAAGTCCACCGTGCGGCCCTGAGAGTCGGTCAGGCGGCCGTCGTCGAGGACCTGGAGCAGGATGTTGAAGACGTCCGGGTGGGCCTTCTCCACCTCGTCCAGCAGGAGCAGCGAGTACGGGTGGCGGCGGACGACCTCGGTGAGCTGGCCCGCCTCCTCGTGGCCGACGTACCCGGGCGGGGCGCCGACCAGCCGGCTGACGGTGTGGCGTTCCTGGTACTCGCTCATGTCGAGGCGGACCATGCGGTCCTCGCTGCCGAACAGGGCCTGGGCGAGGGCCCGGGCCAGTTCGGTCTTGCCGACGCCCGTCGGGCCCAGGAAGAGGAAGCTGCCGATCGGGCGGTCGGGGGCGGCGAGCCCGGCGCGGGAACGCAGGACCGCGTCGGCGACGACCCGGACGGCCTCGTCCTGGCCGACGACCCGCTCGTGCAGATGCTCCTCCAGGCCCAGCAGGCGGTCCTTCTCCTCCTGGGTGAGGCTGCTGACCGGGATGCCCGTCTGCCGGGACACCACCTCGGCGATCGCCTCGGCGCCGACCACCAGGTCCTGGCCCTCGTCGACCTCGCCGTCGCCGCCGGCCTCGGTGATCCGCTGCTTCACGTCCAGGATCCGGTCGCGCAACTGGGTGGCCTGCTCGTAACTCTCGTCCGCGACCGCCTGGTCCTTGTCCCGGACCAGCTGCTCCAGCTCCCGCTCCAGGGCCCGCACGTCCGTGCCCTTGGTGCGCGCCCGCAGCCGCACCCGGGCACCGGCCTGGTCGATCAGGTCGATCGCCTTGTCGGGCAGGCGGCGGTCGGTGAGGTAGCGGTCGGACAGCTCCACGGCCGCCACCAGCGCCTCGTCGGTGTAGCGGACCTGGTGGTGGGCCTCGTAGCGGTCCTGCAGCCCGCGCAGGATCTCGATCGCGTCGGCCGGGGTCGGCTCCGGCACCATGATGGGCTGGAAGCGGCGGGCCAGTGCCGCGTCCTTCTCGATCCGGCGGTACTCCTCCAGCGTCGTGGCGCCCACGATGTGCAGCTCGCCCCGGGCGAGGGCGGGCTTGAGGATGTTGCCGGCGTCCATGGAACTGCCGTCGCCGCCACCGGCACCGGCGCCCACGACGGTGTGCAGCTCGTCGATGAAGATGATCAGCTGCTCGGAGTGGGCGCGGATCTCCCCGACGATGTTGTTCATCCGCTCCTCGAAATCACCCCGGTAGCGGGTGCCCGCGACCACGCCCGTCAGGTCCAGGGCGACCACCCGGCGCCCGGTCAGCACGTCCGGTACGTCCCCCTCGGAGATGCGCTGGGCCAGGCCCTCCACGATGGCGGTCTTGCCGACGCCCGCGTCACCGATCAGCACGGGGTTGTTCTTGCCGCGCCGGGAGAGCACCTCGACGGTCTGCTCGATCTCCTCGTCCCGGCCGATCACCGGGTCGATCCGGCCCTGCCGGGCCAGCTCGGTGAGGTCGCGGCCGTACTTGTCCAGCGTCGGCGTGTTCGTCGCGCGCGGCCGCTCGGCCTGCGGTGCCTCCGGCGCCTCGGGCGGGCTGGACGGCGCGAAGCGGGCCGCGTTGAGGATGTGCCCGGCGGCCGAGTCGGGGTTCGAGGCCAGGGCGCTGAGCACGTGCTCCGGGCCGATGTAGCCGTAGCCACGGGCCCGGGCCAGGTCGTGCGCGTCCAGCAGGGCCCGCTTGGCGGCCGGGGTGAGGGAGAGCGCGGTCGGCGGCGGCGCGTCGTCCGGGGAGTGCTGGGCCGGGCCCGAGCGTTCGTCGATCTGGGAGGCCAGCGAGTCCGGGTTCGCGCCGGCCTTGCTGAGCAGGGTCCGGGTGGGCTCGGTGGAGAGCGCCGCCCGCAGCAGGTGTTGCGTGTCGAGGTCCCGGCTGCCGTGCTCGGCGGCGTACTGGGCGGCGCCGCGGACGAGCTCCCGGGCCGGCTGACTGAGCAGCCGGCCCAGGTCGATCTGCCGGGGACCGGGGCGCGGTCCGCCGAAGAAGCGTGCGAGGAATTCTCCGAAGGGATCCGAGCCGTAGCCCTCCGGGCTGCTGAAGCCGCTGCTCATGGGCCTTCCGTTCCCGGCGTCCCCGGCGCCCGGGCGGGGGACGCCCTCGCTGGTCGACGTGCCGGGGTCGGGTAACCCGGGTGGCAGCCCGTTACACCTGGGGCGCGCTCGTAGAACACCTTCGCACGATCGCCGACAACGGGCACCTTCGGGACATATCCGGGCGAACCCGGCCGTGTCAGCGCGCGGTCAGGACCCTCGGTCCCGAGTCGGTGATCGCCACCGTGTGCTCGGCGTGGGCCGCGCGGGAGCCGTCGTTCGTCTTCAGGGTCCAGCCGTCGGGGGCCGCGTGGTAGTCGTCCGTGCCGCCCGCGACGACCATGGGCTCGATCGCCAGCACCATGCCGTGCCGCAGCCGCATGCCGCGCCCCGGGCGCCCCTCGTTCGGCACCCCCGGGTCCTCGTGCATCCGGCGGCCGATGCCGTGGCCGCCGAAGCCGTCGGGGATGCCGTAGCCGGCTCCGCGGCAGACCGTGCCGATCGCGTGGGCGATGTCGCCGATGCGGTTGCCGACGACGGCCGCCTCGATGCCGGCCGCGAGGGCCCGCTCGGCGGTCTCGATCAGGCGCAGATCGGCCTCGCGCGGGGTGCCGACGACGAAGCTCAGCGCGGAGTCGCCGACCCAGCCGCCCAACTCGGCACCGAAGTCGATGGACACGAGGTCGCCGTCGCGCAGGCGGTAACGGGTCGGGACGCCGTGCACGATCGCGTCGTTCACCGAGACGCACAGGACGGCGGGGAAGGGGGTCGGCGCGAAGGACGGCCGGTACCCGAGGAAGGGCGAGGTCGCGCCCGCCTCACGCAGTACGTCGTGTGCCACCTCGTCCAGTTCCAGCAGGGAAACGCCCACGTCGGCGGCCTTCTGCGCGGCCGTCAGCGCGCGGGCGACCACCTGTCCCGCCTCGTACATGGCATCGATCGATGTGTCTGTCTTGAGCTCCACCATGCCAATTACTATACCGGTATTAGAATGGGGGCATGGTGCGCACCCCTCTCACCCCCGAAGAGCGCGAACGCGGCGAGCGGCTGGGCAGGCTGCTGCGCGAGGCGCGTGGCGACCGGAGCATGACCGAGGTCGCGGCGAGCGCCGGCATCTCCGCCGAGACCCTCCGCAAGATCGAGACCGGGCGGGCCCCGACCCCGGCCTTCTTCACGGTGGCCGCGCTGGCCGGCGCGCTCGGGCTGTCGATGGACGACCTGGCCGGGCAGTGCGTCCTCGTGCCGCTCTGACCGGCCCGGCAGGCGCCTGCTCCGCGGGGGAAAACTCCCCGTAGCACCCCTGTAACACGACTGGTGTTGCCTACGGGGCGGAGTGCTCCGGTCTGGCGGGAGTTGAGCGATGACGGCGGATCGACTCCCGGCCGAGGTGCGGGAGTTCGCGAACTACCTGAACGGTCTCCTGGCGCGCCTCGACCCGTCCGGCGGCTGGTGCGCGGTGTTCTGGCAGCGGGACCCGGAGGGCATGCGGGCCTGCCTCGACGGGCGCGAGATGCCGCCCTGGGACGTGGTGGAGTCCCTGCTGGGCGACCTGGCCGGGCAGTACGGGCCGGGACACGCCGGCCCGGAGACCGAACACGCCCGCTTCCTGCACGCCGCCGCGCTCGCCGCGTACGACGACCGGCCCGGTGGCCGGGACGCCCTCGGCGATCGCCTCGACGTCATGCTCCGCGAGCAGAGGTACGCGGCGGAACGCCAGGCCGCCCTGGCCCGTCAGCTGGCCTCCGCCACGACCCGCGACCAGGCGGACGCTCTCCGCCTGGACCTGGCCTGGGCCCACGACGACCACGCACGCGCGACGGCCCGCTGCGCGGAACTGCGTGCACGGACGGCCCGCCTGGACCGGCACGGGCAGCGGGTGTCCGTCGACCCGGCCGCCGCGAGCCTCTTCGGAGCTCCGGCCCCTGCCTCAGGTCCGGCTGCTCCCACCCCCGCCCCTGCCACCGCCCCGCCCCCTGTCACCACCTCCGCTGTGCCCGCCTCGGCCACCCCCTCCCCGCCCCGGCCCGTCACCCCCGAACCCCGCAAGCGCCGGCGCGGCGGTGCGCGATTCGCCGGGGTCGTGGACGAGGACGCCGAGCCCGTGGTCGTGCCGCAGACCGCTGTCGTGCCGGTGCTGCCCGGGCCCGATGCCCCGGGCGCCGGGCGTTCACCCCGGGGTGCCCGGTTCGCCGGGGCCGCCGAGGAGGCGGTGAGGGAGCGCCCGGCTCGGGAGGACCTCACCGCCGGGGACGCCGACCGGGACGACGTGGCCAGGGTCGTGGAGACGCTGGCGCGGCTGCGGGGGGAGGGGCGAAGCGGCGAGGCGCACGCCCTGCTGGTCGAGGCCGCCGCCTGGGGGCCCGCCCGGTTCCCGCTGCTCGCCGAGCTGCTGCACAGCGCCGGGCTGGACGCCGACTGGCAGACCCTGCTCTGGGAGGCCGCCTCGCTGCCGGCCGGGCGGCTGGTCGCCGCCGCCGACGCCCTGGCCGCGGCCGGGCGCGCGGGCGACGCGCGGCAGATGCTCCGGCAGGGCGTCGCCCGCCCGCCCGGCGAGATCGGCCGGGCCGTCCTCGGGCTGGTCGACGCGGGGCGCCGGCGTGAGGTGCGCGTGCTCCTCGACGCCTACGTCGCGGCCCGCACCCCCGAGGAGGCCGCCCGCAGCGCCGCGCCCGACCCGCAGCGCCTCGTACCGCTCCTGCTTCAGGCCGCCGCGGGCGTGTCGGACGAGCGCCGCTGGGATCTCGTGCACGCGCTCCGGGTCGCCGGACACCCCGCCTGACCGGCGACGCCGTGGCCCCGGCGACTCACCCACCGGAGTGCGAATCGCGCGCTGCCCCGCGGGTTGGCGACGATGGTCTTGGCAAGCCCCGGCGGGAGGCTTACGTTCGTGGCTCTACGGCTCGCTTCTACGGGCGTAGAGGCGCAGACGTCGCGTCGAAGGAGCAGCTCATGGCCAACGTCGTACGTGCCGCTCTGGTCCAGGCCACCTGGACCGGCGACACCGAGTCCATGGTGGCGAAACACGAGGAGCACGCCCGCGAGGCGGCCCGCCGGGGCGCGAAGATCATCGGGTTCCAGGAAGTGTTCAACAGCCCCTACTTCTGTCAGGTCGAGGAACCGGAGCACTACCGCTGGGCCGAGCCCGTCCCCGACGGGCCGACCGTGCGGCGCATGCGGGCGCTCGCCCGCGAGACCGGCATGGTGATCGTCGCGCCGGTGTTCGAGGCCGAGCAGCCCGGTTTCTACTACAACACCGCGGCCGTGATCGACGCCGACGGCAGCTACCTCGGCAAGTACCGCAAGCACCACATCCCGCAGCTGAAGGGCTTCCGCGAGAAGTACTACTTCAAGCCGGGCAACCTCGGCTGGCCCGTCTTCGACACGGCCGTCGGCAAGGTCGGCGTCTACATCTGCTACGACCGCCACTTCCCGGAGGGCTGGCGCGAACTCGGCCTGGCCGGGGCCCAGCTGGTCTACAACCCCTCCGCCACGCACCGGAGCCTGTCGGCCCACCTGTGGCGGCTGGAGCAGCCCGCGGCGGCCGTCGCCAACGGCTACTACATCGCCGCGATCAACCGTGTCGGACAGGAGGAGTACGGCGACAACGACTTCTACGGCACGAGCTACTTCGTCGACCCGCGCGGGCAGTTCGTGGGGGACGTCGCCAGCGACAGCAAGGAGGAGCTCGTGGTCCGGGACATCGACCTCGACCTGATCGAGGAGGTGCGGCAGACGTGGGCCTTCTACCGCGACCGCCGCCCCGACGCCTACGAAGGGCTGGTGCGGCCGTGATGACCCACGACCTGCTGGGCCGCCACCGGGCCGTGCTCCCCGACTGGCTCGCCCTCTACTACGAGGAGCCGATCGAGATCACCCACGGCGAGGGCCGCCACGTCTGGGACTCCGAGGGCAACCGCTACCTCGACTTCTTCGGCGGCATCCTCACCACCATGACCGCGCACGCGCTGCCCGAGGTGACCAAGGCGGTGAGCGAGCAGGCCGGGCGGATCATCCACTCCTCGACCCTCTACCTCAACCGCCCGATGGTCGAACTGGCCGAGCGCATCGCCCAGTTGAGCGGCATCCCGGACGCCCGTGTCTTCTTCACCACCTCCGGCACCGAGGCCAACGACACCGCCCTGCTGCTCGCCACGACGTACCGGCGCAGCAACACCGTCCTGGCCATGCGCAACAGCTACCACGGCCGCTCCTTCAGCTCCGTCGGCATCACCGGAAACCGCGGCTGGTCCCCGACCTCACTGTCCCCGCTGCAGACGCTGTACGTGCACGGCGGCGTGCGCACCCGCGGCCCGTACGCCGAGCTGAGCGACGGCGACTTCATCGCGGCCTGCGTGGACGACCTGGTCGACCTGCTGGGCCACACCCGTGCGCCGGCCGCGCTGATCGCCGAGCCCATCCAGGGCGTCGGCGGCTTCACCTCCCCGCCGGACGGGCTCTACGCCGCCTTCCGCGAGGTGCTGCACGAGCGCGGCATCCTGTGGATCGCCGACGAGGTGCAGACCGGCTGGGGCCGCACCGGCGAGCACTTCTGGGGCTGGCAGGCCCACGGGCAGCACGGACCGCCGGACATCATGACCTTCGCCAAGGGCATCGGCAACGGCATGTCCATCGGCGGGGTCGTCGCCCGCGCCGAGATCATGAACTGCCTGGACTCCAACAGCATCTCGACCTTCGGCGGCACCCAGATCACCATGGCGGCGGGCCTCGCCAACCTCAACTACCTGCTGGAACACGACCTCCAGGGCAACGCCCGACGCGTGGGCGGTCTGCTCATCGAACGGCTGCGGGCCGCCGCCGCCCAGGTCCCGGCCGTCCGGGAGGTCCGCGGCCGCGGCCTCGTGATCGGCATCGAGATCACCAGACCGGGCACCGACGAGGCCGACCCGGCGACCGCGGCGGCCGTCCTGGAGGCGGCCCGCGAGGGCGGCCTGCTGATCGGCAAGGGCGGCGGCCACAACACCAGCTCCCTGCGCGTGGCCCCGCCCCTGTCCCTCAACGTCGCGGAGGCCGAGGAGGGTGCCGCGATCCTCGAGAACGCTCTGCGGAGCATCACGTAGCGGTGGACCGAACAAGGGAACCGACACCATGACCATCACCTTGGATCCCCCGGAACCGGCCCTGTCGGTCCGGCAGGTCCTGGCCCTGGAGCGGGTGCTCGCCGGGGAGCCCGAGGTGGTGGCCGGTGCCGGCCACCTCGACCGGCCCGTGCGGTGGGTGCACGTCGCCGAGGCCGCCGACGTCGGGGTCATGCTCAGCGGCGGCGAGATGGTCCTCACCACCGGCGTGCTGCTCGCCGGCGACGAGGACAAGCAGGCCGAGTACGTGCGCTCGCTGCACCGCGCCGAGGCGGCGGCGGTCGTCCTCGGACTCGGCCGGGCCTTCCCCTCCCCGCCGGACGTGATGCGCCGGGCCGCCGAGCGGTGCGGGCTGCCGATGGTCGTGCTGCACCGGCCCTTCCCCTTCGCCGAACTGACCGAGGAGGTCCAGTCCCGGCTGGTGCGGCGCAAGTTCGCCGCCGTCAGCCTCTCCGAGGCCGTCCGCACCGAACTCACCGCCCTCATCACCGCGGGCGCCCCGCTGCAGCGCCTGCTCGACGAGGTCGCCCGGCACAGCGCCTGCCCGGTCGTCGTCACCAACCTCGCCCACCGCGTCCTCGGCACGGCGGGGGAGCGGCCCGCGGTCGACGACGTGCTGCGCGACTGGGAGCGCATCGCCCGGCAGGCATGGGGGCACCGCCCAGGACGCTCAGGCACTGGGGCAGGCGCCGGGGGCGACGGCTGGATCCGGGCCGAACTCGGCGGGCGCGGGGAGCGCTGGGGCCGGATCGTGCTGTGCGGCTACCGCGGTGACACCGCCACCGGACGGCTGCTGGCCGACCGTGCCGCCGAGGCCCTCGTCCTGCACCGCATGCTCGGCGGGGGCGCCGGGTGCTCCTGGGAGGAGCAGTCCGCGCAGGGCCTGCTGACCGACCTGGTCAGCGGCGTCGTACCGGCGCGGCACCTGTTGCCCCGGGCACGGGCGGCCGGACTGCCGGTCAACCGGCGGACGTTCGTGCCGCTGGTCGTCCGCGACGGCGACGTCGCCCGCCTGGAACGGCTGCTGCGGCTGCTCGGTCTGTCCGGGCTGGTCGCCGAACTCGCCGATGGCGCCACCGCCGTGCTGCTCAGCCTCGCCCGCGACCAGGACGCGGGCGCCCTCGCCACGCACTTCGCGACCCGGCTGCGCACGGAGTCCGGCACGGACGGCACGGTCGTCGCGGCGGCCGAACCCCGTCTCGCCTGGGACGACGTGCCCACCGGCCTGCGCGAGGCCCAGCACGTCGCGGACGCCGTCGCCGGCTCCTCCGCCGCCCTCGACCTGCCCCCGGTGGTCCGCCTCAGGGACGTCCACCTGCGCGGGCTGATCCGCCTGCTGCGGGACGACCCGCACGTGCAGTCCTTCGCGGAGCGGGAACTGGACGGGCTGCTGTGCGAGGCGGACAGGGACCTGCTGTCCGTGCTGCGCACCTACCTCGCCACCGGCCGCAACAAGTCCCGCACCGCCCAGCTCCACCACGTCTCCCGGCCGGCCCTGTACCGCCGCCTGGAGGCGATACAGGTCCGCCTCGGGGTGGACCTCGACGACTTCGAGCAGGCCGCCTCGGTGCACATCGCACTCCTCGCGCACGACGCGCAACACCACTGAAACACGCAACCACCTGGGAAAACGGCGGTGAAACATGGGCCTTCGCGAGAGTGACACGGTGGCACGCCGCACGCCCCGAGACGTGACACGGTGCCACTCAAAGAGGGCGTCCCGGCTTCCTAGGCTCACGGCACACCGAGCGACCGGAGGTCCCGATGAGCCGAGTGATCCGTGCCGCCGTCTTCCAGACCGCCTGGACGGGCGACAAGGAGTCGATGATCCAGGTCCACGAGCAGGCGGCCCGCGACGCCGCCGCGCAGGGCGCCCAAGTCCTCTGCTTCCAGGAGCTGTTCTACGGCCCGTACTTCTGCCAGGTGCAGGACCCGGCCTTCTACGAGTACGCCGAGCAGATCCCCGAGGGCCCGATCGTCCGCCGCTTCCAGGCCCTGGCGAGGGAACTGGGCCTCGTCCTGGTGCTGCCGATGTACGAGGAGGAGCAGCCCGGCGTCCTGTACAACACCGCCGCCGTGATCGACGCGGACGGCACCTACCTCGGCAAGTACCGCAAGACGCACATCCCGCAAGTACGCGGGTTCTGGGAGAAGTTCTACTTCCGTCCGGGCAACTCCGGCTGGCCGGTCTTCGACACGGCGGTCGGCCGGGTCGGCGTCTACATCTGCTACGACCGGCACTTCCCGGAGGGCTGGCGGGCGCTGGGCCTCGCGGGTGCCGAACTCGTCTTCAACCCCTCCGCCACCTCCCGGGGCCTGTCCGGCTACCTCTGGCAGCTGGAGCAGCCGGCGGCGGCCGTGGCCAACGAGTACTTCATCGGCGCGATCAACCGGGTCGGCGTGGAGGAGTACGGCGACAACGACTTCTACGGCACCTCGTACTTCGTCGACCCCGAGGCCCGGTTCGTCGGCGAGGTGGCGGGCGACAAGGCGCCCGAACTGGTCGTCCGCGACCTGGACCTGGCCAGGCTCCGCGAGGTCCGCGACCGCTGGCAGTTCTACCGGGACCGGGCGCCCGCCACGTACGGTCCGCTGACGGACCTCTAGGGGCGCGGGGCCGTATGCGATATGCGGCTGCCGCCGCGTGCGCGCGACCAGCCACGACGAACCCGCACGTATCCACATTGAGGAGCGCCCGATGACCCGAACACTGATCCACGGCGGTCTAGTCATCACAGCTTCCGACGAAGTCCACGCCGACGTCCTGATCGAAGACGGCCGCATCGCCGCCCTGGCCGCGCCCGGAGTTCTCACCGCCGACCGCACCATCGACGCCGCCGGAAAGTACGTCATCCCCGGCGGCGTCGACGCCCACACCCACATGGAGCTGCCCTTCGGCGGCACCTTCGCCTCCGACACCTTCGAGACCGGCACCCGCGCCGCCGCCTGGGGCGGCACGACGACGATCATCGACTTCGCCGTGCAGAGCGTCGGCCACGGTCTGCGCGAGGGCCTCGACGCCTGGCACGCCAAGGCGGAGGGCAACTGCGCGGTCGACTACGGCTTCCACATGATCGTCTCCGACGTCAACGAGGACACGCTCAAGGAGATGGACCTGCTGGTCGAGGAGGGCGTCACCTCCTTCAAGCAGTTCATGGCCTACCCGGGCGTCTTCTACAGCGACGACGGCCAGATCCTGCGCGCCATGCAGCGCTCCGCCGACAACGGCGGCCTGATCATGATGCACGCCGAGAACGGCATCGCCATCGACGTCCTGGTCGAACAGGCCCTGGCCCGCGGCGAGACCGACCCGCGCTTCCACGGCGAGGTCCGCAAGGCCCTGCTGGAGGCCGAGGCCACCCACCGTGCCATCCGGCTCGCGCAGGTGGCCGGCGCTCCCCTCTACGTCGTGCACGTCTCGGCGATGGAGGCGGTCGCCGAACTGGCCCGGGCCCGCGACGAGGGGCTGCCCGTCTTCGGCGAGACCTGCCCGCAGTATCTGTTCCTGTCCACCGACAACCTCGCCGAGCCGGACTTCGAGGGCGCCAAGTACGTGTGCAGCACGCCCCTGCGCCCCCGCGAGCACCAGGCGAAGCTCTGGCAGGGCCTGCGCACGAACGACCTCCAGGTCGTCTCCACCGACCACTGCCCCTTCTGCTTCACCGGCCAGAAGGAACTCGGCCGCGGCGACTTCTCCAAGATCCCCAACGGCCTGCCGGGCGTGGAGAACCGCATGGACCTGCTCCACCAGGCCGTCGTCGACGGGCACATCAGCCGCCGCCGCTGGATCGAGATCGCCTGTGCCACCCCGGCCCGCATGTTCGGCCTCTACCCCAAGAAGGGCACCATCGCGCCGGGCGCCGACGCCGACGTGGTGATCTACGACCCGCACGCCGAGCAGGTCATCTCGGCCGAGACCCACCACATGAACGTCGACTACTCGGCGTACGAGGGCAGGCGGGTCACCGGCCGGGTCGAGACGGTGTTCTCGCGCGGCGTCCCCGTCGTCACCGAGCGGGAGTACACCGGGCACGCCGGACACGGCGTCTTCATCCCGCGTTCGACTTGTCAGTACCTCGACTAGGAGTGGTGGGCATGGACTTCGGACTCGTCCTGCAGACCGACCCGCCGGCCTCGCGGGTGATCAGCCTGATGAAGCGCGCGGAACGCAACGGCTTCACCCACGGCTGGACCTTCGACTCCGCCGTGCTGTGGCAGGAGCCGTTCGTGATCTACAGCCAGATCCTGGCCAACACCACGAAACTCAAGGTCGGGCCCATGGTGACCAACCCGGGCACCCGCACCTGGGAGGTCACCGCCTCCACCTTCGCCACCCTCAACGACATGTTCGGCAACCGCACCGTCTGCGGCATCGGCCGCGGCGACTCAGCGATGCGCGTGGCCGGACGCAAACCCAACACCCTGGCCCGGATCAGCGACGCCATGCGGGTCATCCGGGCCCTCGGCAGCGGCCGGGAGGCCGACCTCGGCGGCGGCAGCGTCGTCCGCTTCCCGTGGATCAAGCCGGACGCCGAACTGCCCGTGTGGATGGCCGCGTACGGCCCCAAGGCCCTGAAGATGGCCGGCGAGGAGGCGGACGGGTTCATCCTCCAGCTGGCCGACCTGTACCTGACCGAGTACATGGTCAAGGCCGTGAAGGACGCGGCCGTCGCCGCCGGACGCGACCCGTCGGAGGTGACCGTCTGCGTGGCCGCCCCCGCCTACGTCACCGAGGACGACTCGCCCGAGGCGCTCGCCCACGCGCGCGAGCAGTGCCGCTGGTTCGGCGGCATGGTCGGCAACCACGTGGCCGACCTGGTCTCCAAGTACGGCGAGCACTCGGCTGCCGTCCCGGACGAACTCACCGCCTACATCAAGGCCCGCCAGGGCTACGACTACTCCCATCACGGCCGCGCCGGAAACCCGGACACCCGGTTCGTGCCCGACGAGATCGTCGACCGGTTCTGCCTGATCGGACCGGTGGAGCGGCACGTCGAGAAACTGAACGCACTGCGCGAACTCGGCGTGGACCAGTTCGCCGTCTACGACATGCACGACGCGCAGGAAGCCGTGATCGACGCCTACGGATCCCGGGTGATCCCAGCCCTCCACGACTGACCCCTGTCGCGCACACCCCTTTCGACTCCCCCTTCCCCCGGCCCGGGAAGGGGGCGCAGGACGCTCCCGGGCGCACCCCCCGTCGGCATCACCCGCACGGCCATTCCCGTCCCACCTCCCGATTGGCCCGGCCCATGACCGATACCGCTCCCACGGCCACCCCGCCGACCACCCAAGTCACCCTCGCCGACGGCCGGGTGGAGATCGCCCCGGGCGCTCCGGCGCCGAGCGGCCCCTACGCCAACGAGGACCTGCTGCCGGTCCCCGTCGCCAAGCGCACCTGGACCACGTACAACTTCTCCGCGCTGTGGGTCGGCATGGCCCACAACACGGCCTCCTGGACCCTGGCCTCCGGGCTCATCGCCGTCGGCATGGACTGGAAGCAGGCGGTGTTCACCATCGCCCTGGCCAACGTGATCGTGCTGATACCCATGCTGCTCACCGGGCACGCCGGACCCAAGTACGGGATACCCTTCCCGGTCTTCGCACGCGCCTCCTTCGGCATCCGCGGCGCCAACCTGCCCGCCGTCGTGAGAGCGCTCGTGGCCTGCGGCTGGTTCGGCATCCAGACCTGGATCGGCGGTGAGGCCATCTACTTCCTGGCCGGGAAGCTCGTCGGGACCGGCTGGACGGACGCGGCGAAGGTCGGCGGCTACGCCTGGACCATGTGGCTGTCGTTCGCGATCTTCTGGGCGCTGCAGGTCGTCATCATCTACCGGGGCATGGAGACGATCCGCCGGTTCGAGAACTGGGCGGCGCCCTTCGTGCTCGTCGGCGCCTTCGTGATGCTGTGGTGGATGAGCGACAAGGCGGGTGGCTTTGGACCGCTGCTGGACCAGCCCTCGAAACTCGGCTGGGGCGCCGACTTCTGGACACTGTTCGCCCCCGCCCTCATGGGCATGATCGGCTTCTGGTCCACGCTGTCGCTGAACATCCCCGACTTCACCCGCTACGGCAAAAGCCAGAAGGCACAGACCTGGGGCCAGGCCCTCGGCCTGCCGACCACCATGACGCTCTTCGCGTTCCTCTCGGTGATGGTCACCTCCGGCTCCCAGGCCGTCTACGGCGAGGCCATCTGGGACCCGGTGCAGCTCGCCGCCAAGACGGACAACACCGTGGGCCTGCTCTTCGCGCTGGTCACCGTCCTGGTCGCGACCCTGTCCGTCAACGTCGCGGCCAACCTGGTCTCCCCGGCGTTCGACTTCTCCAACATCGCGCCGCGGCGCATCAGTTTCCGCGCCGGCGCCCTCGCGACCTGCGTCCTCGGCGTGCTGATCTTCCCGTGGAAGCTGTACTCCGACCCGCAGGGCTACATCTTCACCTGGCTCGGCCTGGTCGGCGGCCTGCTCGGCACCGTCGCGGGCATCCTCATCGCCGACTACTGGATCCTGCGCCGCGGCAGGCTCGACCTCGCCGACCTGTATCGCCCGGGTGGCCGCTACTGGTACGAGGGTGGCTGGAACTGGCGGGCCGTCGTCGCCTTCGCGGCCGGCGGTGTCCTCGCCGTCGGCGGCGCCGGCTTCAAGCCGCTCGTCGACGGCCGTCCCATCCCGGCACTGGCGGATCTGGCCGACTACGGCTGGGCCGTGGGCCTGGGCACATCGATGGTGCTGTACCTGCTGCTGATGGCGCTGCGCGGCCGCGCGGCCCGCCGAGCCGGGTGACCGCCGCGCTGGAGGGCGCTCAGCCCTTCTCGCTCTCCAGCGCGGCCACGGCCTCCTTCGCGGCCCTGATGGCGCCCTTGTTGACGGTGTCCGTGTCCGGCGCCTTCTTCGACTCGAAGTCACTGCCGTTGTAGGTGATCGTCACCAGCGCGTTGGAGGCGCGGGCGATCACGACGCCCTCGCGGGTCTGCTGCTTGTCCTCGGTGGTGAGGTTCACGACGGAGTACGCGCTGTCTCCCAGACCGGGGACGGCCCCGCCGCCGCTCTTCCGCTCCACCTGTTCCCGGTACGACTTCTCGGCCGCCTCGTCCGACGCCATCACCTCGTAGGACACGTCGAGCCACCGGTAGTCGTAGCCCTTGAGCGCGTTCCAGGAGCAGGTCCGGCGCAGCTTCGCGTCCGTGGACGGAATCTCCTTGCCGGCCGGCCTGGCGCCCGGCACCAGCGACTCGATCGTCTCCTTCGCGACGCTCTCGCACGGCGCGGGCGCCGCCGCGTACGTCTTCGACTCCGTCGACGTCGAGGGAGTGGAGGCGGACCGGGTCTCGGTCCTCTCCTCGGCCGGCTTGTGCTGGGCGGCACTCGGCGCGGCGAGCGGACCGGACGACAGCGCCCAGCCCGCCGCGGCGAGCACGGCCACCGGCGACAGGCGTGCGGTCAGGGCCAGGGGAAGGGGTAGGGAACGCACGGCGCCCTTCTCGTGGGGGACGGACGGTGCGGAACGGGTCCGCACGGCGGACGGGGACGACAGTGTCACACGAGTCCCTGTGGGGCGGAAGTGCGAACTCGCTGCGTGGTGGCGCGGTGACGGGGGCTCACCACGGACGCCTGTGATTCCGGTCGTTTGCGCGGCGGGTGGGGGATTTGCGCACCCGCTCCGGCGCCCGGGTTTTGTCGGGGCCGCGACAGGGGGAAGGGGACGGGTGGCGCACGACGACGAGAGGTGACCAGCCGCATGTTCACGTCCCGCCCCACCCTCCAGGGCACCTTCGGCATGGTCTCCTCCACCCACTGGCTCGCCTCGCAGACGGCGATGGCCGTGCTGGAGGACGGTGGCAACGCCTGTGACGCGGCCGTCGCGGGCGGCTTCGTGCTGCAGGTCGTCGAACCCCACCTCAACGGCCCGGCCGGTGAGGTGCCCCTGCTGTTCGCTCCGCCCGGCGGCGAGGTGCGGGTGCTGTGCGGGCAGGGCGTCGCGCCGGCCGGGGCGACCGTCGCGCACTACCGTGGCCTCGGCCTTGACCTCGTCCCCGGCACCGGCCCGCTCGCCGCCGCCGTGCCCGGCGCCTTCGACGCCTGGGCGCTGCTGCTGCGCGACCACGGCACCAAGTCCCTCGACGACGTCCTGAAGTACGCCATCGGATACGCCGAGCACGGCCACCCGCCCGTGGAGCGCCTCGGCCAGACCGTCGAGACCGTACGGGAACTCTTCGAGACCGAGTGGACCTCCTCGGCGGAGGTGTACCTGCCCGGCGGCAAGGCACCACGCCCAGGGGAGCTGTTCCGCAACCCCGCGCTCGCCGCCACCTGGAAGCGCCTGCTCGCCGAGACCGCCGGAGCCGGGGACCGGGAGGCGCGGATCGACGCGGCGCGGCAGGTCTGGCGCACCGGATTCATCGCCGAGGCCCTCGTCCGGCAGGCCGCCCGCCCCACCCTCGACACCAGCGGCACCCGCCACACCGGCACCCTCACCGCCGCCGACCTCGCCGCCTGGTCCGCGACCTGGGAGACACCGGCGACGTACGACTGGAACGGCTGGACCGTGTGCAAGCCCGGCCCCTGGAGCCAGGGTCCGGTCCTCCTGCAGCAGCTCGCCCTGCTCCCGCCCGAGCTGCCACCGTACGGCTCGGCCGACTACGTCCACCTCCTCGTCGAGGGCTGCAAGCTCGCCATGGCGGACCGGGAGGCCTGGTACGGGGACGCCGCCGACGTGCCGCTCGACGACCTGCTGTCACCCGCGTACAACACGGCCCGCCGCGCCCTCGTCGGCGAGCGGGCCGAGCACGGTCTGCGGCCCGGCAGCCCGGGCGGGCGCACCCCGCGCCTGGGCGCGCACGCGTGCGTGGCCGCCGCCGCGCAGGAGGGCTTCGACGCGCTCGGCATCGGCGAGCCGACGGTCGCGAAACTCCCCGGCTCACCCGTGCCCGGCGAGCCGGAGATCCTCCCCGACGGCAGCACCCGGGGCGACACCTGCCACCTCGACGTCGTCGACCGCTGGGGCACCATGGTCTCGGCCACACCCAGCGGCGGCTGGCTCCAGTCCAACCCCGTCGTGCCCGAACTCGGCTTCCCGCTCGGCACCCGGCTGCAGATGACCTGGCTGGAGGAGGGCCTGCCCGCCACCCTCGCCCCCGGCCGCCGCCCCCGCACCACCCTGTCCCCGTCGATCGCGCTGCGCGAGGGCGTGCCCGTCCTGGCGTTCGGCACGCCCGGCGGCGACCAGCAGGACCAGTGGCAGCTGCACTTCCTGCTGGCCCTCGCGCTGCGCCCCCGGGTCCGCGGCGGTCCCGACCTGCAGGGCGCGATCGACAGCCCGAACTGGCACAACGACGGCTTCCCCGGTTCCTTCTACCCGCGTGGCATGCGCCCGGGCAGCGTGACCGTGGAGGCCCGGACCGACCCGGCCGTCGTCGCGGAGCTGCGGCGGCGCGGACATGAGGTGACCGTCGGCGCTCCCTGGTCGGAGGGCCGGCTCTGCGCGGTCGCCCGCGACCCGGAGACGGGCGTGCTGTCGGCGGCGGCGAACCCGCGCGGCATGCAGGGGTACGCGGTCGGCCGGTGACCGCCTCCCCGCGCGCCGGTGTTCACCGCGGGGCCACCCGGGGTGAACCCCGCGGGTGGGGATTGTCAGCGGCGCGTGTTGTGATGGAGGGGTGATCGACAGCAACGAAACCATCGAAGAGTTTCTCGCCCGGCACGCCTCCGACGTCGAAGAGGCGATCCGCAAGGCCGCGGCCACGGAGATCCTGCCGCGCTGGCGCCGGCTCGCCGCGCACGAGATCGACCAGAAGGCCGGGCCGCACGACCTGGTGACCGACGCCGACCGCAAGGCCGAGCTGTACCTGACCGAGGCGCTGGTCGCCCTGCTGCCCGGCTCGGTCGTGGTGGGCGAGGAGGCGGTCCACGCCAACCCGGCCTCCTACGAGGCGATACGCGGCGACGCCCCGGTGTGGATCGTCGACCCGGTCGACGGCACACGGCAGTTCGTGCGCGGCGAGGCCGGATTCTGCACCCTGGTCGCACTGGCCCACGGCGGCACCCTCCTCGCCTCCTGGACCTACGCCGCCGCCCGCGACCGGCTCGCCACCGCCCAGCGGGGCAAGGGCGCCTACCTCGACGGCGAGCGGCTGTTCGCCGGCGTCCCCGAGCCGGGCCGCGACCTCCGCGTGGCCACCTCCCACCCGGACTACACGACGGACGAGCAGAAGCACGCCCTGCTCGGCCTGCGCACCGAGGGCGTGGCACCGCGCGCCTGCGGCTCGGCCGGTCTGGAGTACCTGGCCATCGCCCGCGGCGAGTCGGACGCCACGGCCTTCTCCTGGGAGGCGGCGTGGGACCACGCCGCCGGTCTGCTCCTCGTCGAGGAGGCGGGCGGCGCCCATCTGACCCTGACCGGCGAGCCGTTCCGCATCACGGGCGGCAACGCCCTGCCGTTCACCGCGGCCCGGGACGCGGCCACGGCCCGCCGGATCGCGGGGCTGCTGGCGGGCGGGGGCTGACGGCCCAAGTCGTCGCGTGGTGCGCACAGGTGGTGACCCGGCGTGCTCGAAGGCCGGTTGCCGCCGTCGCAAACCGGTCGTCCCGGGCGAACATCCCCCGCGGCCGGTGACTGTCCGTCCCCGGGCATATCCTGATCCCCAGTGGCCATCGGCTGACGAAGGGGTCCGAAGGTGCCGTCGATGCTCGATGCGGTCGTAGTGGGTGCGGGACCGAACGGACTGACCGCGGCCGTGGAGCTGGCCCGGCGCGGCTTCTCCGTCGCCGTCTTCGAGGCCAGGAGCACCGTGGGCGGCGGAGCCCGCACCGAGGAGCTCACCCTGCCCGGCTTCCGGCACGACCCGTGCGCCGCGGCCCACCCCCTCGCCATCAGCTCGCCGGCGTTCCGCGCCCTGCCGCTGGAGCGGTACGGCCTGGAGTGGCTCCACGCCGAGCTGCCCATGGCCCATCCCTTCCCGGACGGCACGGCGGCCGTGCTGTCCCGGTCGGTCGGCGAGACGGCCGCCAGCTTCGGACCGCGCGACGCCGGTGCCTACCGCAGGCTGGTCGAGCCCTTCCTGCCCAAGTGGGACACGCTCGTCCGGGACTTCATGTCCCTGCCGCTCACGGCGCTGCCCCGCGACCCGGTCACCCTCGCCCGCTTCGGGCTCACCGGCCTGCCCCCGTCGACCCTGCTGATGCGCCGCTTCCGCGACGAGCCGGCCCGGGCCCTGTTCGCCGGGCTCGTCGCCCATGTCATGGCACCGCTCGGCGGGTTGGCCACCGGCGCCGTCGGCCTGGTCTTCGCGCTCGCGGCGCACGCCCGCGGCTGGCCGCTCGCCCGCGGCGGTTCCCAGGCGCTCTCCGACGCCCTCGCCGCCCATCTGCGCGACCTCGGCGGCGAGGTCCACACCGACTACGAGGTCAAGCGCCTCGACGACCTGCCGCCGGCCCGGGCCTACGTCTTCGACACCTCGCCCACCGCCCTGGCCCGTATCGCCGGCTTCGGCAGCCACTACGCCGGCTACCGCTACGGACCGGGCGTGTTCAAGATCGACTACGCGCTGGACGGGCCCGTCCCGTGGACCGCGAAGGAGGCCCGGATCGCCGGCACGGTGCAGATCGGCGCGGACAGCGCGGAGATCGGCGCGGCCCTGCGCGCGGCGTCCCGCGAGGGCCGGGTTCCCGACAGGCCGTTCCTCATCACGACCCAGCCGAGCGTCGTCGACCCGACCCGCGCCCCCGAGGGCAAGCACGTCTTCTGGGCCTACGGGCACGTCCCGCACGGCTGGACGGGTGACCTCACCGACGCCGTCGAGCGTCAACTGGAGCGCTTCGCGCCGGGGTTCCGCGACCGTGTCCTGGCCCGTGCCACGGCCGGCCCGCCCGAACTCGCCGCCCGCAACGCCAACTACGTCGGCGGCGACATCGCCACCGGCGCGGCCTCCGGCCTGCAGCTCCTGCTCCGCCCGAAGCTCACCCTGTTCCCGTACCACACGCCCCACCCGGCGATCTTCATCTGTTCGTCGGCGACCCCGCCGGGCCCCGGCGTGCACGGCATGTCCGGACACAACGCGGCGAAGGCCGTGTGGAAGCGACTGAGGCAGACATGACCATCATCGAAGCGGTCCAGGGCGACATCACCCGCGAGAGCGTCGACGCGATCGTCAACGCGGCCAACTCCTCGCTGCTGGGCGGGGGAGGGGTCGACGGCGCGATCCACCGGCGCGGCGGCCCGGCGATCCTGGAGGAGTGCCGCAAGCTCCGCGCGTCGCACTATGGCAAGGGCCTGCCCACCGGCCAGGCGGTCGCCACCACCGCCGGCGACCTCGACGCCCGCTGGGTCATCCACACCGTCGGCCCCGTCTTCAGCACCACCGAGGACCGCTCCCACCTCCTGGCCTCCTGCTACCGCGAGTCGCTGCGCGTCGCCGACGAACTCGGCGCCCGCACGGTCGCCTTCCCCGCCGTCTCCACCGGTGTCTACGGCTGGCCGGTGGACGACGGCGCCCGCATCGCCGTCGAGACGGTCCGGGCGGCCGGCACGGCGGTCGAGCGGGTCAGGTTCGTGCTGTTCGGCGAGGAGGCGTACGGGGTGTTCGCCGCCCGGCTGGGCTGAGACACCCCCCAGGGCGGCTCACACGGGCTCCGGCTCGAAGTGCCGCAGCAGGTCCCGGCCGGGCTGGACGACGCCGTAGCTGCTCTCCGGCACGGCGTTCCACACACCGGGGAGATCGCCCAGCGGCTCCGACACCACCAGGCGGGTGTCGTCGGAGATGTGCTTGAGGAACGCGAGGTCGGGGTGGAGGGCACGCACGTCCTCCACCCGGCTGCTGAAGTACAGCGACCGCGAATTGCCGCCGCTGGAGTAGCGGAAGAACCACAGCCGCTCGCCGTCGGTCACCGCGATGGTCATCTGCAGCGGTTCCGCCACTCCGTGTTCCTCCCCCAGACGCTCGACGAGACCCGCCATCCGCGCCACCGCGCCCGGCGGATCGCCGTCGAGGCCGAAGGTGAGGGCCACGTGGAACATCAACTCGGAGTCGGTCGTGCCCTCCAGCGACGGGAACAGCTCCGGGTCGACGGTCAGCAGCAGATCCCGGCGCATCGCGGAGAACCCGGTGATCGCCCCGTTGTGCATCCACATCCAGCGTCCGTGACGGAAGGGATGGCAGTTGGTCTGCTGCACGGCGGTCCCGGTGGACGCGCGCACGTGGGCGAAGAACAGCGGCGAGCGGACGTGGTCGGCGATCTCCCGCAGATTGCGGTTGCTCCAGGCCGGCCCGGTGTCACGGATGACTGCGGGTGTGCGCAGGTGCCAGGCGTACCAGCCGACGCCGAAACCGTCGCCGTTGGTCGTCTCCACCCCCATCCGCGCGTGCAGGCTCTGGTCGATCAGCGAGTGCTGCGGACGGTAGAGGACGTCGTCGAGCAGTACGGGGGTGCCCGAGTAGGCGAGCCAGCGGCACATGATCGGTACTCCGGTTCCGAGCCGCCGGGTGTGCCCCGCGGCTCCTGGACGGTGTGCGGGCCCCTCAGTCGACCCCCGGACGCCACGGGGGCGCATCGCCCGCGGCGGGTGGTCGGGCCGGCGGCGCTCATCGCCTGCGGCGTGCGCGGGGGAGTGAACGGAGAGATGCTGAGCGGGCACGAGGGACCGCTCGTGAACCGGCGGACGGCACGCACTGGGGGCTCCATGGCCGTGACCGACGAGACCGATGCGGAGCCGGCTCCGGCCGGCGCCGACCCCACGGGCGATCCCCTGCTGCGCACCCGGTTCGCACTGCCGCGGCGGCCCGCCACCTTCCTGCGCCGCCCGCGCCTGGTCCGGCACCTCGACCAGGCGCTCCACACGCCCCTGACCCTGGTCAACGGATCCGCCGGCGCGGGCAAGACCCTCCTGGTCGCGGACTGGGCCGCCGGTCTGCGCGAACCCGTCGCCTGGCTCACCGCCGACACCGCCGACCAGGCCCCCGGGGTCTTCTGGGCGTACCTCCTGGAGGCGCTGCGGGCCGCCGGCATCCCGGTGGCGGCCGAGGTCGGCTGCCCCGCGGAGGCCGGCCGCGTGGACCCGAGGACCCTGACCCGCCTCGCCGCCGACCTGGAGCGGCGCGACCACACCACCGTCGTCGTCCTCGACGAGCTCGACCGGGTGACCTCTCCCGAGATCGCGCGGCAGCTGCAGTTCGTGCTGCACCACGCCGGACACGGCCTGCGCCTGCTGCTGGTCACCCGCACCGAACCCCTGCTGCCGCTGCACCGCTACCGCGCGTCCGGCGAGATGACGGAGATCCGGGACGCCGAGCTGGCCTTCACCACCGACGAGGCCGGCGCACTGCTGTCCCACCACGGCCTGCAGCTGCCCACCGGCGCCGTGCAGGCCCTGGTGGAGCGCACCCAGGGGTGGGCCGCCGGGCTCCGGCTCTGGGCCCTGGCCGCCCAGCGGGACACGGACCCCGGCACGTACGCGAAGCAGTTCGAGACGAACCACAGCACGGTGGCCGACTTCCTGCTCGCCGAGGTGCTCGACCGGCAGACACCCGGCACCCAGGACCTGCTGCTGCGCATCAGCGTCCTCGACCGGTTCTGTCCCGACCTGGTCAACGCGCTGACGCGGCGCACGGACGCGGAACCCGTGCTCGCCTCGCTGCACCGGGAGAACGCCTTCGTCCACTACCTCGGTCATTCCTGGTACAGCCTGCACCCGCTGTTCGCCGAGATCCTCCGCGCCCATCTGCGCGAACGCCGCCCCGGCCTGGAGCCGGAGCTGCGCGGCCGGGCCGCCCGCTGGCTGCGGGAATCGGGAGCGCTGCGGGACGCGCTCGTCCAGGGCGCCGCGGCGGACGACTGGGAGTTCACCGTCCGGGCCGTCGTCGACGACCTCGCGCTCGGCCGGCTCTTCACCGGCCTGCGCTCCGAGGACCTGTCCGCCCTGTTCACCCGGATGAGCCCCGAGGTGACGGGCCCCGCAGCCGACCTGGTGCGCGCCGCCCGCGACCTGGGCCGGTGCGATCTCGCCCACGGACTGACCCATCTGCGCCACGCGGGGGAGGATCTGGCCCAGGGCAGCGGGGAACCGGCCCCGGCCCAGCTCGGCTTCGCACTGCTCGACACGCTCGCCGCCCGGCTGACCGGCTCCCCCGCCCGGGCCGAGCGCGCCGCCGAGCAGGCCCGGCTCCTGCGGCAGCGGATCCCCGCGCGGCTCCTCGACGCCCACCCGGAGCTCACCGCCCTCCTCCTCACCCACCTCGGCTCCGCCCGCCTGTGGGCCGGGCGGTTCGACGACGCCCGCACCGCCCTGTCGGCGGTCGCGGGGCAGCCGGACGGAGCGGTGATGGCCCTGCCCCGGTGGGAGGCCCTCGGTCATCTGGCGCTGATCGACTACCTCAACGGCTGGCCCGGCCGCGCCGAGCACAAGGCCCTGGCCGCGGCCGGCCAGGCGGAGCGCTACAGCCTGCCCCAGCGCTCCGGGGCGGGCCTCGGCCCCCTGGTGCTGGCCGCCGTCCACATCGAGCGCGACGAACTCGACGAGGCACAGGCGCTCCTCGACGACGAGGCCGTGACCCGCCCGGCCGTCGAGGACCCGGTCGTGCGGGCGGGCCGGGCCGTCGTCCGGGGCCGGCTGCTCCTGGCCCGCGGGGACACCCGGGCCGCGCTCGCCGCCGCAGTCGAACCGGTCACCGCGGACGTCGGCTCGCCCTGGGCGCAGGAGCAGAGCGCGCTGCTCGCCTCGGCCGCCCACCTCGCCCAGGGACAGCCGGACCTGGCCCGGGAGGACGTGGAGCGGGTGGCACACCACCGGACCGCGTGCGCGGTCGAGGCGGCCCGCGTCCGGCTCGCGGCGGGCCGGACCGACGAGGCGCTCGGGCTGCTCGACGGCCTGCCCGAGGACGCCCGGTGCGGTCCGGCGGTGACGGTCCGCGCCACGCTGGTCCGCGCCCAGGCCGCGCACCAGGCCGGCGACCACGCCGCCGCCGGCCGGCTCGTCGCCCGTGCGCTCCTGGACGGGCGGCGCGAGCGACTGCGCCGCCCGTTCCTGGAGGCCGGCCCCTGGCTCGGCCCGCTGCTGTGCACCGGCCGGCCGCGCGAACTGGCCGGCGGCTGGCTCGTCCGCGGCCCCGGCCGGTACCGGGTCGCGGGGCGCGCCACCCCCGTCCCGGCACCGGAGCTGGTGGTGGAGGACCTGAGCGCGCGGGAACGGGACGTGCTGCACCGTCTGGCCGACATGCTCTCCACGGAGGAGATCGCCGCCGACCTGCACGTGTCGGTGAACACCGTGAAGACCCACCTGAAGAGCGTCTACCGCAAGTTGGGGGTGAGCCGGCGGGCCGAGGCGGTCCGCCGCGCCCGCGACGAGGGGCTCCTGTGACCCCGCCCCGGTTCCCCCGCCAGGGGTGAGGCACGGGCGGCGCCACCGCTGTGGTGGGCTGCGTGAGCCACTGGCGCG
>NZ_JAPSKN010000162.1 GCF_031181705.1 Streptomyces sp.
CGCAGCAGGCGTGGCCCGGGCAGGAGCAGCCGGGGTACCAGGCGTATCAGGGGTACCAGGCGTATCAGGGGCAGCAGGGGCAGCAGGGGTACGACGATCCGTACGCCGCGCAGCAGTACACGCAGCAGTGGCAGGGGCAGACCTGGGAGACGCAGACGCACCAGGCGGTGTCCGCACCGGCCGCCGCGGAGACCGCGTATCTGCCGCAGCAGGGGTACGCGGCGCCCGAGCCGGCCGCCGCCGGGCCGGCCGACGCCGCCGGTCCCGGGTACGGCCCCGCCACCGTCGGCGGGAACACGCGGATGACCGACGCGCAGCGGGCCCGGGCGGAGGGGCGGTCGCCGATCATCGAGCCCGGGATGCAGCCGGCCGCGCTCACGGCGCTGCTGGGGCTGCTGCTGGCCGGGGCGGCGGCGGTCGGGACGTACGCGCTGCTCGTGCCGCTGGTGGTACTCCAGGCCGTCACGGCGGCGGGGTGGTTCCGGCTGAACGGCATGTGGCCGGCGCGGCAGGGCATCGCGCTCGGGTTCGCCGGGGCGCTCGCCGCGGACGCGGCCCTGCTGGCGTCGGGGCGTTCGCCGTCCGCGATCCTCGGGACGCTGGGCGTGTGGGTGCTGCTCGCGCTGGTCCTCCAGCTGCGGTCGCACGCCGACCCGGACGAGCGGATGTACGGCCTGATGGCGACGGTCGCGGCGTCCGCGCTGGCGATCGTGGCGGGCGGGTACCTCGCGGCGGACGGGGACGCCGTGACGGTGGGCGCGGTGGCGGTGGCGGTGGCGGTCCTGGCGCGTGCGCTGCCGTTGCCGACGGCGGCGTCGGTGGTGGTGGCGCTGCTCGCGGGGGCGGGCGGTGGTGCGGCGGCCGGATGGCTGACGGGCACGTCGGGCGCGCTGGTGGGGGCGGGCGCGGCGGTGTGCGCCCTGATCGGGCACCGGGTCGCGAGTTACGACTACCCCTCGCGCTTCGTCCACTTCACGGCGGGCGTGGCGTTGCCGCTGGCCGCCGCGGCACCGGTGGTGTACGTCCTGGGACGGGCTGTGGCCTAGCACGTCTTCGCCTTCCCCGCACGGCCCCTTCCGTGCGTCGGCGGGTGCGGGCGCGCGGCCTGTCACAGATGATCGACAAAGCTCGGGCCCGCGCCGCACTCGGCGTTACGCTCACGCAGGGGGATCGCCGTCACACACGACCGGGTGGGGGAAACACCGCATGCGAGCACTGCGAATACTGCTGATCTTCACCGTGATCCTGGGCGGACTCTTCGTCCTCGCCGACCGGCTCGCCGTGAACTTCGCCGAGGACGAGGCCGCCGACCGCCTGAAGACCACGGAGAACCTCGCCACCACCCCCGACGTCTCCATCAAGGGCTTCCCGTTCCTCACCCAGGTCGTCGGCGGCTCCCTGGACGACATCGAGGTCGGCATCGACACCTACGAGGCCGCCGCGGGCGACGGCGGCCGGAAGATCCGTATCGACGACCTCCGGGCCGACATGAAGGGCGTCGAGTTCTCCGGCGACTACAGCTCGGCCACCGCCACCACGGCCACCGGCACCGCGACCGTCGCCTACGACGAGCTGCTGAAGACGGCGAAGGTGGAGCCCACCCAGGTCGCCCCGGGCGTCACCGCCAACGTCGTCGGCCTCTCCGACGGCGGCAACGGCAAGATCAAGGTGGCCGTCGAGGCCACCGTCCTCGGCACCAAGCTGCCCGAACCGGTCACCGTGCTCAGCACCGTGACCGTGGTCGACGGCGACACCGTGCGGGTCAAGGCCGACGGCCTGCCCGAGTTCGCCGGTGTCGACCTCGCCGAGAACCGGGTGCGCACGATCACCGACTTCCAGCAGCAGATCGACGGCCTGCCCGGCGGCATCAAGCTGGACAAGGTGCAGGCCGCCCCGGACGGCGTCGAGATCACGGTGAAGGGTTCCGGCGTCCGGCTCGCCGGGTAGACCGGACGCGGGCCGGTACAGAGCTGTCCGGTGGGCGAGACGGCGAGTCCGCAGCGCAGATGTGACGGCGATCGCAGGCGGACGCGGGCCGGGCGCGGCACGGCCCGGGGCGTTCTCGATCCCACCATCCGGACCATCGTGTCTCAGCATGCGACACGCCGGTGACACGCCCGCCCGACCGTCCCTACGATCGACGGCATGAAGCGACAGGCGGACCTCACGAAGCGGCGGGCAGTAGACCTGTGCCGCGTCGCCGCCATGCTCTGTCGCACCTTCTGAGCGACCGCGCCGGCCCGTGAGCCGGTGCGCGCATCCCCGCCGCCCTGCACCAAGGGCACCCGTGTGCCGCCCCGTCATGGGCGCGCGCCCCGCAGAACTCGCACGCCCCGCCGCAACTGCCCCGGAGGAGAAAGCGCATGAGCCGCAGCGACGTCCTGGTCGACGCCGACTGGCTCCAGGAGCACCTGGACGACCCGACCATCGCCATCGTCGAGGTGGACGAGGACACGTCCGCCTACGAGAAGAACCACATCAGGAACGCGATCCGCATCGACTGGACCAAGGACCTCCAGGACCCGGTCCGCCGTGACTTCGTCGACCAGGAGGGCTTCGAGAAGCTCCTGTCGGAGAAGGGCATCGCCAACGACCACACCGTCGTCCTCTACGGCGGCAACAACAACTGGTTCGCCTCGTACGCGTACTGGTACTTCAAGCTCTACGGCCACGAGAACGTCAAGCTCCTCGACGGCGGCCGCAAGAAGTGGGAGCTCGACGCCCGCGAGCTGGTCCCCGGCGACGAGGTGCCGGAGCGCCCGAAGACGGACTACAAGGCCAAGGCCCAGGACACGTCGATCCGCGCCTTCCGTGACGACGTCGTCGCCGCCATCGGTGCGCAGAACCTGGTCGACGTGCGCTCGCCCGACGAGTTCTCCGGCAAGCTCCTCGCCCCGGCCCACCTGCCGCAGGAGCAGTCGCAGCGCCCGGGCCACGTGCCCAGCGCCCGCAACATCCCGTGGTCCAAGAACGCCAACGACGACGGCACCTTCAAGTCGGACGAGGAGCTCAAGGCCCTCTACGAGGAGGAGAACGTCGACCTCGCGAAGGACACCATCGCCTACTGCCGCATCGGTGAGCGCTCCGCGCTGACCTGGTTCGTCCTGCACGAGCTGCTCGGCGTCCAGAACGTCAAGAACTACGACGGCTCCTGGACCGAGTACGGCTCCCTCGTCGGCGTGCCGATCGAGCTCGGCGCCGGCAAGTAAGAGACCCCGACCGACCTCTCCCGACCCCCTCAGGAGTACGACATGTGTGGTGCGAAGGCCGGCGGCCCCGACGCCTCGACGATCAAGCCCGGTGAGACCACGATCCAGGGTCAGGTGACCAAGGACGGCGAGCCCGTGGTGGGCTACGTCCGCCTGCTGGACTCGACCGGCGAGTTCACGGCCGAGGTGCCGACCTCGGCGACCGGACAGTTCCGCTTCTACGCGGCCGAGGGCACCTGGACCGTCCGTGCCCTCGTGCCCGGCGCCACCGCCGACCGCACGGTCGTCGCCCAGCAGGGCGGACTGGCGGAGGTCGCGATCGCCGTCTGACGGCGGCCGGTCCTCTTCAGGGCCGCACCCACCGGGTTGGACGCCTGGGGTGCGGCCCTGCGGCGTGCCCGGACCTACGCTGGAGACATGTACGCACGGCGGCGGCGCAGGTACTTCGCCCTGATGGGACTGTGCATCGGCCTGTTCGTCCTGGCCTGGGGCGTCGTGCGGCTGTGGTCGGTCCCCGTGGCCGTCGGGATGTGCGTGGTCGCCATGGTCATCCCGCCCGTGGCGGCCATGGTGGCCAACCGGCGCGGCCCGGAGGACCGGTGGTGGGACGACCCCTCCGGGGATCCCCAGTCCGACGAGTGGTGGGACGAGCTGGACGGCAAGAAGCGCCCGCGCTGAACCGGCCGGGGGGAGGGCCATGGGCTCGGCGGCGACTCCGGGCGCACCGGACGCCCGGGAACCGGCGGACTTCTCGCTGCGGCTGTAGCCCGGCTGGGCCGGGCCAGGGCGGCCCCGACTGGGTGCGCATCCGGCCCCCGGCGGCGGCAGGGGGCTGTCCTTCCGGACCGAGCCCGCCTGCCTGCCGCCCGTCCGGCCGCGGGACGGCGTCCGGGTGCTGCTGGACCCGGCCGGGCACCCCGTCCGCCTGTACCCGGAGTCTCAGTAGACGAGCGCCTGCGTCCCGTCCGCCAGCGCCTCCTGGACGAAGACCTGCGCGCCCGCGATGCGCACGCCCTCGATGACGTCCTTCTCCGTGATCTCGCGCCGGGCCGCGCACTGCGTGCACAGGGTGACGCGGCCGGCCGCCAGGACCGACTCCAGCAGGTCGGGCAGGGGCGCCGCGTGCGGCAGCTCGAACTCGGCGGCGCGGCCGGGCAGCGCGAACCAGGCGGACTCGCCGGTCAGCCACAGGGAGACGTCGACGCCGCTCGCCACGGCCACCGCCGCCACCGTGAACGCCTGGGAACACCGCTCGGGGGCGTCCGCCCCGGCCGTCACCTTGATCACCAGCTTCTTCGCCATAGCCGGAATCGTAGTGCCGGAGGGGCCCGCGTAAGCTGGGGCCGGCCCTGTGCTTACATCCGCACCCCGCTCAAGGAGCACCCCGTGGAGCTTTTCTTCGAAATCCTGTTGGTCCTGGTCGCCGTCGGCGTCCTCGCGTTCGCCGGACTGACCGTGAAGAAGCTGTACCAGGGCCAGCGCTGACCCACCTCTAGGAAGTTCTGATGATCGAGATCCCGTCCGACCTCCACAAGGACCTCGTCCCGCTCGCCTTCCTGCTCGGCAACTGGGCGGGCGCCGGGGTGCACGACTTCCCCGGCTCCGAGAAGTGCAACTTCGGGCAGGAGGTCGCCTTCACCCACGACGGCCGGGACTTCCTGGAATACCGGTCCCACACGTGGGTCCTGGACAACGACGGCAACAAGGTCCGCCCGCTGGAGTCCGAGCACGGCTACTGGCGCATCGACGCCGACCGCAAGGTCGAGGTGACGATGACCCGCGACGACGGCGTCATCGAGATCTGGTACGGCGAGCTGGCGGACAAGAAGCCGCAGATCGACCTCGTGACCGACGCGGTGGCCCGCACGGCCTCCTCGCGGCCCTACACCGGCGGCAAGCGGCTGTACGGCTACGTCAAGAGCGACCTGATGTGGGTCGGCGAGAAGCAGACCCCCGACGTCGAGCTGCGCCCCTACATGTCGGCGCACCTGAAGAAGGTCGTCACGCCGGAGGAGGTCGAGCGCTGGGCCAAGGCCCTGCCCGACGACATGCCGGACGACGGCATCGCTTTCTTCAAGTAGTTCTAGACTCGTCCGTGTGGTGAGCACCGACTGGAAGAGCGATCTGCGGCAGCGCGGCTACCGGCTGACCCCGCAGCGGCAACTCGTGCTCGAAGCCGTGGACGCCCTGGAACACGCGACCCCCGACGACATCCTCGTGGAAGTGAGGAAGACGGCGTCGGGGGTCAACATTTCCACGGTGTACCGGACGCTGGAGCTCCTGGAGGAGCTCGGCCTGGTCAGCCACGCCCATCTGGGCCACGGGGCGCCGACGTACCACCTGGCGGACCGGCACCACCACATCCACCTGGTGTGCCGGGACTGCCAGAACGTCATCGAGGCGGACGTCTCCGTCGCCGCCGAGTTCACGGCCAAGCTGCGGGAGACCTTCGGGTTCGACACGGACCTGAAGCACTTCGCGATCTTCGGCCGGTGCCGGGACTGCACGCTCAAGGCTTCAACTACCGAGTCGTAGGCTTGGGGACATGAAGAGCCCTCTGCTGACCCTGCCCGGCGCCGTCCCCGCCGAGGGCGTGGACGAAGGCGTCGCCGCCCACTACGGCGATCTGTTCCGCGAGCAGCGCGCCCTCGCCGACGGCGCCGGTTTCGTGGACCTCTCGCACCGGGGGGTCGTCACCGTCACCGGCGAGGACCGGCTGGCCTGGCTGCACCTGCTGCTCACCCAGCACGTCAGCGAGCTCCCGCCGGGCCGGGCCACCGAGGCGCTGATCCTCTCCGCGAACGGCCACATCGAGCACGCCCTGTACCTCGTCGACGACGGGGAGACGGTCTGGGCCCACGTCGAGCCGGACACCCAGGAGGCGCTGATCGCCTACCTGGAGTCGATGAAGTTCTTCTACCGGGTCGAGGTCGCCGACCGCACCGCCGACATCGCGGTCGTCCACCTCCCGGCCGGCTCCATCGCCGAGGCCCCCGAGGGCGTCGTCGTCCGGGAGACCTCGTACGGCCGGGACCTGTTCCTGCCGCGCGCCGACCTGGAGGCGTACGCCGCGCAGGCCGGGCCGCCCGCCGGGATCCTCGCCCACGAGGCGCTGCGCGTGGAGCAGCACCGGCCCCGGCTCGGCTTCGAGACCGACCACCGCACCATCCCGCACGAGCTGGGCTGGATCGGCTCGGCGGTGCACCTGCAGAAGGGCTGTTACCGGGGCCAGGAGACGGTCGCCCGGGTGCAGAACCTGGGCAAGCCGCCGCGCCGCCTGGTCTTCCTGCACCTGGACGGCAGCGAGGTGCACCTGCCGGTGGCCGGGACCGAGCTGCGGCTCGCCGACGACGGCCCCGACGGCCGGAAGATCGGCTTCATCACGACCTCCGCGCGCCACCACGAGCTGGGCCCGGTCGCCCTCGCCCTGGTGAAGCGGAACGTGCCCGTGGACGCGCCGCTGGTGGCCGGCGTCACCGCGGCGGCCCAGGAAGTCGTCGTCGAGCCGTAGGACTTGTAGATCTTTCGGGTCAGATTTCGATCAGCACGGTGAACGGGCCGTCGTTCGTCAGTGATACACGCATCGCCGCCCCGAAACGGCCCGTCGCCACCGTCGCCCCCAGCGCGCGCAGCTGGGCGACCACCTCGTCCACCAGCGGCTCGGCGACGTCACCGGGGGCGGCCGCGTTCCACGTGGGACGGCGGCCCTTGCGGGCGTCTCCGTAGAGGGTGAACTGGCTGATCACCAGGAGTGGGGCGTCGGTGTCGCTGCAGGACTTCTCGTCGTGCAGCATGCGGATCGACCACAGCTTGCGGGCCAGCTGGGCGGCCTTCTCCTTGGTGTCCTCGTGGGTCACACCGACGAGGACGCACAGCCCCTCGCCCTCGATCGACCCCACCGTCTCGCCGTCCACGACGACGCTCGCGCCGTCCACCCTCTGCACCACAGCTCGCATGTGTCCATCATGCCGGGAGGTGACGTCAGGGCCGCGCGTGGTCTGCGCATGGCCCGAAAGGGTGGTTTGCGCCGGACGCCAACTGCCTGTGCTGGACCGTATTTTGCTGCTTAACCGCCCATCTGGGGTCTATCGGGACCACTCGTTCCCATAGGGACCACTTGGGGTGGCACGATGCATTCACACACCGGTCGAGGGGACGGTTGAGGCACATGAGCACACCAAGCACCGGGCAGCACCCGGGGGCTGTCCGGTCGGCATACACGGGGATGGGGACGTCGGAATACCACCGGCCGCCCACACAGCGCACGGACAGCCCGCGGCTGCCCTCGGACGCTCCCGAGCCCGGTCTGGCCGCGCTGAGCCTGCCCGAGCTGCGCGCGCTGCGCCGCGAGGCCCAGCGCGACGAGACCGACCTCAGCTACCTGCGGCGGCTGCTGCAGGGGCGCATCGACATCCTGCGCGCGGAACTGGCGCGGCGCGCCCCGGTGGAGGTGACCTCCGGCGCCGTGCCCGCGGAGGCGTCCGTCCTGGGGCGGCTCGCGGAGATCCTGCGCGACGCCCCGGCCCGGCACCGCTCCTCCGCCCGGCACGTCACCCTGGGCACCCCGCAGGGCGAGGAGTACCGGCGGCTGGCCGCGGAGATGCTCGACGACGTCGAGCTGTCCGACCTGGACGCGCGCACGGACGCGGAGCTGACCACCGGGATCGGGCGCCTGGTACGCCACGAGCAGCAGGTCTCCCGGCGCCGCCGGCGGCTGCAGCGCACGGCCGACGAGTGCAGCGCGGAGATGGCCCGCCGGTACCGCGAGGGCGAGGCGCAGGTCGACGACCTGCTGGTCTGAGCGGCCCGCGGGGGCCGGTCGGATATTGGGGCGACACCGGCCGGCCCTGCGCCTAGCGTGAGCGCATGACCTCCGCCCCACGCGCCGACGGCATCGACGTACGCCCCGTCACGGAAGCCGAGTTCACCGACTGGCTGCGCGCCGTGAACACCGGCTTCCTGCGGGTGCCCACCCTGACAGAGGAGGAGATCGAGGGCCGCCGCGAGCGGTTCGTCCCGGGCCGCTACCTCGGTGCCTTCGACGGCGGCCGGTGCGTGGCGACCTTCCGCTCCTTCGACCAGGAGCTCACGGTCGTGGGCGGGGCGAGGGTTCCGGCCGACGCCGTCTCGGGGGTCACCGTCCACGCCACCCACCGCCGCCGGGGGCTGCTCAGCCGGATGATGGCCCGGGACCTGGCCGCCGCGAAGGACCGCGGGGACGTCGTCGCGACGCTGGTCGCCGCCGAGTACCCGATCTACGGACGCTACGGCTTCGGACCCGCGACCTCGACGGCCGAGTGGACGGTCGACGTGCCGCGCGCGGGCCTCGACGCCCGCTGGGCGGGCCCGGCGGACGGTGGGCGGATCGACCTGGTGGACGGCGAGGAGGTCCGCAAGCTCGGCCCCGACCTGCACGCGCGGCTGTGCCGGTCGCAGCCCGGCGCCATCGACCGCGACGAGCTGTGGTGGAAGTGGAACACCGGCGCGGTACGGGTCGACCCGTCCTGGAAGGATCCCTTCTTCGCCGTGTACCGCTCGGCGTCCGGCGAGGTCGAGGGCATGGTCGCCTACGACGTGGACGACAACTGGGGCGATGCCAAGCAGCCGTTGAACACGGCGACGGTGCGGTGGCTGACCGGTGTCACGCCGGCCGCCGAGCGCGCCCTGTGGCAGTACCTGTGCTCCATCGACTGGGTCGTCGGCGTCAAGAGCGGCTGGCGGGCCCCCGACGACCTGCTCCCGCACGTCCTGCCCGATCCGCGGGCGGCCCGCGTCACGTCCCTGGCGGACTGGCTGTGGGTGCGGATCCTGGACGTCGTACGGGCGCTGGAGGCGCGGACGTACGAGGTGGAGGGGGCGCTGGTGCTGGAGGTCGCCGGCGTGGACGGGCTGACCGGCGGGCGCTACCGGCTGGACGCCTCGCCGGGCGGGGCGTCGTGCGCGCCGACCACCGAGAGCGCGGATCTGGTGCTGGGACTCGGCGACCTGGGCGCGCTGTGGCTCGGGGACGAGTCGGCGGTGCGGCTGGCGGCGCTGGGGCGGGTGCGGGAAGAACGAGCGGGCGCCGCCCGGAAGGCCGACGCCCTGCTGCGCACGCCCAGGCGGCCGTGGTGCCCGGACCTGTTCTGAGCCGCTCCCTTCTGCCGGTGGACGGGGACCCGCATCCGTAGCGAGCTGTTCGGTTGTGGTGGTCGTGCGGCGGGGCTCCCGGCTCCCCTCCGGAAGGGAGCCCCCGAGCGGGCTGGCCAACCCCTTCAAGGTCCGACCAGGTCGCGCAAGTTGGTGACCAACTTCTCTGTACTTATCTCCTCCTGGAAGCGGCTCATAACCACCTTCCGCTGAACTGCCCGAGGATGGCGGGAAGTTGTAGCGTTGAGGTGTGGACCCCGAACACACCTCCGCCGGTGGACGGAAGAGGTCGCAGCGGCCACAGAGGACACATCGCGAGGTGGCCGAGGAACTGCGCGCCCGGATCAGGTCGGGCGCGCTGAGCCCGGGGCAGCGCATGCCCACCCAGGCCCAGTTGGCCCACGAGTTCGGTGTCGAGCGCGGCGCGGTGCGCCGGGCGCTGCGCATCCTGCAGGCCGAGCGGTTGCTGACCAACGTCTCCAAGGGCAGTCCGGCGACGGTCGCCGCGGACCCGGCCGGGGCGCTGACCGGTCCGGAAGCGCCGCCGCTGCCCACGACGGTGGCGCTCGCGCCCCGGATCGCGGCGGCGTTCGCGGCGGAGCACGTCGAGATCGACGCGGTGTGCCTGACGTCCGTCTCCCTCACGCTCGCCATCGGTGAACCGCTGCGCCAGATCCACGCGGGACGGCTGAAACCGGCCAAGGTCGACGTCCGTGTCCTGCTGCCGAGCCGGGACATCGACCTCGCCTTCCCGGTGCCGGTCGAGGGGCGCGGCGACGACTGGGTGCACGAGCGGTGGCTGGCGATGCGCAACGCCCAGGGGCAGGTCCTCCAGCACAACCTGCTGGCCCTGCGCGCCACGCACGGCATCGACGTGCGGGTCACGTTCCGGGCGCTGCCCTTCACCCCGCCGGTGAAGCTGTACCTGCTCAACGGCTCGGAGGCGCTGTTCGCCTACTACACGCTGACGCGCCGGGAGGCCGAGTTCGACCACGAGCCCCTGCAGATGTACGACGCCCAGGGCACCCGGTCGATGCTGTTCTCCTTCCGGCAGGGCCCCGGCCCGCGCGACACGACGTTCGTCGAGCAGTCGCACCTGTGGTTCAACGCGTTGTGGGAGACGATCAGTTCGGAGCTGGCGCTCACGAGCTGAGGTCTCCCACGGTGGTCGGATCCGGGCAGGTTGCGTGACTCACCTGGTGGGGCCCGTCATCAGCAGCGCGAGGACGACGGCCCCCACGGAGCTGACGGCCGGGCTCTTGGCCTTGAGGCCCACGGTGAGAAGGATCAGGCCGACGATGCCGGCCGGGCCGTACTTCCACTGCACGAGCTGCTCGAAGGCGACGACGAAGGCGGCGGAGAGGAGAGCGAGGGCGGGCATCGGATTCCCCCTTCGGGAGCCGGAAGTCCGGAGGTCCGGAACTTCGGAAGCAAAACTTCCGCCAACTCCGAGAAGTTGGCAACCAACTCTGATTAAGTTGTCCCCACTTGGCCGCTAGCCATAAACAACTTTCAAGCAACTCCCGCTAGGTGGATCAGAGTTGTAGCGTTTGGTCGTGACCCAGGAGAACGTGGCGGAGAGTGTGGCAGTGAACGGCAGCAGCAGGCCCTCGCCCCAGGAGATCGCCGACGACCTGCGGGAACGCATCCGGGGCGGCGAGCTCAGGCCGGGGGACCGCCTGCCCACCCAGGCCGAACTCGCGGAGCGGTTCGGCGTGGAGCGCGGCACCGTGCGCCAGGCCCTGCGGGTTCTCCAGGAGGACGGCCTCCTCACGAACGTCTCCAAGGGCAGCCCCCCGCGCATCGCCGTCCCCGCCCCGGCCCGGGACGAACCCCAGCCGACGATGGTGGGCCTGGCACCGCGCCTGACGGAGGCGTTCTCGGCGACGGCCGTCCAGGTGGACGTGGTCTGCCACACGTCGGAGACGCTGATGGTGGCGCTCGGGGAGCCGTTGCGGTGGATCCACGAGGGCCGCAACCGGCCCGCCTCGATCGACCTGCGGGTCCTGCTCCCCTCCCGGGAGATCAACCTGGCCTTCCCGCGCCTGGTCGAGGAGCAGGGGGAGGACGACGCGGTGCACCAGCGCTGGCTGGTGATGCGCAACGCACAGCTCCGGGTCCTGGAGCACAACCTGCTGACCCTGCGCGCCACGCACGGCATGGACGTGCGCGTGCGGTTCCGGGCGCTGCCGTTCACACCACCGGTGAAGCTGTACCTCCTCAACGGGCAGGAGGCGCTGATCGGCTACTACATGCTGACCCGCCGCGAGGAGGAGTGGGGCGGACGGGCCCTGGACATGTACGACG
>NZ_JAPSKN010000163.1:0-9750 GCF_031181705.1 Streptomyces sp.
TGCGGCGAACGCGGTGCCAGCTTGGTCGACGACCTGCACGGCGTGCTGTACTTGGCCGGGATGCGGGAGGACGTGAACCCGATTCCGGTCGAGCAGTACAGGGGGACCGGCAGCAGCTGGCAATACGAGGCTGGTGACGCCCGCTGACCGAGCAGGCGTCTGGTGCCCTCAACGCCCATCGAGGGCACAACGCGGGCACAAGACAGCGACTAACAGTGTGAAACCGCCACACTCGTGGCAACAGTTTCCGCACGTCAGATGGGGTGCACGACCATCGCTGCAGGTCGCACGTACCCCACGGGCAGTTCGTGAACACCGGTAGGACCGCCGGGTCCCCTGGGTCCCGTGGATCCATGGTCTGCACGGGCACGCAGGGGTGGTGCGAGGGGGCGGGTGCCTGTTCGGTGCCCGCCGTTCTCGCTGCCGGTCGCGGTGTGCGGGCGCGTCGGTCGCGCGTGGGTGGCGCCTCGTGGGCGCGGTCAGTCGCGCGAGTTGCCGAACAGCAGGCGGTAGGCGACCAGGAGGACGAGGGATCCGGCGATCGCCGCCGCCCAGGTGGCGCCGTCGTAGAAGTCCTTGGTGATCGGGTGGTCCATCCAGCGGGCTGATATCCAGCCGCCGATGAACGCGCCCGCTATGCCGATCAGGGTGGTGCCGATGAGGCCGCCCGGGTCGCGTCCCGGCAGCAGGAACTTCGCGATCGCCCCGGCCAGCAGCCCCAGGATGATCCAGCTGATGATGGTCATGCCGTGAACCCGCCCTTTCAGGCTGTGCCCGCACTGTCCCGGCCCTGTGATCTCGCTTCCCGCAGGCCGGGCCCGTGCGTCGTACGCGGGCCTGAACGGGTGCGTCGTCCTTGCCGTACCCGTTCACGCCCTCTTGGTCGGGAGGACGTCCTGGCTGCATGCCCCGGTTGCGCTGATCAGTAGGGTGCGACGCATGACTGCCTCCGGTCCCCCCGGTTCCCCGGGTTTCTCCGGTTCCCCGGATCCCGCGCTGCGCCGCACGCTCGGTGTCGGGGACGCCGTCGTCATCGGACTCGGCTCGATGGTGGGGGCCGGCATCTTCGCCGCGCTCGCGCCTGCGGCGCACGCGGCCGGTTCCGGTCTGCTCATCGGGCTCGCCGTCGCCGCGGTGGTGGCGTACTGCAACGCCACGTCCTCGGCCCGCCTCGCCGCCCGTTATCCCGCCTCGGGCGGCACGTACGTGTACGGGCGTGAGCGGCTCGGGGACTTCTGGGGATATCTCGCGGGCTGGTCGTTCGTAGTGGGGAAGACGGCCTCCTGTGCGGCGATGGCGCTCACCGTGGGCACCTACGTCTGGCCTGGTCAGGCGCACGCGGTGGCGGTCGCGGCCGTGGTGGCGCTGACCGCGGTGAACTACGGCGGCATCCAGAAGTCCGCCTGGCTGACGCGGGTGATCGTGGCGGTGGTCCTGGCGGTCCTCGCTCTCGTGGCGGTCGTGTGTCTGGTGTCCGACGCAGCCGACGCGGGCCGGCTGGCCATCGGGACGTCGGACGGGGCGGGCGGTGTGCTGCAGGCGGCCGGTCTGCTGTTCTTCGCGTTCGCCGGGTACGCCCGGATCGCCACGCTCGGCGAGGAGGTGCGGGATCCGGCGCGCACCATTCCCCGCGCGATCCCGCTGGCACTGGGCATCGCGCTGGTGGTGTACGTGTGCGTGGCTGTGGCTGTCCTTTCGGTCCTGGGGTCGGGCGGTCTGGGGGAGGCGACGGCACCGTTGGCCGACGCGGTACGGGCGGCCGGGATGCCCTGGCTCGTGCCGGTGGTGCGGGTGGGTGCGGCCGTGGCCGCGCTGGGCTCGCTGCTCGCGCTGATCCTGGGGGTGTCGCGCACGACGCTGGCCATGGCCCGGGACCGGCATCTGCCGGGGGCACTGGCGGCGGTGCATCCCCGTTTCCAGGTGCCGCACCGGGCGGAGCTGGCCGTGGGTGCGGTGGTCGCGGTCCTGGCCGCCACGGTGGACGTCCGGGGCGCGATCGGGTTCTCCTCCTTCGGTGTGCTGACGTACTACGCGGTGGCCAACGCTTCGGCCTGGACGCTGGATCGGGCACCGGCGGCGCGGGTCGTGCCGGTGGTGGGGCTGGTCGGATGCGTGGTGCTGGCGTTCTCGCTGCCGGGGGTTTCCGTGGTGGTGGGAGCGGGGGTGCTGCTGGTGGGGGTTGTCGCCTACGGGGTGCGGCGGTGGGCGCGGGCCCGGGCGGGGGGCGGTCGGGCGTAGGGGCGTGCGGGTGCCTCTCCTGGCGGGGAGGGCCGTCCCCCTCTTACCGGCTTCTCGCTAGCCGTTGCCCTGGCTGGTGCCGGTCAGGATGCTCGTATCGTGGCGGCGGGCTCGCCCAGGGAAACAGAAGCTCTCGGGCGGCTGTTGCGGGGGACGGCTGTCGGTCGGGGATGCGATTGCTCGGTCGCGGTCATGCATTCATGATGCAGGCCGGCGCCGACAGCCGGGCGGGCCTGTGGATAACCCGTGGCCTGTGGAGAAACCGGGGCATGAGGGAGCGTTCCGGCTTGGGAGACCGGGCTCGGGACTCGCCGTCAGCGCACCGCGAACGGCTCGTTCGTCCGCACGATGTCGCGGCCCAGCGGGAGCAGCGAGACCGGGATGAGCTTGAAGTTGGCGATGCCCAGCGGGATGCCGATGATCGTGACGCACAGGGCGATGCCGGTGGCGATGTGGCCGAGGGTGAGCCACCAGCCCGCGAGGACCAGCCACAGGACGTTGCCGACGCAGGACGGCGCGCCGGCGTCACGGCGTTCGACCGTGGTGTACCCGAAGGGCCACAGCGCGTAGACGCCGATGCGGAAGGCCGCGACGCCGAACGGGATGCCGATGACGGTGATGCAGAGGAGCAGGCCCGCCAGCATGTAGGCGAGGAACAGCCAGAAGCCGCTGAAGACGAGCCATATGACGTTCAGGATGGTCTTCACTGATTCCCACCTGCCATCTTCTCGAGCCGGGCGATGCGTTCCGCCATCGGCGGGTGTGTGGAGAACATCTTCGACAGGCCCTGGCCGGGGCGGAACGGATTGGCGATCATCATGTGGCTGGCCGTCTCGATGCGCGGCTCGGGCGGCAGCGGGAGCTGCTTCGTGCCGTGATCGAGCTTGCGCAGGGCGCTGGCCAGGGCGAGGGGGTCGCCGGTGAGCTGGGCGCCCGAGGCGTCCGCCTGGTACTCGCGGGAGCGGCTGATGGCCAGTTGGATGACGGAGGCCGCGAGCGGGCCCAGGATCATGATCAGCAGCATGCCGAGCAGGCCGGGGCCGTCATCGTCGTCGGAGCGTCCGATCGGGATCAGCCAGGCGAAGTTGACCAGGAACATGATCACGGAGGCGAGGGCGCCGGCGACCGACGAGATGAGGATGTCGCGGTTGTAGACGTGGCTGAGCTCGTGGCCGATGACGCCGCGCAGCTCGCGCTCGTCCAGGAGGCGCAGGATGCCGTCGGTGCAGCAGACGGCGGCGTTGCGTGGGTTGCGGCCCGTGGCGAAGGCGTTGGGCGCCTCCGTCGGGGAGATGTACAGGCGCGGCATGGGCTGGCGGGCCTGCGTGGACAGTTCGCGGACCATGCGGTAGAGGCCCGGGGCCTCGAACTCGCTCACCGGGCGGGCGCGCATCGCGCGGAGGGCCAGCTTGTCGCTGTTCCAGTACGCGTACGCGTTGGTGGCCAGCGCTACCAGGACGGCGATCACGAGCCCCATGCGGCCGAAGAAGCTGCCGATGACGATGATGAGTGCGGACAGTCCTCCGAGGAGGACTGCTGTCCTGAGCCCGTTGTGCCGGCGGTGCACGGTACGCCCTCCAAGTGGTGCGGCAGGGGGACCCTTGCTTGCTGTGCTGCGGTGTCACTGATGCCGTG
The DNA here is from genome assembly GCF_031181705.1 of Streptomyces sp. Taxonomy (GTDB): domain Bacteria; phylum Actinomycetota; class Actinomycetes; order Streptomycetales; family Streptomycetaceae; genus Streptomyces. Next base: position 3,874 of record NZ_JAPSKN010000163.1, read on the forward strand.
GTGCCACGTCCAGTGGACCCTCCCGTACTGGTCAACGCCAGGCGGGAGGCACTAGTTCCCTTGTGCGCGCGGGGCACGGCCGTGGACCGTACGGGTGACGGCCTCGGACGCGCCACCGCACGCGTGCGGTGGCGAGTGCCCACGCGCGCGTGGCGAAAGCGTGCCGGTGTGCCGTCAGGGCGTGGCGCTCGACTCGGGGAGGCGCCCCGGCCCGGGCTCAGAAGAGCCCGGTGTCCGTGAACCGCAGGACCAGCTGGGGAGCCCCGGACAGGGCGATGCCGAGGACGCCGGTCAGGGCGAGCGCGGCGGTGAGGGGGGCGGGCACCCGGTGCTTCCCGGCCTCGCCCTCGGGGGCGGCGCGGAAGAGCAGGGCCGTCCACTGGAGGTAGTAGAACAGCGCGATGACGACGTTGACGGCCATGATCACGGCCAGCCAGCCGAGGCCGGCGTCGACGGCCGCCGAGAAGACGGTGACCTTGGCGAAGAGGCCGATGACGCCCGGCGGCAGCCCGGCGAGGCAGAGCAGGAAGAACGCCAGGAGCAGCGCGGACAGGGGGTTCGACGCGTAGAGGCCGCGGTAGTCGGTGACGCGGTTGAGGGACCTGGTGCGGCCGACGAGCGCGGCCACGGCGAAGGCTCCGAGGTTCACGGCGCCGTACATCAGGGCGTAGGCGACGGTGGAGCCGATCGACTTCTCGGCGTCCCCGGAGTACGCGGCGGCCGCGATCGGCACCAGGAGGTAGCCGGCCTGGCCGACGGACGACCAGGCGAGCAGGCGTACCGCGCTGTACGCGCGCGTGGCCTGCTGGCGGAGGGCTCCGAGGTTGCCCACGGTCATGGTGAGCGCGGCCAGGGCGGCCAGCGCCGGGCCCCAGACGTCGGCGTAGGACGGGAGGGCCACGACCGTGACGAGGATCAGGCCGCTGAAACCGACCGCCTTGCCGATGACCGACAGGTAGGCGGCGATCGGCAGGGGCGCGCCCACGTAGGTGTCGGGCACCCAGAAGTGGAAGGGCACGGCGGCGGTCTTGAAGGCGAAGCCGACGAGGGTGAGGACGACGCCCGTGTCCGCGAGCGTGTGGAGCTGGCCGTCGACGTGCTGGATGCGGTCGGCGACCTGGGTCAGGTAGAGGGTGCCCGTGGAGGCGTACAGGAAGCTGATGCCCATGAGGCTGACAGCGGTGGCGGTGACCGAGGACAGGAAGAACTTCAGAGCCGCTTCGGAGGACTTCCGGTCGCCGTACTTCAGGCCGACCAGCGCGAAGGCGGGCAGGGAGGCGACCTCCAGGGCGACGATCAGGGTGGCCAGGTCGCGGGAGGCGGGCAGGAGGGCGGCGCCGGCCGCGGAGGACAGCAGCAGGAACCAGTACTCCCCCTCGGGCAGCGTCCTGCGGGCGTCCTTGAGGGCCGTGACCGACAGCAGGGCGGCGAGGAGGGCGCCGCCCAGGACCAGGAACTGGATGACCAGGGTGAAGCGGTCGGCCGTGTAACTGCACACGGCGGCGTCGCGGGTCAGGCAGAAGGTGCTGCGGTCGCCGTCCAGGAGGGGCAGCAGCATCAGCGTGGCGGCGGCCAGGCCCGCCACCGACGTCCAGCCGAGGAGCGCCTTGCGGTGCTCCGCGACGAACAGGTCGGCGACCAGGACGGCGAGTGCGACGACCGCCGCGATGGTGGGCGGCGCGATGGCGAGCCAGTCGACGGACTGGACGAGCGAGGCGGCCAGGGGCTGGGCCGGGGAGCTCATCGGGTGCCTCCTGCGAGGAGCTGCTGGACGGCCGGGTCGCTCAGGCCGAGGAGGGCCTTGGGCCACAGGCCCGCGACGACGGTGAGGACGACGAGCGGGGTCCAGGCCGCGAACTCGTAACCGCGGACGTCGGTGAGCCGGGGGGCGTCCTGGGGCAGGGCGCCCATGCAGACGCGGCGGACCACGATCAGCAGGTACGCGGCCGTCAGCAGCGTCCCGAACGCGCCGATCGCCATGAAGGTGAGGAAGGCGGGGCGGCTGAGGCCCTCGGCGGGCCGGAACGCGCCGAACAGGGCCAGCATCTCGCCCCAGAAGCCGGCCAGGCCCGGCAGGCCGAGCGAGGCCACGGCGGCGAAGGCGAGGAGGCCGCCGAGGCGCGGGGCCCTGCCGTACAGGGCGGCTCCGGTCTCCTCGGCGAGGGTGTCGAGGTCGGTGGTGCCGGTGCGGTCCTTCAGGGCGCCGACCAGGAAGAAGAGCAGGCCGGTGATGAGGCCGTGGGCGATGTTCGCGAACAGGGCGCCGTTCACGCCGGTCGGGGTCATCGTCGCGATGCCGAGCAGCACGAAGCCCATGTGGCCGACGGAGGAGTAGGCGATGAGGCGCTTGAGGTCACCCTTCGCGCCCTGCCTGGCGAGGGCGAGGCAGGCGAGGGATCCGTAGATGATGCCGACGACGGCCAGGGCGGCGAGGTAGGGGGCGAAGGTGCGGAAGCCGTCCGGTGCGATGGGAAGCAGGATCCGGACGAATCCGTACGTACCCATCTTCAGCAGAACGCCGGCCAGTAGGACGGAGCCGACGGTGGGCGCGGCGGTGTGGGCGTCGGGCAGCCAGCTGTGCAGCGGCCACATCGGCGTCTTCACGGCGAGCCCGATCCCGATCGCCAGAACAGCGGTGACCTGCACGGATGTGGTCAGCGACCGGCCGTTGTCAGTGGCGAGTGCCATCATGTCGAACGTGCCCGCCTTGATCCCGATCAGGAGCAGGCCGAGCAGCATGACCACGGATCCGAGCAGTGTGTAGAGGATGAACCGCCACGCGGCCTGGCTCCGGCCCTCACCGCCCCAGCGGGCGATGAGGAAGTACATCGGGATGAGGACCATCTCGAAGGCGAGGAAGAACAGCAGCAGGTCGAGGACGGCGAAGGTCGCCAGCGTGCCGGACTCGAGGACGAGGAGCAGGGCGACGAAGGCCTTCGGGGCCGGGCCTTCGGGCATCTTGAAGTACGAGTAGAGCGCGCAGAGGAAGGTCAGCAGCGCGGTCAGGACCAGAAGGGGGAGGGAGATGCCGTCGATGCCGAGGTGGATGCGTACGTCGAGTGCGGGGATCCAGCTGATGTCGGTGCTGGCCTGCATCTTCGACGGCTGGTCGTGGTCGAAGCCGAGCGCGAGGACGATCGCCGCGATGAGGACGGCGCCGGTGACGGTGACGCCGTGCCGCAGTACGGCTTGCTCGGGTGACTTCCCCTTCAGCCCCGGCGGGGCCGGCAGGAGAGCCGCGGCGGCGCCCAGGAGCGGGCCGACGACGACGAATGCCAGAAGGAACTGCATCACGGACTCGTTGATATCGATCACGCCTGCTCACGCTCCCGTGGCGACGAGGACGACGGCGACCGCGAGGACGACGGTGCCGGCGAGCAGCGCGCTCACGTAGGTCTGGACGTTGCCGGTCTGGGAACGCCGTACGGCGGTGCCGAGCCAGCGCGGCAGCGCACCCGCACCGCGCACATAGGTCTCGACGACCTCGCGGTCGAGGAACCGGACGAGGCTCGCTCCGGCCTGGACCGGGCGGACGAAGAGGGCGGTGTACGCGGCGTCCAGGTGGAAGCCGGCGGCCGCGTGCCGGTGCAGGGGGCCGAGCAGCAGCCGTCCCGGGTCCGCGGGGTCGGGTGCGTGGGCGATGTCCCCGTAGGCCGGTTCGTGCGTGGCGATGGCTTCCGCCTCGACCCGGGCGGCGTCGCCCTCGGGGTGGGCCGCGACGGCGCCCAGCGGGATGCGTGCCGCGAGAGCGGTGGTGTGCCGCCAGGCGGCGTAGGTGACGATGCCGCCGGCCAGGGCCAGGCCCGTGCCGAGCACGGCGGTGGTCAGGGTCGGGCCCAGGTCACGGCCGTCGAACCAGTCGGGCAGCACGCGGAACGCGAATCCGCCGAGGGCCAGGGAGGGGACGGCCAGCACCCACAGCACCACGGTCATCGTCAGCGGCTGCCTGCCGTGGTCGGGCGCTTCGGCGCCCCGGCCGCGGAAGGCGAGCAGCCACAGGCGCATGGCGTAGGCGGCGGTGAGGACGGCCGTGACAAGGCCGGCGACGAGGACGATCCAGCCCGCGGCGGCGGGGGCGTGCTCGGTGTGACCGGTGACGACGTGCTCGGCGACGCCGAGGACGGCCTCCTTGGAGAAGAAGCCGCTGAACGGCGGGATCGCGGCGAGCGCGAGGAGCGCCACGGTCATCGTCCAGTAGGCGTCCGGGATCCGGTCGCGCAGGTTCCGCATGCGGGACATGGCGGCGAGGGAGTTGGTGCCGGCGGCGTGGATGATCACACCGGCCGCGAGGAACAGCAGCGCCTTGAAGGCGCCGTGGGACAGGAGGTGGAAGACGGCGGCACCGCGGTCGCCGACGGCGAGGGCGCCGGTCATGTAGCCGAGCTGGCCGATCGTCGAGTACGCGAGGACGCGCTTGATGTCGTCCTGGGCGAGCGCGGCGAGGGCCGAGCCGGCCATCGTGACGGCGGCCATGACGGCCATGACCACCATCGCGGCCTGGGAGGCCTCGAAGACCGGGAGGAGACGGGCGATGAAGTAGACACCGGCGGCGACCATCGTCGCGGCGTGGATCAGCGCGGAGACGGGGGTGGGGCCCGCCATGGCGTCGGGGAGCCAGGTGTGCAGCGGGAACTGCGCCGACTTGCCCGCCACGCCCGCGAGGAGGAGCAGGGCGATCAGGGTCGGGTGGTCGAGCCCGCCGCTCGCGACGGTGCCGAGGATCCGGGTGATGCGGAAGGAGCCGGCGTCGGTGGCCAGGGCGAACAGGCCGATCAGGAAGGGGACGTCGCCGAGCTTGGTGACCAGGAAGGCCTTCAGGGAGGCGGCGCGGGCCTGAGGAGTCTCCCAGTAGTGGCCGACCAGGAAGTAAGAGCAGATGCCCATGACCTCCCAGCCGACCAGCAGCACCATCAGATCGCCGGAGTAGACGACCAGCAGCATCGCGGAGGTGAACAGGGAGACCAGGGCGGCGTACGAGGGGTAGCGCGGGTCGTCGCGCAGGTAGCCCGTCGAGTAGATCTGCACGCAGGAGGCGACCAGGGCGACCAGGACGGCGACGAGGGCGGCGAAGCCGTCGATGTGCAGGGCCAGTTCGATCGGGACCGAGCCGGTGGGGGTGAGTTCCGTGGCCGCGTCGACGGCCGCGTCACCGCCCTGGCGTACGGCGACCAGCGCGGCGAGCACCAGGGCGGTGAGCGCCGGCAGGACGGCGAGGGGGCGGACGAAGCCGGGGGCCGTGCGGCCCAGGAGCAGGCCGGCGACGGCACCGAGGAACGGAAGGAGGGGGACGAGGACGGCGAGGGTGGTCGTGGTCACGCGGTGGCCTCAGCCTTCTGGGCCTCGCCGTACGGCTCTGCCGTGCGGGCGTCGCCGTCGGGGCCGTCGGGGTCGTGCCGTTCGGAGGTGTCGCGGAGTTTGTCGATGTCCGAGGTGCCGCGGTTGCGGTACACGGCGAGGACGATCGCCAGGCCGATGCCGATCTCGGCGGCGGCGATGGCGATGGTGAACAGGGCCAGGGCCTGGCCGGAGTGCAGGGTCTCCTCGGCGGTCCTGCTGAGCCAGACGTCGAAGGCGACCAGGTTGAGGTTGACGGCGTTGAGCATCAGCTCGACCGACATCAGGACCAGGATCGCGTTGCGGCGGGCGAGGACGCCGTACAGACCGGTGCAGAAGAGGAGGGCGGAGAGCACGGCGGGATAGGCGAGGTGCATCAGCGGGTCCCTTCCTTCTCGCCCCGGGCCTTGTCGTCACGGGCCTTGTCGTCACGGGCCTTGTCGTCGCGAGCCTTGTCGTCACGGGCCGCGGCCGGGTTCCCGTCGCTTCGGCCGGCCGGGGCGCCTTCGGCGGAGGCGTCTTCGGCGGGGGTGGCGGTGGCCT
>NZ_JAPSKN010000163.1:9850-11522 GCF_031181705.1 Streptomyces sp.
CTCGGATCGTCGCGCTCCGGCTGGTTCGGCCTCGGCTGGTCGACCTGTTGCTTGGAGTCGCCATGAGGGCGGGTGGGCTGTTCGGCGGCGCGGGCCTGTTCGTCGGCGTGGGGTTCGGTGGCCGGCGGGGTCTGCTGGGCGGCCAGCTTCTCAGCGGCCTTGCGGGCGGCGGCGAGTTCCTTCGGCTCCTCCGCGCCGGGGTCGAGGGCCGGCGGTGCCGGGACGGTCCACATCCACTCCCGGAGCTTGTCGCGCTCGTGGGTGAGGTCGCGGATGTCGGTCTCGGCGTACTCGAACTCCGGGGACCAGAACAGGGCGTCGAAAGGACAGACCTCGATGCAGATACCGCAGTACATGCAGAGCGAGAAGTCGATGGCGAAGCGGTCGAGGACGTTGCGGCTGCGTTCGCGGCCGCCGGGGGCCGCCGGCGGGACCGTCTCCTTGTGGGAGTCGATGTAGATGCACCAGTCCGGGCACTCGCGGGCGCACAGCATGCAGACCGTGCAGTTCTCCTCGAACAGGCCGATCACACCGCGGGTGCGGGGCGGGAGGTCGGGCTGGGTGTCCGGGTACTGGGCGGTGACGGACTTCTTCGTCATCGTGCGGAGGGTGACGGCCAGGCCCTTGGCCAGGCCACTTCCTGGGATCGGGGCCATGGTTACTGGATCACCACCTTGACGATGCCGGTGAGGGCGATCTGGGCGAGGGAGAGGGGGACGAGGAGGGTCCAGGAGAGCCTCTGGAGCTGGTCCTCGCGCAGGCGCGGGTAGGTGACGCGCAGCCAGATGACGAGGAAGGCGAGGACGGCGGTCTTCAGCAGGGTCCAGACCCAGCCGAGGCCGTCGGCGCCCCAGGGGCCGTGCCAGCCGCCCAGGAAGAGGACGGTGGTCAGGCCGCACAGGACGACGATTCCGGCGTACTCGGCGAGGAGGAACAGGGCGAAGCGGAGGCCGGTGTACTCGGTGTAGGCGCCGAAGATGATCTCCGAGTCGGCGACGGGCATGTCGAAGGGCGGACGCTGGAGTTCGGCGAGGCCGGCGACGAAGAAGACGATCGCGCCGACGATCTGCCAGGGCAGCCACCACCACTCGAAGGCGTCGAGGATGCCGGGGAGCGAGACGGTGCCGGCCGCCATCGCAACCGAGGCGGCGGTCAGCAGCATCGGCAGTTCGTAGGCGAGGAGCTGGGCTGCTGTGCGCAGGCCGCCGAGCAGGGAGAACTTGTTCGCGGAAGCCCAGCCGGCCATCAGCGAGCCGAGGACGCCGACGCCCATGACGGCCAGGACGAAGAAGACGCCGGCGTCGATGACCTGCCCGACGGCTCCCTCGCCGGGGCCGATCGGGATGGCGAGCAGGACGAGGAGGTAGGGCAGGAGGGCGACTGCGGGGGCCAGTTGGAAGATGCGGCGGTCGGCGCCCGCCGGGACGACGTCCTCCTTCTGCGCGAACTTCACACCGTCGGCGACCAGCTGGGCCCAGCCGTGGAAGCCGCCGGCGTACATGGGGCCGAGGCGGCCCTGCATGTGGGCCATGACCTTGTGCTCGGTCTGGCCGATGATCAGGGGGAAGGTGAGGAAGACGACGAAGACGATCAGGAGTCGCAGGGTGACGTCGAGCACGTCGTTCACTGCGGGCCTCCTGCGGGGTCTGTGGGGGACTTGGGGTCTGTGGGG
>NZ_JAPSKN010000030.1 GCF_031181705.1 Streptomyces sp.
GCCCGCCACACCGGACACCGCGCCCGCGGTTCCGAGCGCCGCGCCCACGCCGACTACACCGGCGGCGTCTACGGCTCCATGCTCGCCGCCTCCGCGGTGGTCGGCGCCGGTCATCTCGGAGAACTGCCCCGCGTGGAGCCGGTGCTGCTGCTCCTGCTGACCGGGGCGGTGTTCTGGACGGCGCAGGTGCACGCCCGGCTGTTCGGGGCCCGCCTGGCGCAGCAGAGCGTGGACCGCGGGGTCCTGGTGCACGTCTGCCGTGACGAGTGGCCGATCCCGAGCCGATCCCGAAGGCCGCCGTGCCGCCCGCCGTCGCCGTGGCCGGACAGGTGGGCCGGCCGCCGGCCGCGGCGGTGCGCGCCGGGGCCTGCCGACGGCAGCCGGCCCTGTCCGCGGCGGTCAACCTGCCGCTGGGGGTGCTGGTCATCACGCTGAAGATGGTCCTGAGGACGTGACGCGGCCACCGGGGCCGCGTTCACCTGCCCCGGGTGAGGGCACCCCGTCCCCGGAGGCGGACGATCGCAGGACAGGGCGCACCGCACACCCCACACCGCCCGGGAGAGCAGCACATGCGCTACGAGATCCGCATCGACGGGCAGATGTCGGAGACCCTGGCCAAGGTCTTCCCGGAACTGGACCACGTCATGATGGCCGGACAGACCGTGCTGTTCGGGCCCGTCGTCGACGCGGCCCACCTGTACGGGCTGTTGAGCCGCTTCCAGTCGCTGGGGCTCAGGGTCGTGGAGATGCGCCAGCTGCCGGAGTGAGCGGCGGGCCGGAGGGAGCCGAAGGCCGGGCGGGCGGTCACAGGGCGGCGGTGGGGATCCTGCCGGAGCGGCCGGCGGCGCCGAGGGCTTCGAAGTCCCGGTCGTTGCGGTCGGCGTAGGCCTGGGCGAACAGCGTGAGGGCGCGGTCGAATCGGTCGCCGCCGCCCAGGTAGCCGGCGATGGCGATCGGGTCGCCTGAGCGGGCGTGGGCCCGGGCCAGACTCGCCCCGCACAGCCGCGCGAACAGCCGGAGCATGCCGGGATCCATGGTCTCCGGCCGGGCGATCCCCTTCCAGTCGCGCAACTGCCGCACATAGAAGTCCCGCTCCCGGCCGTCGAGGCCCACGGCGTGCGTCCAGCCCAGCAGGATGTCGCTGGTCGTCTGGATCAGCCGCTGCCCCGCCACGACACGGCGGCCCTCGTTGTCGTAGCGGACGCCCCCGGTATGGGCGGCGAGCACCGACTCCTGGGCCTCCTTGGCCTGGAGCAGCAGTGGATCGTCGTCGTCGCGGCCGAGCAGCAGCACGATCCAGCAGCGGGTGCCGACACTGCCGACGCCCACCACCTTGCGGGCGATGTCCACCAGCCGGAAGCGGCGCAGCAGGTGCCGCCGCTCGGACGACAGCGTGCGGACGTACCCCTCGAGGACCGTGCGCAGCTCCTGCTCCTGCGCGGCGGAACCGGTGGCCAGGTCGCGCAGCGGAGTGATCAACGGCGGATCCGCCGCGACCCGCCGCCCCTCGGGGGTGGCGACGGTGAGCCGTGCGAAGGCCTGCAGATGCGTGCGGGTGCGGGCCTTCGCCGTCGCCTCGTCGGTGCGGCGCCTGGCCCGCTTGGTCATCGAGGCGGCCGTCAGCTCCCGCAGGCGGTCGGCGTCGTCCTGCGCGTACCAGATGTCCAGGGTGCGCATGCCGGCGAAGTCCCGCATCCGCCGCCGGTAGGCCGCCACGCACGCCCGTACCGCGCCGTCCTGCTCTTCGGCCTCGAACCCGTTGGCCCGGGCCGCGATGGCGAAGCTGGCCGCGAGACGCTTGACGTCCCACTCGAAGGGGCCGGCCAGGGTCTCGTCGAAGTCGTTGATGTCGAAGACCAGATGGCGCTCCGGTGTGGCGAGCAAACGGAAGTTCAGCAGATGGGCGTCGCCGCACAGCTGCACCCGCAGCCCGGTGTCGGCGGTGGACCCGAGGTCCGCGGCCATGATCGCCGCGGCGCCGCGGTAGAAGCGGAACGGTGATTCGAGCATGCGGCCGTAGCGGACCGGAACCAACTCCGGTACACGTGTGGCGGACTGGCGCTCCACCACCTCCACCGGGTCGAACCGTCCGGGGTCCCTGGCGAACCGGCCGTGCGACGAACGCGGCGAGCGGCGCCGCGCGGCGCGGCCCTGGGCGGCCCGCTCCGCGGGTGACAGGAAGGCGGCAGTGGTGCCGGGCATGGTCATCGCTGGTTCCTCCGGCCGTGCGGGAAGTCGTCCCCCAAATCCCGGTCCCGCCGGCGCAGCCCCGCCTGCACCGCGCCCGCGAGGATCTTCGCGGCCACCCCCACCAGCAGCAGACCGCCCAGCATCTGGCACATCGCCAGGACCCGTCCGGGCTGGGAACGAGCCGTGATGTCGCCGTAGCCGACGGTCGTGAACGTGGTGAGCGTGAAGTACAGGGAGTCCGTCTTGGTGAGCGGCTCGCTGAACGAGCCGGGTGCGGTGTGCTCCAGCAGGAAGTAGGCGCCCGCGAAGAGCAGCAGGAACAACGCCAGCGTGGTGGCCAGGGCCTCCAGCGCCTTCAGCCGCGGCCAGGGCGAGTCCACGATGGCCCGCACCTCCCACCAGAAGACCACCACGACCAGCGCCAGTCCGCAGACGAGCACCGCCGAGGCACCGGCCGTCAGACGGCCGTCCAGGGGGAGCACGTAGTAGACGGTGACCAGCCCCGTCGCGATGAGGACCGCGCGCCCGAGCGCCGCGCCGGACGCCCGCCGCCGACGCGACGTCCGTCCCCGCGGCTCCTGTGCCGGTGGCTCCCGTCCCTGCGTGTCGCGAGTCCGCGGCTCCCGTCCGCGCGGCTCCCGCTCGGGCGGAGGCCGGACGGCACCGGTCCGGGCGGTCGGTCGGTCCTTCATCGCTGTCTCCCGCTCCTGTGCCCGGCACCGCGGGCGGCCGGTCCGCCATCCCCCAAGCCTCACCACAGGTACGGCGCGGACGGGTCACCCGCCGGGGGTGACCCGGTGCCGTGGCGGCGCGCACCCGCCGGCCGCCGGGGCGTTCCGGGTCCGTCGAGACGGTCCAGACGTTCGCCCCGCCGCCGCACGATCACCCTCCCCGGGTGAGGCACCCGGGCATCCGCGCCCACACGCCGGAACGGCTATGGGCCCGCGCGCTCAGCCGCGCCGGCGCACCAGCAGCAGCGCCACGTCGTCGTCCGGCTCCGGGCGCAGCGCCCCGAGCAGGTGGTCGCCGGTCCGCTGCAGGTTCGGCGTCGCGCTTTCCAGCAGACGGGTCAGCGTCTGAAGGCCGGTGTCGATCGACTCACCGCGGGTCTCCACCAGCCCGTCGGTGTACAGCGCGAGCAGGGCGCCCGGGGCGAGCTCCACCTCCACCGTGCCGAACTCCACGCCGCCCACCCCGAGCGGCACCCCACCGGGCACCTCGACGAGGCGGGCGGTTCCGTCCGGGCCTGCGAGCACGGGCGGCAGGTGGCCGGCGCTGGACAGCTCGCAGACGCCGCGCTCCAGGTCGCAGACGGCGTACACGCAGGTGGCGATCGTGTCGCCGAGCGAGCCCGTGATGTCGTCGAGGTGCCGCAGCAGCTCGGCGGGCGGCAGGTCGAGCCGGGCCAGAGCCCGGGTCGCCGTGCTCAGCTGACCCATGATCGCCGCGGCCTGGACGCCCTTGCCCATCACGTCCCCGACGACCAGCCCGGTGCGCCCCGGCCCCAGCCGCAGCACGTCGTACCAGTCACCGCCCACCTCACTGAGGGCCGGACGGTAGCGGGCGGCGATGTCGAGCCCCTCCTGCGCCGCGGGCGCCGCCGGGAGCAGACTGCGCTGGAGGGTCAGCGCGGTGCCGCGCTCCCGTCCGTAGAGGCGGGCGTTGTCGATGCAGATGGCCGCGCGGGCGGCGAGTTCGGAGGCGAGCAGCTGGTCCCGGGCGTCGAAGGGGCGCTCGTTGACCGTGCGGTACAAAGAGAGCGTGCCGAGCACCTTGCCCCGGGCCACCAGCGGCAGCGCCAGGTAGGAGTGGGCGCCGGCCTCCTGCAGGGCCTGGGCGGCGTGCGCGTCCCGGGCGAGGCGCCGCAGCATCCGGGAGTCCACGTGCTCGACCAGCACCGGGCGGGCGCTGCGCACGCACCGCGTGATCATCCGCGACGAGCCGTAGGTGGCCACCTCGCCCACCGGGTCGGCCGCGTGGATGGCGTCGGTGCGGTACGCGGCCGCGACGGCCAGCGCCCGGAACTCGGCCGGAGCGCCGCCTGTCACGGGCACGATGGTGCCGTGGGCGACCACCGACTCCAGCACGTCCACGGCGGCCAGGTCCGCGAGCTGCGGCACGACCACGTCGGCCAGCTCCCGGGCGGTCTGCCGCAGGTCCAGCGTGGTGCCGATCCGCATCCCCGCATCGGCGATCACCGACAGGTGCTGGCGTGCCTGCGCGACCTCGGCCGCGGCCTGCTGGCGCTCGGTGACGTCCAGCACGGCCATGGCGAGGCCCAGCACCCGCCCGTCGATGTCCTCGATGCGGTGGTACGACTCCGAGTAGGCCCGGTACCGCGCGTCCCCGGCCGTGCGGCCGACGGTCTGCTGGTCCAGCAGCGGGCTGCCGGTCCGCAGCACGTGCCGCATCCGGGTCTCGATGGCCGCCGTGTCCAGGCCGGTCAGCACCTCGCCGATCCGGCGCCCCAGCACGGCCTCCTCGGGCACGCCGTTGATCCGCTCCAGCGCCGGGTTGATCCCCACCCAGCGCAGGTCGTTGTCGAAGACGGCGATGCCGAGCGGGGTCTGGTTGACGAGGCTGTGCGAGAGGGCGAGGTCCCGCTCCACCTTCCGTACCGTCGTCGCGTCCGTGGCGAGTCCCAGCAGATGGGGCTGTCCCTCGGGGTCGAGGAGGCGCATCGTGCGGAACTCCACGGCGCGTGCCGTACCGTCGCGGTGGCGCAGCGGGAAGACACCGGCCCAGCGCCCGCCCGCACTGACCTGGGCGAACAGTTCCCGCCCCCGGGCCCGGTCCGCGGGCGCGACCAGCAGGGTGTCGGCGCGCTGCCGCAGCGCCTCCTCGGCGCTCCAGCCCAGCAGCTGCTCGATCTCGGGGCTCCACAGGGCGATGTGCCCGGACGCGTCCAGGACGACGGCGGCGACCTTCAGCAGGTCCAGCAGCGCGCCGGGGGCGCCCGCGACGGCGTCGGGGTCCGAGGTCGCATAGCCGCTCATGCGAGCCGCTCCTTCCGGCGCGGCAAGAGGTACCGCCGAGATCCGTTTCAGGCCGTCCGATGAGGTCACAGTACGGTCGGCGGAGCGACACTGTCGCGCCGAAATGACAAAAAACCGTCGTCATGAGAGCGAGAGGACGCCGTCTTGAGGGACTGGACGTTACGCGAGGAGCTGGCCACCGCTTCGGGCACCGTCCGCTGGGACCGGTTCGGGGACCCCGGTGGCGAACCGGTCGTGCTGCTGCACGGCACGCCCTTCTCCTCGTACGTGTGGCACGAGGTCGCTCCCGCGCTCGCCGCCGCCGGGCACCTGGTGCACGTGTGGGACATGCCGGGCTACGGCAGCTCCGAGATGCGGTCCGGCCAGGACGTCTCACTGGCCGTCCAGGGCCGGATCCTCACCGAGCTGCTCGCCCACTGGGGCCTGGAGGAGCCGTCCGTCGTGGCGCACGACTTCGGCGGCTGCGTGGCGCTGCGCGCCCACCTGCTGCACGGCGCCCGCTACCGGCGGCTCGCGCTGGTCGACGCGGTGGCCCTCAGGCCCTGGGGCACCGCCTTCTTCCGGCTCGTCGGGGGGCACGGCCACGTCTTCGAGCAGCTCCCGGCGGCGCTGCACCGGGCCCTGGTGCGGGAGTACGTCGCCTCCGCGAGCCACCTCGGTCTGCGCCCCGCCACGCTGGACGCGCTGGTGTGGCCGTGGACGGGGGAGAGGGGCCAGGCCGCCTTCTACCGCCAGATCGCGCAGGCCGACCAGCGCCACACCGACGAGATCCAGCCGCTGTATCCGACGCTCGACCTGCCCGTCACGGTCTGCTGGGGCGCCGAGGACACCTGGGTCCCCCTCGCCAAGGGGGAGGAGCTGGCCGGCCTGATCCCCGGTGCCCGGCTGGTGCGCGTCCCGCAGGCCGGGCACCTCGTGCCCTTGGACGCGCCCGCCCGGCTCACGAGTGAGCTGCTCGCCTTCCTCCGGAGCTGAACCGCAGGCGCACAGGGCGCAATCATCAGGACCGCACAAAGTCCGACGCGGTCATTGCTTCGGTTGTGTTCGGGTCCTAGGGTGTGCCTGCTCAGCAGTTGCTCCGTCACCGTCAGTTACCCACGCCCCGACAGAAACACCCATCGCGGGTGCGCTGTTGAGGAACGCGTCTGACGTGCCCTCAGTCCGTGCAGCACCACCCTGTCGAACCGAGGAAGGCCACGGTATGCCGCACCCGCACCCGTCTCCCGCCGACCGGCCCGCCCACCCCGAGCGGCCGGTCGTCAGCCGTCGCCGTCTGCTGGAGGGAGGAGCCGCCGTGCTGGGGGCGCTGGCGCTGTCCGCGTCGCCCGTCGCGGCCCACGCGGCCGGCCGGCGCCCGGCGGCGGACGGCTCCCCGGAGTGGAACGACGGCCTGTCGGTGTACCGCGTGGGCACCGAGCCGCCGCACACCACGCTCATGCCCTACGCCGACCTCGGCCAGGCGCTGAGGGCCGACCGCGAGCGCTCGCCGTACCGGCTGAGCCTGGACGGCACCTGGAGGTTCGCCTACGCGGACCGCCCCGACGACCGGGACCCCGACTTCCACCGCACCGACGTCGACGACTCCGGCTGGGACACCATCCCGGTGCCCTCCGCCTGGCAGCTGCACGGCTACGACTTCCCGATCTACGTCAACATCACCTACCCCTGGTGGGGCCCCAACGGCGGTGGCGAGAACGCCCAGCCGCCGGCCGCCCCCACCCGCTACAACCCCGTCGGCCAGTACCGCCGCACCTTCACCGTCCCGCGCGGCTGGCAGGGCCGGCGCACCTTCCTGCACTTCGAGGGCGTCAAGTCCGCCCACTACGTGTGGATCAACGGTGAACTGGTGGGCTACCACGAGGACTCCTACACCTCCGCCGAGTACGACATCACCCGCCACCTCAAGCCGGGCACCAACCAGATCGCCGTCGAGGTGTACCGCTACTCCGACGCGGAGTGGCTGGAGGACCAGGACATGATCCGGCTGAGCGGCATCTTCCGCTCGGTCCACCTCTACTCCACGCCGAACGTGCACCTGCGCGACTTCAAGCTGGACACCCCGCTCGGCGACGGCTACACCTCCGCCGAGCTCGAGGTCACCGCGCACGTGCGTGACTACGGCGGCGAGGGCGCGGGCCGCTACACCGTCGAGACCCAGCTGTACGACGCCCGCGGCCACGCGGTCTGGTCCCGGCCCCTGAGCCGCCCCGTCGACGTCCCCGACGGCGAGGAGGCCATCGCCGAGGCGTCCCGGTCCGTCCCCTCACCGAAGCTCTGGTCTGCCGAGCACCCGAACCTCTACACCGCCGTGCTGCGCCTGCGCGACCCCTCCGGCGACGTGATCGAGACCCTCTCCCACCGGGTCGGCTTCCGCGAGTTCGCGCTCAAGGACGGCCTGATGCGCATCAACGGCAAGCCCGTCTCCTTCCGCGGCACCAACCGGCACGAGATGCACCCCGCCACCGGCTCGGCGCTGACCCGCGCGCAGATGGTCGAGGACATCGGCATCATCAAGCGGCTCAACATCAACAGCGTCCGCACCTCGCACTACCCCAACAGCCCGCTGTGGCTCGAACTCGCCGACGAGTACGGCCTCTACCTCGTCGACGAGACCAACCTCGAAACCCACGGCATCCGTGACAGGTACCCCGGCAGCGGTCACCCCGAGTGGACCGAGGCGTGCGTGGTGCGCGCCCGGAACATGGTCCACCGGGACAAGAACCACGCCTCGGTGGTCATCTGGTCCCTCGGCAACGAGGCGGGCGGCGGCACCACCTTCAACGCCATGTACGACTGGATCCGCTCCTACGACCCCACCCGCGTCATCCAGTACGAGGGCGACGACCGCCCGGGCATCAGCGACATCCGCTCCGAGATGTACGACAGCCCGCAGCGGGTCGAGCAGCGTGCGAAGGACACGTCCGACACCCGCCCGTACGTGATGATCGAGTACTCCCACGGCATGGGGAACTCCAACGGCAACTTCAAGAAGTACTGGGACGTCGTCCGCCGCCACGACGTCCTCCAGGGCGGCTGGATCTGGGACTTCGCCGACCAGGCCCTCAGCTGGCCCACCCCTTCCCGCAAGCTGCTGACCGAGTCGGGCCCGGGTGCGCTGCGCGGCGAGATCATGGCGCCCGCAGGCACCTTCGACCGCGCCAACGGCGTCTTCGGCGGCACCGTCTTCGCGCGCGACCCCCGCCTCGACATCACCGGCTCCCTCACCCTGGAGGCCTGGGTCACCCCGCACGTCACCGGCGGCCACCAGCCCCTCCTCGCCAAGGGCGACACGCAGTACGCCCTCAAGCAGACCGAGCGGACCCTGGAGTTCTTCATCCACGGCGGCGGCCAGTGGGTCACCGCGAGCTGGGCCCTGCCCGAGGACTGGACCGGCAGGGAGCACCACATCGCGGGCGTCTACGACGCGGACGCGGGCACGCTCACCCTCCACGTCGACGGCCAGGTGCGCGGCACCCGCACCACCACCCGGCGCCCCGGCGTGAACACGGCGTCCCTGTCGCTCGCCACCGACATCGACAACCCGACCCGGGAGTTCAGCGGCACCATCCGCCGGGCCCGTGTCTACGCCCGCGCCCTCGGCGCCGCCGAGCTCGCCTCCGGCACCCGCGGCCCGGACGACGAGGGCGTGCGCTTCTGGTTCGACGCGGCCACCGCCGGCTTCACCGAGAAGCGCCCGCGCGACAGGACGTTCCACGCCTACGGCGGCGACTGGGGCGACAACCCCAACGACGGCGCCTTCTCCGGCGACGGCATCGTCACCGCCGACCGCGGCCTCACCGGCAAGTCCGCCGAGGTCAAGCAGATCTACCAGGCGATCAACGCCGCCCCGGCCTCCGGCGGCCCCGGCGCCGTGACCCTCACCAACGAGTACCTCTTCACCAACCTCCGCCAGTTCGACGGCCGTTGGTCCCTGGTCGCCGACGGCAAGGTCGTCCAGCGCGGCCGGCTGACCCGCGAGCAGCTGGACGTCGCGCCGCTCTCGAGCAAGGACATCAAGGTGCCGGTGCGCCTGCCGGCCCAGCCCGCGCCCGGCACCGAGTGCTTCCTCCAGCTGTCCTTCACCACCAAGGAGCCCGCACCCTGGGCGAAGGCGGGTTTCGAGGTGGCCAAGCAGCAGCTCGCCCTCGACGCGGGCGCCCCGGCCGTCAAGCCGGCCCCGCTGCGCAGCGTCCCCGCCCTGCGTCACACCGACGGGGCGAAGACCGTCACGGTGGAGGGCGAGGGCTTCGCGCTCACCGTCGACAAGGCGACCGGAACCCTCACCTCCTTCGAGGCGGGCGGCGAGCGGCTCGTCACCTCCGGCCCCGTCCCGAACTTCTGGCGGGCGCCCACCGACAACGACCGGGGCAACGGCCACCACACCCGCAACCAGGTCTGGCGCGACGCCGGGGCGCGGCGGACCGTGGCGGACGTCCGGGTCCGGCCGCTGGACGACCGGGCGGTGGAGATCACGTTCACCGGCACCCTGCCGACCGGCACGGCGTCGACGTTCAGCACGACGTACACGGTCTTCGGCAACGGCGAGATCAAGGTCGACCACACCCTGCGCCCCGGCGCGGCCGGCCTGCCGTACATCCCCGAGGTCGGCACCCTGCTGTTCCTGCCGCGCCGCCTGGACCGGCTGCACTACTACGGCCGCGGCCCCGAGGAGAACATGTGGGACCGCAACAACGCCACCGATGTGGGCCTGTACTCCGGGAAGGTCTCCGAGCAGTGGACCCCCTATCTGCGCCCCCAGGAGAACGGCAACAAGACCGACGTCCGCTGGGCCGCGCTGACCGACGGGCGGGGGCGCGGACTGCTCGTCTGCGGTGAGCCCCTGCTGGAGGTCAACGCCTCGCACTTCACCCCGGAGGACCTGTCGGTGGGAGCCCGCCACGACTACCAGCTGACCCCCCGGGACGCGGTCGTGCTGCGCCTCAACCACCGTCAGATGGGCGTGGGCGGCGACAACAGCTGGGGCGCCCACACGCACGACGAGTTCAAGCTGTTCGCCGACCGCGACTACGCCTACACCTACCGGCTGCGCCCGCTGACGCGCGTGAGCGAGGCGATGCGGGTCTCGCGACGGCCGACCGCCACCGAATAGCGCGGGCGAGGGGACGGCGGCGCCGCGTCAGTCGGCGGCGTCGCTGATCCCCAGGCGCAGGTGCTCCACGTGGTACACCGCCTGGTCGAGCAACGCGGCGACATGGTGGTCGTGCAGCGCGTAGACGACCGAACGGCCCCGGCGCTCGCCCACCACCAGGCCCAGATTGCGCAGCAGCCGCAGCTGGTGCGAGCAGGCCGACTGCTCCATGCCCACCTCGGCCGCCAGCTCCGTGGCGGGCAGCGGCCCCTCGCGCAGGCGCGCCAGGATCAGCAGCCGGGAGGGTGTGGACAGGGCCTGGAGCGTGGTGGCCACCTTCGCGGCGTTCTCCGCGTCCAGGCGTACGCGCCGCGCGGCGTCCTGCGCGGGGATGACGGCTCCATGACCCATGGCGTCATCGTACCGGGCGGGGACGAACATATGAATGAATCTTCATCTGTCCCGGTGCGCGGTGTCCTGCCGTGAGGTCCATGTCGGATTCTCGCCAGACCCCGGCCGTCCCCGTGCCCGATGCTGGAGGCATGCAGATGGGGATGCACACCGACACCGAGCGCTGCGTGCGTGCCGTGAGGTCCAAGGACGCGCGGTTCGACGGATGGTTCTTCACGGCCGTCCTGACCACCGGCATCTACTGCCGTCCCAGTTGCCCGGTGGTGCCTCCCAAGCCGGAGAACATGGTCTTCCACCCCAGCGCGGCGGCCTGCCAGCAGGCCGGGTTCCGGGCCTGCAAGCGCTGCCGGCCCGACACCAGCCCCGGCTCCCCGGAGTGGAACCAGCGCGCCGACCTGGTGGCCCGGGCCATGCGGCTGATCGCCGACGGCGTCGTGGACCGCGAGGGCGTCCCCGGGCTCGCCGCCCGGCTCGGCTACAGCACCCGGCAGGTCGAACGCCAGCTCCTCGCCGAGCTGGGCGCCGGCCCCCTCGCGCTCGCCCGCGCCCAGCGCGCCCAGACGGCCCGGCTGCTCATCGAGACGACGGCCCTGCCGATGGCGCAGATCGCCTTCGCCGCGGGCTTCGCCTCGATCCGCACCTTCAACGACACGGTCCGCGAGGTCTTCGCCCTCTCCCCGGGCGAGCTGCGCACCCGCGCCCCGAAACGGCAGGGCCCGAGCACCCCCGGAGCGCTCTCCCTGCGGCTGCCGTTCCGCGCCCCGCTCAACCCCGACAACCTCTTCGGCCACCTCGCCGCGACGGCCGTACCCGGCGTGGAGGAGTGGCGGGAGGGCTCCTACCGGCGCACCCTGCGCCTGCCGTACGGCCACGGCATCGTCTCCCTCACCCCCCGCCCCGACCACATCGCCTGCCGCCTCACCCTCGGCGACCTGCGCGACCTGACCGTCGCCATCAGCCGCTGCCGGCGCCTGCTCGACCTGGACGCCGACCCCGTCGCCATCGACGACCAGCTGCGCACCGACCCCGTCCTCGCGCCGCTGGTGGACAAGGCGCCCGGGCGGCGCGTCCCGCGCACGGTGGACGAGGCGGAGTTCGCCGTGCGGGCCGTGCTCGGCCAGCAGGTCTCCACCGCCGCCGCCCGCACCCACGCGGCCCGCCTGGTCACCGCGCACGGCGAACCGGCCGACGACCCCGAGGGCGGCCTCACCCACCTCTTCCCGGCCCCCGAGGCGCTCGCGGCGCTCGACCCGGACACCCTGGCGCTGCCCCGCACCCGCCGCACCACCTTCACCACCCTGGTCCGCCGGCTCGCCGACGGCGACCTCCAGCTCGGTGTGGAGAGCGACTGGCCGCGCACCCGCGCCCAGCTCCTCGGCCTGCCCGGCTTCGGCCCCTGGACGGCCGACGTCATCGCCATGCGGGCCCTCGGCGACCCCGACGCCTTCCTCCCCACCGACCTCGGCATCCGCCGCGCCGCCCGGGACCTGGGCCTGCCCTCCACGCCCGCGGCGCTCACGGCACGCGCGGCGGCCTGGCGCCCCTGGCGGGCCTACGCGGTCCAGTACCTGTGGGCGACCGACAGCCACCCCATCAACTTCCTTCCGGCATAGGGACATCGATGAAGCAGCACACCGTGACCGACAGCCCCTACGGCCCCCTCACCCTCGTCGCCGACGACGGTGTCCTGTGCGGCCTGTACATGGAAGGCCAGCGCCACCGCCCGCCGGAGGAGACCTTCGGCCCCCGCGACGACACCCTCTTCGCGGCAGTGGAGGAGCAGCTGAAGGCGTACTTCGCGGGCGAGCTGCGGGAGTTCACCGTCCCGCTGCGCCTGACCGGCACCCCGTTCCAGCGCCTGGTCTGGGAGGAACTGCGCCGCATCCCCTACGGCGAGACCCTCACCTACGGCCGGCTCGCCGACGCCCTCGGCAGCCCCACCGCCTCCCGCGCGGTCGGCCTCGCCAACGGGCGCAACCCGATCGGCGTCATCGTCCCCTGCCACCGCGTCATCGGAGCCAACGGCAGCCTCACCGGCTACGGCGGCGGCCTGGAACGCAAGCAGCGCCTCCTGGACTTCGAGCGCGGAGCGGCCCTCTTCTGAGGGACCCCCAGCCCGGGGTCCGGTACGGCGGTTCCTGGTGACCGAGCCGGGCGGCAACTGCCTTTCTCCGTCCGGGCCCTGCACCACGCGTCCCTGCCTGGCGGACGCCCAGGGGGACCGGGCGGCGGCCGTGAAGGCCGTGGACCGGGTCCAGGCGGGTGGTCAGCCGGCCCGGTGGCCGTTTTCCAGCTCCGCCGTGCCCGAGCCGTCCGCCAGGACGTCCAGGCCCGCCAGGACGCGGCGGCCGAGGGCGCCCGGCAGGTACTGGGTCAGCTCCTCGCGCGGGACCAGCCGCCAGGACAGCAGTTCCTCCTCCTGCAGGCGGATCGCCTTCAGGTCGTCCTCGCCGAGCACCCCGCCGTCGTACAGGTACGCCACCAGCGGCGGGCGGCCCGTGCCGTGCACCCAGTCCACCGCCAGCAGCCGGCCGAGCTCACGGTCCAGGCCGATCTCCTCGGCCGTCTCGCGCCGCGCGCCCTGCCGCGGGGTCTCCCCGTCGTCGGACTCGACGGTGCCGCCCGGCAGCGCCCAGCCCTCCCGGTAGCTGGGCTCCACGAGCAGGACCCGCCCCTCACCGTCCCGGAACAGCGCGGCGGCGCCGGCCAGGACGCGGGGCAGGGAGGCGATGTAGGCGGCGTAGTCGGCAGAAGCGCTCATGAGGGGGAGAGTAGCCACCGGCCGCCCGCCCCAAGCCTCCCGGCTCAGATCTCCGGCTCCGCCAGCCGCGCCGTCCGCTCCGCCAGCTCGCTGATCCGTACGCCGTCGAAGCCGAACACCGCGCTGCGGACCGTGTCCTGAAGCGGGACCTTCCACTGGTCCGGGATGGCCGCGGCCCCGCCGAACACGCCCGCCACCGAGCCGGCCGTCGCGCCGTTGGAGTCGGTGTCCAGGCCGCCGCGGACGGTCAGCGTGATGGTGCGGGTGAAGTCGCCGTCGCCGTACAGCAGGCCCGCCGTGATGACGGCGGCGTTCGGGACGGTGTGGATCCAGCCCATCCCCACGGTCTCCTCGGAGACCGTGGTGAGCGTGTCCTCCCAGGACATCCGCGTGTCGTGCAGGGAGGCCACGCGGCGCACCGTGCGGGCGAGCCGGCTGCTCGCCGGGATCACGGTCAGGGCCTCGTCGACGGCGTGCCGCACGGTGGGCGCCGTGAACGCCGACGAGATCAGCGCCGCCGCCCACATCGCGCCGTACACGCCGTTGCCGGTGTGCGAGAGCACGGCGTCCCGCCGGGCCAGCGAGGCGGCGCGGCGCGGCAGGCCCGGAGAGGTCCAGCCGTAGACGTCGGCGCGGATGAGGGCGCCGATCCACTCCTGGTACGGGTTGTCGTACGTCGCCGTCAGCGGTGGCTTGAGCCCGTTGGCGAGGTTGCGGTAGGCGGCCCGCTCGGCCGTGAAGGTCTGCAGGTACGGCAGCCGCAGCAGCCACAGGTCGCCGACCTGCTCGGTGCTGAAGCCGAAGCCGTGCGTCTCCAGCAGGTGCAGGCCGAGGATCGCGTAGTCGACGTCGTCGTCGCGGCAGCTGCCGTGGATGCGGCCGCGGACGCACTGGCGCCATTCCGGGCGCAGCTCGAAGCCGTCGTGCTCGCTGACCGGCTCGGGCAGGTAGTCGGTGAGGGGGAGGGCGGCGGCCTGCCGGAGGTAGCGGTCGATGCGGTCGCGGGTCCACACCGCGCCCTGCTCGACCGGCTTGCCGAGCATGTTGCCCGCGATGCGGCCCTGCCAGCCGCCGAGGATGCGGTTCGCCAGGTCTGTCTCGGTGCGTGCGGGGGTCATGGTTACGGTCTACCCGTTTCGGCGCGCGGTCCGAGGGCTGGGCAGAAGCTGACGGCCGGGTCGTCCTCCGGTTAAGGTCGCAGCGGCGCGACTGGCCCTGACGTGCGTGAGGGCCCGGAGAGCAAGGGGAGTGCAAGTGGCGGACGCTGCAGTGAGCGGCACCCGAAGGACACAGCGGACACAGCGGGTGCTCGTCGCCGCGGACAAGTTCAAGGGGTCCCTGACGGCCGTGGAGGTCGCCGAGCGGGTGACGGCCGGGCTGCGCCGGGCGGTGCCGGGCCTTGAGGTCGAGGCGCTGCCCGTGGCCGACGGCGGCGACGGGACCGTGGCCGCGGCGGTGGCGGCCGGGTTCGAGCGCCGGGAGGTACGCGTCGCCGGTCCCCTCGGCGACGAGGTGACGGCGGCGTTCGCGCTGCGCGAGGGCACCGCCGTCGTGGAGATGGCCGAGGCCAGCGGGCTGCAGCGGCTGCCGGCCGGGGTGTTCGCCCCGCTGACGGCGTCGACGTACGGCTCCGGCGAGGTGCTCCGGGCCGCCCTGGACGCGGGGGCCCGCACGATCGTCTTCGGGGTCGGCGGCAGCGCCACCACCGACGGCGGCGCCGGGATGCTGTCGGCGCTGGGCGCCCGGTTCCTGGACGCGGACGGAGAGCCGGTGCCCCCGGGCGGCGGTGGCCTCACCGAGCTGGCCACGGCGGACCTGTCGGGCCTCGACCCGCGCCTCGCCGAGGTCGAACTGGTCCTCGCCAGCGACGTCGACAACCCGCTGACCGGCCCGGAGGGCGCGCCCGCGGTCTACGGGCCGCAGAAGGGCGCCTCACCGGACGACGTCGAGGCCCTGGACGCGGCCCTCGCCCACTTCGCGAAGGTCCTGGAGGGCCCGGCCGGCCCCAGGGCCGCCGAGTACGCCGCCGCGCCGGGCGCGGGAGCCGCCGGTGGTATCGGCTACGGCGCGCTGCTGCTCGGCGCCCGCTTCCGTCCCGGCATCGAGGTCATGCTCGACGTGCTGGGTTTCGCCCCCGCGCTGGACCGCGCCGATCTGGTGATCACCGGCGAGGGCTCGCTCGACGAGCAGACCCTGCACGGCAAGGCCCCGGCGGGCGTGGCCGCCGCGGCCCGGGCGGCGGGCAAGGACGTCGTGGCGGTCTGCGGCCGCCTGGCCCTGCCCCCGGAGGTCCTGGGCCGCTCCGGCTTCCGCCGCGCCTACCCCCTGACGGACGCCGAGCCGGACGTGGCCACGTGCATCGCGCAGGCCGGCCCGATCCTGGAACGCGTCGCGGAACGCATCGGCCGGGACTTCCTGACCTGACCGGTGGTTCCCAGTCCGGCCGGGCCGCGGGGCGGACCGGCCGAGCACGCGGCGAGGGCCCCGAGCAGCATGCTCGGGGCCCTCGCCGTGGTCGCCTCGCGTCAGGGCAGCTGCGCCGCCCGTGCCTCACGTCGGTTGTCGCGGAAGTTGTTCACCCGCCGGGCCGTCGCGAACAGCGGGATCACCGCGCCCATGACCAGCTGCAGCGCGCAGCCCGTCTGCAGCAGCAGCTGTCCGCTCGGCGCGTCGAACGCCCACGCCGCCAGCAGCCCCATGCTGAGCACGATCCAGGACAGCATCGCCACCGCGAGCCGGCCCCGGGGTTTGGGGTATTCCACCCGGGACACCATCAACCAGGCGGTCCCCAGAATCGCCAGCAGCGTCGCCACGAAGGGCAGCTCCAGCAGCACGATGGACACGACGGTCAGCGCGCCGAACGGCGACGGCATGCCCTGGAAGGTGCCGTCCTTGACCGTGACGCACGAGAAGCGCGCAAGCCGGAGCACCACCGCCAGCAGGACCACGATCGCCCCGACCGCCGCCACCCGCTGGTGCGCGTCGTCCGCGACCATGCCGTACACCAGCACGAAGTACGCCGGCGCCAGCCCGAAGCTGATCAGGTCGGAGAGGTTGTCCAGCTCCGCGCCCATCGGCGAGGAGCGCAGCTTGCGCGCCACCAGGCCGTCGAAGAGGTCGAAGACCGCCGCGCAGAGCATCAGGATGACCGCCGTGGCCGCGCTGTGGCGGGCCATGCCGGTCTCCTGGCTGCCCGTGAGGTGCGGGATCAGGATTCCGGTGGTGGTGAAGTACACCGCCATGAAGCCGCACGTGGCGTTGCCGAGTGTCAGGGTGTCCGCTATCGACAGGCGCAGGGAGAGGGGCATTTCCTCCTCTTCGTCGACCTCGTCGGCCTCCGGGACCCAGCCGGCCTTGGTGTCAGGATCAATCACGGTCAATGCGAGTCACCCCAGCCACGGTCTTCTGCCCCACCTCGACCGCGACCTCCACGCCCTCGGGCAGGTAGAGGTCGACACGCGAGCCGAAGCGGATCAGGCCGATCCGCTCGCCCTGCTCGACCTTGGTGCCCTGGGGCACGTAGGGGACGATGCGGCGGGCGACCGCGCCGGCGATCTGGATCATCTCGATGTCGCCGAGCTCGGTGTCGAAGTGCCAGACGACGCGCTCGTTGTTCTCGCTCTCCTTGTTGAAGGCGGGAACGAAGCCACCGGGGATGTGCTCGACGGACGTCACCGTGCCGGCCAGCGGGGCGCGGTTCACGTGGACGTTCAGCGGGCTCATGAAGATCGCGACGCGGGTGCGGCCGTCCTTCCACGGCATGATGCTCTGCACCACACCGTCGGCGGGCGAGATGACCCGGCCCTGGGTGATCTCGCGCTCGGGGTCGCGGAAGAACCACAGCATCCCCGCCGCGAGCGCGGTGGCGGGAACGGCGACGGCCTTGGCCGCGCCGGAGCGGCGGGCGCGGGCCAGGCTGAGGGCTGCGGTGGCGACGGTCGGAAGGAGCCACGGCGATGCTCCGCGCGCGAGGCGTACGCCGGCCCGGCTGTCGCGAGGTGCAGAGGTTTGGCTGTGGGGCATGGATGACCTTCGTAGCGGATGATGCCGCACTCTGACGGGGGACGGCGGCTTTCCGGCGATCGTAGCGGCTCGGGGCCGTAACTGGGTAAGCCAGGCAGCCGAGTCGGCGGCCGAAGAGTGCGGACGGGGTGTGATCTTCTTCTCCAAGAAAACACCCCGTATCCGGGCATTCAGCCCTGGAATCGATACTCCTCGAGCAGGCGCCTGCCGATGATCATTTTCTGGATCTCGGCGGTGCCTTCACCGATCAGCAGCATCGGCGCCTCGCGGTAGAGACGTTCGATCTCGTACTCCTTGGAGAAGCCGTAGCCGCCGTGGATCCGGAAGGCGTCTTCCACGACCTCCTTGCAGTATTCGGAAGCGAGATACTTCGCCATACCGGCTTCAAGGTCGTTTCGTTCCCCGGAGTCCTTTTTGCGTGCAGCGTTCACCATCATCGCATGGGCGGCCTCAACCTTGGTAGCCATCTCCGCCAGCTTGAACTGGATCGCCTGGTGCTGGGCGATCGGCTTCCCGAAGGTGTGGCGCTGCTGCGCGTACCGCACGCCCAGTTCGAACGCACGCTGAGCGACGCCACAGCCACGCGCCGCGACGTTCACGCGGCCCACCTCGACGCCGTCCATCATCTGGTAGAAACCACGGCCGGTGACCCCGCCGAGCACGCGATCCGCAGGAATCCGCAGGCCATCCATGATGAGTTCGGTGGTGTCCACCCCCTTGTAGCCCATCTTGTCGATCTTGCCGGGGATGGTGAGGCCGGGCCGCACCTCGCCGAAGCCGGGCTCCTTCTCGATGAGGAAGGTGGTCATCGACTTGTGGGGCGCGGTGCCCTCGGGGTGACCTTCGTCACTTCGCACCAGAACGGCCACCAGAGACGACGTACCGCCGTTCGTGAGCCACATCTTCTGGCCGTTCAGGACGTACTCGTCACCGTCCCGCACCGCCTTCGACGTGATCGCCGACACGTCCGAGCCGAGGCCCGGCTCCGACATCGAGAAGGCACCCCGGATGTCGCCGGCCGCCATCCGCGGCAGGAAGTGGTCCTTCTGCTCCTGCGTGCCGTGCTGCTTGAGCATGTACGCCACGATGAAGTGGGTGTTGATGATGCCGGACACCGACATCCACCCGCGGGCGATCTCCTCCACGCACAGCGCGTAGGTCAGGAGCGACTCGCCCAGCCCCCCGTACTCCTCGGGGATCATCAGGCCGAACAGGCCCAACTCCTTCAGCCCGTCGACGATCGCCTGCGGGTACTCGTCGCGGTGCTCCAGCTCCGTGGCGACCGGAAGGATCTCCTTGTCCACGAAGTCCCGGACGGTGGACAGGATCTCCTGCTGGACGTCCGTCAGACCGGCGGTCTGGGCGAGTCGCGCCATGACTACTTCTCCTGCTCCCTGAGCTCGGGGCGGCCGGGCTGCTCGCCGCCGCGCTCCTTGATGTACGTCTCGGTCGGCACCATCACCTTGCGGCGGAACACGCAGACCAGCGTGCCGTCCTGCTTGTAGCCCCTGGTCTCGACGTAGACGATGCCGCGGTCGTCCTTCGACTTCGACGGCCACTTGTCGAGCACCGTCGTCTGGCCGTAGACCGTGTCGCCGTGGAAGGTCGGCGCCACGTGCTTCAGCGACTCGATCTCCAGGTTGGCGATGGCCTTGCCGGAGACGTCCGGCACGGACATGCCGAGCAGCAGCGAGTAGATGTAGTTGCCCACGACGACGTTCTTGCCGAAGTCGGTCGTCTTCTCCGCATAGTTCGCGTCCATGTGGAGCGGGTGGTGGTTCATGGTGAGGAGACAGAACAGGTGGTCGTCGTACTCCGTGACCGTCTTGCCCGGCCAGTGCTTGTACGTCGCGCCGACCTCGAACTCCTCGTAGGTGCGTCCGAACTGCATGGCCGTCACGCCTCCGGGATCTCGAACGTGCTGGTGCGCCGCATGCCGGCGGCGCGTCCCTTGCCGGCGATGACCAGGGCCATCTTGCGGCTGGCCTCGTCGATCATCTCGTCGCCGAGCATCGCCGAGCCCTTCTTGCCGCCCGCCTCGGACGTGTAGTACTCGTACGCGTCCAGGATCAGCTCGGCGTGGTCGTAGTCCTCCTGGGAGGGCGAGAAGATCTCGTTGGACGCCTCGACCTGACCCGGGTGCAGCACCCACTTGCCGTCGAAGCCGAGCGCGGCGGCGCGCCGGGCGACCTCGCGGTAGCCGTCGACGTTGCGGATCTGCAGGTAGGGGCCGTCGATCGCCTGGAGGTTGTTGGCGCGGGCGGCCATCAGGATCTTCATCAGGATGTAGTGGTAGGCGTCCGCCGGGTAGCCGGGCGGCTGCTCGCCCACGACCAGCGACTTCATGTTGATGGAGGCCATGAAGTCGGCCGGGCCGAAGATGATCGTCTCCACGCGCGGGGAGGCCTGCGCGATCTCGTTGACGTTGTTCAGGCCCCGGGCGTTCTCGATCTGCGCCTCGATGCCGATGCGGCCGACCTCGAAGCCCATGGTCTTCTCGATCTGCGTCAGGAGCAGGTCGAGGGCGACGATCTGCTGGGCGTCCTGGACCTTCGGCAGCATGATGCAGTCGAGGTTGGGGCCGGCGCCCTCGACGACCGTGACGACGTCGCGGTACGTCCACTCGGTCGTCCAGTCGTTGACCCGGACCACGCGTGTCTTGCCCGTCCAGTCGCCCTCGTTGAGGAACTTCACGATGGTGTGCCGCGCCTCGGGCTTGGCCAGCGGGGCGCAGGCGTCCTCCAGGTCGAGGAAGACCTGGTCCGCCGGGAGGCCCTGGGCCTTCTCCAGGAAGCGCGGGTTCGAGCCCGGCACCGCCAGGCAGGAACGCCGCGGGCGAAGGCGGTTGACGGTCGTCATGCGGGGACCTCCAGGGGGTCGAGCTTGTTCGCTTTCCGGATCTCGTCGACGATGCGGCCGATGATTCCGGTGATGTCGAAGTCCTTCGGGGTGAAGACCGCGGCCACTCCGGCTGCCCTGAGCTGCTCGGCATCACCGCTCGGGATGATGCCACCGGCGATCACCGGTATATCTGTGGCACCGGCCACACGCAGCCGTTCGAGGACGTCCGGCACCAGCTGGGCGTGCGATCCGGACAGGATGGACAGGCCGACCGCGTGCACGTCCTCGGCCACGGCCGCGTCCACGATCTGCTCGGGCGTGAGCCGGATGCCCTGGTAGACCACCTCGAATCCGGCGTCCCGGGCGCGGACCGCGATCTGCTCGGCGCCGTTGGAGTGCCCGTCCAGGCCCGGCTTGCCGACCAGGAAGCGCAGCTTGCCCACACCCAGGTCCTTGGCCGTCAGCTCCACCTTGCGGCGCACCAGGGCCAGGGCGCTGCCCTCCTCCACGGGCACGGCCACCGGCGCCGAGGAGACGCCCGTGGGCGCCCGGAACTCGCCGAACACCTCGCGCAGGGCCCCGGCCCACTCGCCGGTCGTCGCGCCGGCGCGGGCGCACTCCAGCGTGGCCTCCATGAGGTTCTCCGTGCCGCGGGCCGCCTCCTTCAGCCGCTCCAGGGCCTTGCAGGGCCGCGGGTGGTTGAAGGGCGGCTGGTACCGGGTGTCGCGCCACTGCTGGAGCGCGGCGATGACCCGGGCCTCGACGGCCGGGTCCACCGTCTGGATCGCGGTGTCCAGGTCGGCGGTGAGCGGGTTGGGCTCGGTGCCCTCGAAGACGTTGACGCCGACGATCTTCTCCTGGCCGGACTCGATCCGGCCCCGGCGCTCGGCGTGCGAGGCGACCAGCTGCGACTTGAGGTAGCCGGACTCGACGGCCGCCATCGCGCCGCCCATCGCCTCGATGCGGTCCATCTCGGCGAGCGCCGCCTCGACCAGGCCCGTGACCTTCTCCTCGATCACCTTCGAGCCCTCGAAGATGTCGTCGTACTCCAGCAGGTCGCTCTCGTAGGCCAGCACCTGCTGGATGCGCAGCGACCACTGCTGGTCCCAGGGGCGCGGCAGGCCGAGGGCCTCGTTCCAGGCGGGCAGCTGCACGGCACGCGCGCGGGCGTCCTTGGAGAGGGTGACGGCCAGCATCTCCAGCACGATCCGCTGGACGTTGTTCTCCGGCTGCGCCTCGGTCAGACCGAGCGAGTTGACCTGGACGCCGTAGCGGAAGCGGCGGTGCTTGGGGTTCTCGATGCCGTACCGCTCACGGGTGATCTTGTCCCAGATACGGCCGAACGCGCGCATCTTGCACATCTCCTCGATGAAGCGGACGCCCGCGTTCACGAAGAACGAGATGCGGCCGACGACATCGCCCATGCGCTCCCGCGGCACCTGGCCGGAGTCGCGCACGGCGTCGAGGACGGCGATCGCGGTGGACATCGCGTACGCGATCTCCTGGACCGGCGTGGCGCCCGCCTCCTGCAGGTGGTAGCTGCAGATGTTGATCGGGTTCCACTTCGGCAGGTGGGAGACCGTGTACGCGATCATGTCCGTCGTCAGACGGAGGGAGGGCCCCGGGGGGAAGACGTGCGTCCCCCGGGACAGGTACTCCTTGACGATGTCGTTCTGGGTCGTGCCCTGGAGCTTGGTGATGTCGGCGCCCTGCTCCTCGGCGACGACCTGGTAGAGCGCCAGCAGCCACATGGCCGTGGCGTTGATGGTCATCGAGGTGTTCATCTGCTCCAGGGGGATGTCCTGGAACAGCCGGCGCATGTCACCGACGTGCGCGATCGGCACGCCGACCCGGCCCACCTCGCCGCGGGCGAGGACGTGGTCGGAGTCGTAGCCGGTCTGCGTCGGCAGGTCGAACGCCACCGACAGACCCGTCTGGCCCTTGGCGAGGTTGCGCCGGTACAGCTCGTTGGACGCCTCGGCCGTGGAGTGACCGGCGTAGGTCCGCATGAGCCACGGCCGGTCCCTTTCCTTTCGCGCCTGTGCCCGAGGGCGCTCTGTGCCCGTGGGCACAGGCGCGGTCTGACGCTCAGTCATCTATGACCCCGGGTGTCTCAGATGTTGCGGAAGCGGTTGATGGCGTCGATGTGCTGGGCGCGCTTGGCGTGGTCGCGCACGCCCAGGCCCTCCTCGGGGGCCATGCACAGCACGCCGACCTTGCCCTGGTGCAGGTTGCGGTGCACGTCGTAGGCCGCCTGGCCGGTGTCCTCCAGGGAGTACACCTTGGACAGGGTCGGGTGGATCTTGCCCTTCGCGATGAGCCGGTTGGCCTCCCAGGCCTCGCGGTAGTTGGCGAAGTGCGAGCCGATGATCCGCTTCAGCGACATCCACAGGTAGCGGTTGTCGTACTCGTGCATGTAGCCCGAGGTCGAGGCGCAGGTGGTGATGGTGCCGCCCTTGCGGGTGACGAAGACGGACGCGCCGAAGGTCTCGCGGCCGGGGTGCTCGAAGACGATGTCGATGTCCTCGCCGCCGGTGAGCTCGCGGATGCGCTTGCCGAAGCGCTTCCACTCCTTGGGGTCCTGGGTGTTCTCGTCCTTCCAGAACCTGTAGCCCTCGGCGTTGCGGTCGATGATCGCCTCGGCGCCCATCGCCCGGCAGATCTCCGCCTTCTGCGGCGAGGAGACCACGCAGATCGGGTTGGCGCCGCCGGCCAGCGCGAACTGGGTGGCGTAACTGCCGAGTCCGCCGCTCGCGCCCCAGATGAGCACGTTGTCGCCCTGCTTCATGGCGGCGCCGTTGCGGGAGACCAGCTGCCGGTAGGCGGTGGAGTTGACCAGGCCGGGGGCGGCGGCCTCCTCCCAGCTGAGGTGGTCCGGCTTGGGCATCAGCTGGTTGGACTTCACCAGCGCGATCTCGGCAAGGCCGCCGAAGTTGGTCTCGAAGCCCCAGATGCGCTGCTCCGGGTCGAGCATCGTGTCGTTGTGGCCGTCGCTGGACTCCAGCTCGACGGACAGGCAGTGCGCGACGACCTCGTCGCCGGGGCGCCAGGCGTTGACGCCCGGGCCGGTGCGCAGCACGACGCCGGCGAGGTCGGAGCCGATGATGTGGTACGGCAGGTCGTGGCGCTTGGCCAGCTCGCTGGTGCGGCCGTAGCGCTCCAGGAAGCCGAAGGTGGACAGCGGCTCGAAGATCGACGTCCACACCGAGTTGTAGTTGACCGAGGAGGCCATGACGGCCACCAGGGCCTCGCCCGGGCCCAGCTCGGGCAGCGGCACCTCGTCCAGGTGGATCGACTTGCGGGGGTCCTTGTCGCGCGTGGCGAGTCCGGCGAACATCTCCGTCTCGTCCTTGTGCACGGTGATCGCGCGGTACGACTCGGGCAGCGGGAGGGCGGCGAAGTCCTCCGACGTGGAGTCGGTCGACTGGATCGCGGCCAGGATGTCCTTCACGGTCACGGTGTTGCCTCCGGCGGTGAGCGCCCTGAGGGAGGGGCGCCGATGGTTACGTCGGTGCTGCTGAGGGTTCGAGGGTGTGCCGTCGGTTCGGCGGTGGTGCTGTTCGGCAGCGCTGGTGGCGCGGGAGGTTGCCTGTGACGCAGGCGCCCGGGGCGGACGGGCACGAGGCCCGCTGGGACGCCGCCCGGACCTCTTCAACGTATGACACCGCGTGTCACCCCGCAAGGCACTGAGTGCCAGAAATTGCTCTCAGATGAAATCTTTGCGTAACACATGAGCGATGATCGATCGAACGGCCGCGCCGAAGGCCTGCAAAACGGGCCCTGACATGCCAAAACGGCCACCCCGGCGGGGTGGCCGTCATCACAGCGGCGAGAGCGTGGCGGGAGCCGCTCAGCGCTCCTTGAGTGCCTGCTCGATCGTCCGCATGACCTCGTCGAGCGGGGCGTCGGTGCGGGCGACCGTGACCAGCACCTCGCCCTGCGCCGAGGCCGTCGCCGCGGCCGGCTGCGGCTGCGCCGAGCGCCCGGCGCCGATCCCGGTGCCGAACGTCCGGCGCACGATCGCGAAGGCGTGGTCCAGCTGCGCCTCCACGTCCCCCTGCCCGCCGGCCCTCAGCCAGCGCCGCAGCACGTGGTTGTGGGCGGTGACGACCGCGGACGCGGCGACCTCCGCCAGCAGCGGGTCGTCGTTGGCGTCGTCGGCGTGCGCGCGCTCGTCGAAGTGGCCGAGGAGATAGCGGGTGAACAGGCGCTCGTAGCGGGCCACCGACGCGATCTCCGCCTCGCGCAGGGTGGGCACCTCGCGCGTCAGCTTGTAGCGGGCGACCGAGATCTCCGGCCGGGCCGCGTACATCCGCATGACTTCCTTGATGCCGCGGCACACCGTGTCGAGCGGATGCTCGTGCGCGGGCGCGGCGTTGAGCACCGCCTCGGCGCGGATCAGGGTGTCGTCGTGGTCGGGGAAGATCGCTTCTTCCTTGGAGCGGAAGTGGCGGAAGAAGGTGCGGCGGGCGACCCCGGCCTGGGCCGCGATCTCGTCGACGGTGGTCGCCTCGTACCCCTTGGTCGCGAACAGCTCCATCGCGGCGGCCGCCAGTTCCCGGCGCATCTTGAGCCGCTGGGCGGCGGCACGGGAGCCTGCGGCGGTTTCCGGCGCGTCGGCCGTAGCTGGTGTACGTGCGGACTTGGCGGGCTGGGACATGCCCTGAACGTACTGCATGTGCGCAGCTCGGTGCGCATGAGCCGGTCCTCCGCCCCCGCCGCGGGGAGGCGGGAACCGGTCCGGGCCGAGCAGGCCGCCCCACTCGGAACCGGACCGGAACCAGTCGCCGGGACGCTCAGCGCTTGGCATATTCGCGGAAGCCACGGCCGGTCTTGCGGCCGAGGCAGCCCGCGGCCACCAGGTGCTCCAGCAGCGGCGCCGGGGCGAGGCCCGGGTCGCGGAACTCGCGGTGCAGGACCTTCTCGATGGCGAGCGAGACGTCGAGCCCGACGACGTCCAGCAGTTCGAACGGGCCCATCGGGTAGCCGCCGCCCAGCTTCATCGCCGCGTCGATGTCGTCGAGCGAGGCGTAGTGCTCCTGGACCATCTTGATCGCGTTGTTGAGGTACGGGAACAGCAGCGCGTTCACGATGAAACCGGCGCGGTCCCCGCAGTCGACGGCGTGCTTCCCGATCCTGCCGCAGACCTCGCGGACCGTGGCGTGGACGTCGTCGGCGGTCAGCACCGTGCGGACGACCTCGACCAGCTTCATGGCCGGTGCCGGGTTGAAGAAGTGCATGCCGATCACGTCCTGCGGGCGCGAGGTGGCCCGGGCACAGGCGACGACCGGCAGGGACGAGGTGGTGGTGGCCAGGACCGCGCCGGGCTTGCAGACCTTGTCCAGCGCGGCGAACAGCTGCCGCTTGACCTCCAGGTCCTCGGCGACCGCCTCGACGGCCAGGTCGACACCGGCGAAGTCGTCGTACGTGCCCGTGGCCGTGATGCGGTCCAGGGTCTCGGCGGCGGCCTCGGCGGTCATCCGGCCCTTGTCGACCGAGCGGGCCAGGGACTTGCCGATCCGGGCCTTGGCGGTCTGCGCCTTCTCCTCGCTGCGGGCCGCCAGCACGACGTCGTACCCGGCCTTGGCGAAGACCTCCGCGATACCGGAGGCCATGGTGCCGGAACCGGCGACGCCGACCGAGGAGACGCTCCGGCCGGGGACGCTCTGGCCGCCCTCCGCCGGGGTCAGCGCGTCCCGCACGACCGTGCCGCTGCCCGGCGCCTCGTAGGTGTAGAAGCCGCGCCCGGCCTTGCGCCCGGTCAGGCCGGCCTCGCTGAGCTGCTTGAGGAGGGGCGCGGGGGCGTGCAGCCGGTCGCGGGACTCCGCGTACATGGCCTCCAGCACCGTGCGGGCGGTGTCCACACCGATCAGGTCCAGCAGCGCCAGCGGACCCATGGGCAGACCGCAGCCGAGCCGCATCGCGGCGTCGATGTCCTCGCGGGAGGCGTACTTCGCCTCGTACATCGCGGCGGCCTGGTTGAGGTAGCCGAACAGCAGGCCGTCGGCGACGAAGCCGGGCCGGTCGCCGACCGCGACGGGCTCCTTGCCCAGGTCGAGCGCGAGGTCGGTGACCGCCGTGACCGCCGCGGGCGCGGTCAGCACCGAGGAGACGACCTCGACCAGGCGCATCGCCGGGGCCGGGTTGAAGAAGTGCAGGCCCAGCACCCGCTCGGGACGCGCCGAGTCGGCGGCCAGCCGCGTGACGGACAGCGCGTTGGTGCCGGTCGCCAGGATGGTCCCGGGCCGCACGATCCCGTCGAGCTCCCGGAAGATCTGCTGCTTGATCTCGTACGACTCCGGCGCGACCTCGATGACCAGGTCGGCGTCGGCCGCGGCCCGCAGGTCGGCGGAGGTGCGCACGCGGCCCAGGATCTCGGCGCGCTCCTGCTCGGTGAGGCGCCCGCGCTCGACGCCGCGGGCCGTGGAGGCCTCCAGGGCGGCGACGCACTTCGCGGCCTGGACCTCGCTGATGTCGATGCCGACGACCTCGCGGCCGGCTTTGGCGAGGACCTCGGCGATGCCGGTGCCCATCGTGCCGAGGCCGACGACGGCGACGGTGCGCAGCGGGGACTGGGACGGGTCGGAAAGGGGAGTGGCCATCGCGGGACTCCAGGATGAGGGTGACGACGGGGAACGCGGCCCGGGTGCGCCGGGGACGCCCGGCGGGGGCCGGGTTCCCGGGCGCACCGGGTGCGTGAGAGATGCGGGTGTGGGCCGGGCTGCGATGCGCACACGCCCGGTGCCGTCGTCGCGGGCGCGCACACGCCCGGGGCGAACGGCCGTTCCGACCGGCCCTGTCCCGGGGCCGGGCCGTACTGCGGTACCTGAGGCACCGAACCGACTTCCCCCACTGCCTTGCGGGCGTGGGAGGTACCCACCGCGGTGGCCGCGTCACCAGACCGCCGCGAGGAAGGCGAGTGGGTAACTCGCTCGTCTGAGCCTAACTGGCGGGTAACGAGCGCGCCAGCCCTCGTCTTTGTGATGTACGTCCCGAGCGGCGGACCGGCGTCCTAACCTCGGTGTCATGGACGAAGAGTTGCGATCACTCACGGAGCGCTTACGGCTGGAGTCGGGGGCGTCGCCCGCGTTCGAGCGGCTCGTGGCGACCGACGACCTCGACGCCCTGGCGGGGGTGCTGACCGAACCGGGGCAGCCGCTGTGGGCCCGGGAGCTGGCCGCGTTCCGGCTCGGTCTGGTGGGGGACCGGCGGGCCTTCGAGGCCCTGGTGCTGCTGCTCAACCACCGTGATCCGCCGCGCTGCGCCTCCGCCGCGTACGCGCTGGCCCGCCTGGGCGATCCGCGCACCGCCCGCGCGGCCGCCGCCCTCGCCACCAACGAACTGCGGGTCGCCTACGCCCTGCACCCGGTCCGCCTGCTGGTCGAGCTGCGCGCCCCGGAGGCCGTGCCCGCGCTGATCACCACGCTGCGGCGCCGGCTGCGCCCGCACGATCCGTACCGCCGCGTGGCCCTCGCCTGCGTGGACGGGCTGGGCGCGCTGGGGGACGGCCGGGCCGCACCCGTGCTGAACGAGGCCCTGGCCCACCCGGCGCTGGCCGAGGCGGCGGTCCGGGCGCTGGGGCGGATCCCGAAACAGAGGTGAGTCGGAGCCGCGCGGGCGTGCCAGAGCAACAGAGGCGGGTCAAAGTCCCCTGGCGTAGCGCACCTCCGGCACCGCGACGCCCTCCACCTCGAAGGGCTCCTCGGCGCCGTCCGGCCGGAACCCGGCCCGTTCGTAGAAGCGGCGGGCCCGGACGTTCTCCTTGAGCACCCACAGCAGGAGACGGCCGTGGCCCGCGGCGGCGCAGCGCGTGAGCGACTCCGCGAGCAGGGCCCGCCCCGCACCCTGGCCGAGATGGTCCGGGTGGACGTAGACGGCGTACAACTCGGCGTCGGCGGTGAGGACTTCGCCCTCCCGGTACGGGCCGTGGCAGGCCCAGCCGACGATCTCGCCGCCCGCGTCCTCGGCGACCAGGTTCACCATTGCACCGTCGGCCCGCGCGAGGTACTCCCGGCGCCGCTCGGCGTCCCGCGCGACATCGAGCCCGTCGAGGTACGACTGCGGCATCATGCCCCGGTACGCGTGCTGCCAGCCGCGGACGCGGATCTCCGCGACGCGGTCGCAGTCGGCGAGGGTCATCTCCCGGACGCGCAGGCCCGTCACCGCGGTACCACCGCGAAGGCCTCGATCTCCATCAGGCAGTCGGGGCGGACCAGCCCCGCGACCCGCACCGCCGACGCGGCCGGCAGCCGGTCGTCGGGTATGTGCGCGGCCCGGGCGGCGCGGATCGCGGGCAGGTGGGCCATGTCCGTGACGAAGCAGGTGAGTTTCACCACGTCGTCGAAGGTCGCCCCGGCGGCGGCCAGGCACCGCCGCAGGTTCTCGAAGACCTGGCGGGCCTGGGCCGCCGGGTCGCCCGCGCCGACCGCCCGGCCCTCCTCGTCCAGCGGGAGTTGACCGGCGACCGCCACGAGACGGCCCGTGCCCGTCACCACATGGCTGTACTGCGCCGCGGGGGCGACTCCGTCGGGGGCGGGGATCCTCGTCAGCTCACTCATGGGTCCATGGTGGATCACGGGTGTGACAGCGCCCGCCCCCGGTGGACGGGCCGTGCGCGGCTCAGCCGCGGAAGCCGAGCAGGCCGTGCAGCGTCGAACCCTTCGAGGCGCCAGGCCCCGCCTTCTTCGGCGCCCCCTCGGCCGCCGCCGGCTTCGGGTCCGGCAGCGCCTCGCACACGGCGTCCGCGGTGCCGTACCCGCGCGGCACGGTGCCGTCGGTCAGATAGGCCGCCAAGTGCTCGTCCAGGCAGGCGTTCCCGCTGAGCGTGATGCCGTGGTTGCCGCCGCCCTCCTCGACGACCAGGCTGGAGCGGGCCAGCAGACGGTGGGCCGTGACGGCCCCCTCGTACGGAGTGGCCGCGTCGCCGGTCGCCTGGAAGAGCAGCACCGGCGGCAGCTTGCCGTTGGCGACGTTCACCGGGCGCAGCGACGCGGTCGGCCAGAACGCGCAGGGCGCGTTGTACCAGGCGTTGTTCCAGGTCATGAACGGCGCCTTCTCGTACACCGCCCAGTTGTCCTCGCGCCACCGCCGCCGGTCGCGCGGCCAGTCGGCGTCCCGGCACTGCACGGAGGTGTAGACGCTGTAGCCGTTGTCACCGGAGGCGTCGACCGCGCCGAAGTCCTCGTACGCCCGCACCAGCGGCTCGGGGTTCTTGTCGTTGACGTACGCCGCGAACGCCTCGGCGAGGGACGGCCAGTAGCCGTTGTAGTAGCCGCCCGGGATGAAGGTGTCCTCCAGCTCCGAGGCGCCGACCGTGCCGCCCGCCGGCCTCTTCGCCAGCGCGGACCGCATCGCGTACCACTTGGCCTCGACCCTCTCCGGGTCGGTGCCCAGCCGGTATGCCGTGTCGTACCGGGCGACCCAGGCCAGGAAGGCGCGGTGGCGGTCGTTGAAGGCCAGGTCCTGGTTGAGATTGGCCTCGTACCAGACGTCGGTCGGGTCGACCACGGAGTCCAGGACCAGCCGCCGCACCCGCTCGGGGAAGAACCTGGCGTACACCGCGCCCAGGTAGGTGCCGTACGAGTAGCCGAAGTAGTTGATCCTCTCGGCGCCCAGGGCCCGGCGGATGGCGTCCATGTCGCGTACGGCGCTGGTGGTGCTGATGTAGGGCAGCAGATCCCCGTACTTCTTGCCGCAGGCGGCGGCGAAGGACCTGGCGCGGTCGAGGTTGGCCTTCTCGACCGCGGGCGAGGCGGGCGGGGAGTTGGGGCGGACCGGGTCGAAGTGGCCCGGCCGGCAGTCCAGTGCCGGCTTGCTCGCGCCCACGCCGCGCGGGTCGAAGCCGATGACGTCGTACTGGGCCGCGACCTCCTTCGGCAGGGCCGAGGCGACGAATCCGGCGAGCGTCAGACCGCTGCCGCCGGGACCGCCCGGGTTGACCAGGAGCGGCCCCTGGTGGGTCTTGGCGGTGTGCGGCACGCGGGACAGGGCGAGGGTGATCTGCCGCCCCTGTGGCCTGCGATGGTCCAGGGGCACCTTCAGGGACGCGCACTGCAGCGTCGGGTAGGTCTCGGTGGCGCAGTCCTTCCAGGTGAGCTTCGCGGAGTGCACGGAGTCCGTGGTGCCCGGTGCGCTCGCCTCGGCGGGAACGGCCGTGAAGGTCCCGGCCATGACGACGGCGGCGCCGCACAGCGCGGCTGCGCGTTTTCTCATGGAGTCCTCCCAGGACGGCGGGATCGAGGCCCGCGAGGGTCACCGTCCTCGCCGCATCGTCCCGGAAAGCGATCCCGGAAGAACTCATTCCGTCACACGCATGACCCAATTGGATCTTCGGATGCGCTCGTATGCTCCTAAAGAAGCGAAAGTTGGGTGGGTCCGGACACGGGCGGTTCCTCCACCGGCTCGGCAGGCCGGATCCGCCGGGGCGTTCCGGCGCGCGTGGGCCCGATGCCGTACTCCTCGGCCAGCTCGTGCACCTGACGGGTGATCCGGCGCTGGTACCACTTCGGCGCGTAGGAGCCGTCCGCGTACAGCCGCTCGTAGCGCGGCACCAGGTACGGGTGGTGCCGCTCCAGCCAGGTCATGAACCACTCGCGGGCGCCGGGCCGCAGGTGCAGCACCAGCGGGGTGACGGACGTCGCCCCGGAGGCGGCTATCGCCCGCACGGTCGCCCGGAGGTGGTCCGGCCGGTCGCTCAGGAACGGGATGACCGGCGCCATCAGCACACCGCAGCCGATGCCGTGCTCGCCGAAGGCCCGCACCACCTCCAGGCGCCGCTCCGGCGCGGGCGTGCCCGGCTCGACGGTGCGCCACAGCTCCTGGTCGGTGAAGCCGACCGAGACGGAGATGCCGACGTCGGTCACCTGTGCCGCCTGCCGGATCAGGTCCAGGTCGCGCAGGATCAGCGTGCCCTTGGTCAGGATGGAGAAGGGGTTCGCGCGGTCGCGCAGGGCCGCGACGATGCCCGGCATCAGCCGGTAGCGGCCCTCGGCGCGCTGGTAGCAGTCGACGTTCGTGCCCATGGCGATGTGCTCGCCCCGCCAGCGGGGCGAGGCCAGCTGCCGGCGCAGCAGCTCCGGCGCGTTGGTCTTGACGACGATCTGGCTGTCGAAGCCGAGCCCGGTGTCGAGGTCGAGATAGCTGTGCGTCTTGCGGGCGAAGCAGTACACGCACGCGTGGGAGCAGCCCCGGTAGGGGTTCACCGTCCACTGGAACGACATCCGGGAGACCGCCGGCACCCGGTTGATGATCGACCGGGCCCGGATCTCGTGGAACGTGATGCCGGCGAACTCCGGCGTGTCGAAGGTGCGGGTCGTCACCGCGTCCGCGCCGAACAGCGCGGCGTCGGCCCGGCCGTGTTCGGAGTCCGCTGTGAGGTTCTCCCAGCGCATGGTGCCTCCTCGGTAGCTCGGACCACAGAATAGAACACATGTTCCCTTGATCGTGCGAGGGTGTTTTCCGAACGTGTTCGACCGGGTGGGACGCCCCCGATTTGGGGGCCCGGGCGGCGGGGTGGTTGGCTTGCCCCGACCCCCGAGCAACCAGGTCCTGGAGGAAAGCGATGGCGCAGGTCGAGGCCACTACGGAGCGGATCGTCGCGGCGGACGCGGAGACGGTGTTCGACGCCCTCGCCGATTACAGCGGCACGCGCGCGAAGCTGATGCCCGAGCAGTTCAGCGAGTACGAGGTCCGCGAGGGCGGCGACGGCGAGGGCACGCTCGTCCACTGGAAGCTCCAGGCCACCAGCAAGCGCGTGCGCGACTGCCTGCTGGAGGTCACCGAGCCCACCGACGGGGAGCTGGTCGAGAAGGACCGCAACTCCTCCATGGTCACCACCTGGCGCGTCACCCCCGCCGGCGAGGGCAGGGCCCGCGTCGTGGTGACCACCACCTGGGCCGGCGCCGGCGGCATCGGCGGCTTCTTCGAGAGGACCTTCGCGCCCAAGGGCCTCGCCCGGATCTACGACGCGCTGCTCGCCAGGCTCGCGGCCGAGGTCGAGAAGTAGCCGTTCACGGGTCCAAGCCCCAAGTGGGGCGCGGGTGTTGGGCCCCTCACCGGTTCGGGTGATCTCCGTACCGATCGGCTCTGTGCCGTAACTCGTCGCGCTTGCTCATAGTTGTCGCTTTTACGCGGGAATGGTGTGGCGGCGCGACGAGGGGAGCGGTGAGTGGGCGGGATCACTCTGGCGCAGGACGAACCGGCGGTGGCACCTCCCGACACCCCCGCCCCACCACCGCCCCCGGCCGCCGGACTCAGCCCCCGCCGGGTGCGGTTGATCTTCTTCGCGCTCATGCTGGCCCTGCTCCTGGCCGCCCTGGAGCAGATGATCGTCGCCACGGCCCTGCCGAAGATCGTCGGCGAACTGC
Source organism: Streptomyces sp. (assembly GCF_031181705.1). GTDB lineage: Bacteria > Actinomycetota > Actinomycetes > Streptomycetales > Streptomycetaceae > Streptomyces. Next base: position 32,677 of record NZ_JAPSKN010000030.1, read on the forward strand.
ACGGCCTGGACCGGATGTCCTGGGCGATCACCGCCTATCTGCTCACGGCGACGGTCGGCCTGCCGATCTACGGCAAGCTCGGCGATCTGCTCGGCCGCAAGGGCGTCTTCCAGTTCGCCATCGTCGTCTTCGTCGTCGGCTCCGCGCTCGCGGGCCGGGCGCGGACCATGGACCAGCTGATCGCCTTCCGCGCGCTGCAGGGCGTCGGCGCGGGCGGCCTCATGATCGGCGTCCAGGCGATCATCGCCGACATCGTGCCGCCCCGGCAGCGCGCCCGCTACATGGGCCTGATCGGCGCCGCCTTCGGTCTCGCCTCGGTGGCCGGGCCCCTGCTCGGCGGCTACTTCACGGACCACCTCACCTGGCGCTGGTGCTTCTACGTCAACGTCCCCTTCGGCCTGCTCACGCTCGCCGTCGTCGCCGTCGCGCTCAAGCTGCCCAAGCCCGCCGTCAGGGCCCGGCTGGATCTCCTCGGCGCGCTGCTGCTCACCACCGCCTCCACCTGCCTGGTCCTGCTGACCAGCTGGGGCGGCACCGAGTACGCCTGGGACTCGCGCGTGATCCTCGGCCTCGGGGCCGGCGTCGCCGTGTCCACCGTCCTCTTCCTCGTCGCCGAGCGCTTCGCCGCCGAACCCCTCATCCCGCTGCGGCTGTTCCGGGACTCCGTCTTCAACGTCACCGGCCTGATCGGCCTGGTCGTCGGCGCCGGGCTGTTCGGCGCCGCCAGCTACCTGCCGACGTACCTGCAGATGGTCGACGGGGCCTCCGCCACCGAGTCGGGCCTGCTCATGCTGCCGATGATGGGCGGCATCGTCGGCGCCTCGATCATCGCGGGGCAGCTCATCAGCCGCACCGGCCGCTACAAGGCCTACCCGATCCTCGGCGGCGCCCTCTCCGTCACCGGCATGTGGCTGCTGTCCCGCCTGGAGACCGGCACGCCCCGGCTGCACTACAGCGTCTGGATGGCCGTCCTCGGCGCCGGCATCGGCTTGGTGATGCCGGTGCTGATCCTCGCCGTGCAGAACTCGGTGCGCCCCGCCGACCTCGGCACCGCCACCAGCGCCAACAACTACTTCCGGCAGATCGGCGGCAGCGTCGGAGCCGCCGTCTTCGGCACCCTCTTCGCCGACCGGCTCGCCGGCGCCCTGGCCGACCGCCTGCCCCCGCGCGCGGGCGGCGGCCTGCCGGACCCCGAGTCCATCACGCCGCAGCTGGTGCACACCCTGCCCCCGGCCCTGCGCGACGGCTACATCCGGGCGTACGCCGACGCCATGCCGCGGATCTTCCTCTACCTGGTGCCGGTGCTGGTCCTCGGACTGGTCCTCGCCCTCTTCCTCAAGGAGAAACCCCTGGTGTCCCACAACGCCTCCGTCACCGACCCGGACACGGGGACCACCCCGATCCCCCAGGCACGCGGCGCGTACGCCGCCGGAGTCCCCGTGTGCGGCTCGGTGCAGCACCACGACGGGACCGTCGTGCCCCGCGCGGCTCTCACGCTCATCGACGTCACCGGCCGGCAGACCGGACGCGGCGCCAGCGGCGAGGACGGCCGCTACGCCCTGGCCACGCCGGGTCCCGGCTCGTACGTCCTGATCGCCGCGGCCGGCGGGCACCAGCCGCAGGCGGTCTCCGTGACCGTCGGCGAACGGCCCGTCGAACTCGACATCGTCCTCGGCGGCGCCGGGAACCTCGTCGGCAGCGTCGTCACCGCCGACGGCACGCCCGTGCGGGACGCCACCGTCACGCTCACCAACGTCCACGGCGAGGTCGTCGCCACCACCCGCAGCGGCCGGGAGGGCGGCTACGTCATCACCGACCTGGTCGCCGGCGAGTACACCCTCGCCGCCAGCGCCCCCGCCTTCCGCCCGGCCGCGCTCCCCGTCACCGTCCAGGCCGCCCGCGAGACCCGCCGGGACATCGAACTGGCCGGCGGCGCCGTCCTGCGCGGCACCGTCCGGGCCGGGGGCGGCCGGCCCGTGGAGGACGCCCGCGTGACCCTGCTGGACGTGGCGGGCAACGTCGTCGACACCCTCACCACCGGCCCCGACGGCATCTTCCGCTTCGTCGACCTGTCCTCCGGCGAGTACACCGTCATCGCCGCCGGATACCCGCCCGTCGCCACCGTCCTCCAGGTCGCCGGGGGCGGGCGGACCGAACGGGACCTGCAGCTGGGGCACGAGGACTGAACCCCACCGGCGCGCGGGGTCGCACGCCGGTGCGCACCCCGCGCGAGCAATTCCCGCGTTGCCGCACATCGCCGGTGGCCCTCGCCGTACGGTGGTGACGCCGGCACAGATCTTGCGGATCCGTGGGAGAGAGGGCCTGGGCCATGGACCGTGGCAGCGAGCGGGAGACGCCTCCCGGCCCGGAAGCCGGGCAGGTGGCGGAGCCCGCCGAGCCCGGACGCGTCCCCCTGGCCGTGGTCGTCGTCGACCGCGAAGGCCTCGTATCGCACTGGAGCCGGGGCGCACGCCGCCTGTTCGGCGTCCCCAGGGAAGAGGCCATCGGCCGCCCCGCCCTCGATCTGCTCCCCGTCTCCGGCGCCCTGGCCGAAGGGCGTGGACCGGCCCCGCACACCGACGACGGCCTCGGACCCGACCTCGAATCCTCCCTGGACGGCGGGCTCTCCTACCCCGCGGCGGGCCGCGCCCGCCTCGCCGCGCCCGGCCGGGCGCGGGCCGACGTCCTGTGGTGGGCCTATCCGCTGGTCGGCCCCGGACCCGAGCGGCTGCTCGTGCTCGCCGCGGACGCGGAGGGCTTGCGCCCCGGCGACGGGACCTTCGAGCGGATCGCGCCCGGCTTCGCGCTGCACACCGACTTCCCCGGCGCGGAGGAACTCGCCCGCCGGCTGCCCGAGATCCTGCCCAGCATGAGCGTCGGCGAGAGCGCCCGCATCGTCGGGCAGATCCTCGAACTGGGCTACCCCGTCCTGGAGTTCAGCCAGAACGACCGGGTGCCCGTCACCCCCGACTGGGGCGTGGCCCGGCGCGCCGAACGCAAGGCGCGCCGCGAGCGGGCCGCGCGGGCCCGGGCCGCGGGCGAGCCCGTACCGGAGGAACTGCCCGACGAGGCCGAGGACCTGGAGTACGCCGCCGTCCGCGAACGCCTGGAGTTCCTCAACGAGGTCAGCGGACGCATCGGCACCTCCCTCGACCTGTCGCGCACCATCGTCGAGGTCAGCAGGGCCGTCGTGCCGCGCTTCACGGACGTCGCGGGCACTTATCTGCGCGAACAGGTCGTCGCGGGCGAGGGGTTCCCCGACGGCGTGCCCGACACGACGACCCTGTGGCACCGGGTCGCCGTCGAGCACACCGACGAACCCGGCCGCTGGGACGACGTCGTACCGGTCGGCGAGGCCATGCCCTTCCCGGCGCACACGCCGTTCTTCCAGTGCATGACCACCGGCGAGCCGGTGCTCGTGCCGCGCGTCAGCGAGGAGATGGGCCACGCCATCGCCGCGCAGTTCGAAAAGCGCGACATCCGGCCGCTCATCACGGGCCGCTCGATGCTGGTGGTGCCGCTGAAGGCACGCGATGTCGTCCTCGGTTTCATGATCCTGCTGCGCCACCCCGAGCGGCCCGTCTTCAACGACATGGACCGGGTCACCGGCGCCGAACTCGCCGCCCGCGCGGGCCTGGTGCTGGACAACGCGCGCATGTACACGTTCCAGGAGAACGTCGCCGAGACGCTCCAGGACAGCATGCTGCCGCACATCCCGCCGCGCATGGCGGGCTGCGACATCGCCACCCGCTATCTGCCGGGCACCCTGCTCGGACGGGTCGGCGGCGACTGGTTCGACGCGGTGGAACTGCACGGCGGACGCACCGCGTTCGTCGTCGGCGACGTCATGGGCCACGGCCTGAACTCGGCCGCCATGATGGGCCAGTTGCGCACGGCCGTGCAGACCATGGCCGGACTCGACCTGCCGCCCGCCCAGTTGCTGCGCAACCTCGACGACCTCGCCCAGCGCCTCGGCGACACCTACCTGGCGACCTGCCTGTACGCCGTGTACGACCCGATCGCGAGCGAACTGCACCTCGCCAACGCCGGGCACATCCCGCCCGTCCTGGTCCGGGCCGAGGACGGCCGCAGCGAGCTGCTCGACCTGCCCACGGGCGCGCCCATCGGCGTCGGCGGCGTGCCCTTCGAGGCGGTCCGGGTGCGCGTCGAACCCGGCGACCGGCTGGTGATGTGCACCGACGGACTGGTCGAGGTGCGCGGCGAGGACATCGGCGTGGGCCTGGCGACCCTGTGCGAGTCCGCCGCCCACCCGGCCGCGTCCATGGACGACGCCTGCGACACGATCATCCGCTCCCTCAACACGCGCGGCGGCCGCAAGGACGACGTGGCCCTGCTGATGGCCCGGCTCAACGGCATCGCGCCGGACGACGTGGCCGAATGGCGCCTGGCCCTCGGCCCGGCCGAGGCCGGCCGGGCCCGCGCGGTGGTCCGCGAGCAACTGCACGACTGGGGCCTGGCCGAGCTGTCCGCGCCCGCCGAACTGCTGGTCAGCGAACTCGTCACCAACGCCGTGCGGCACTCCCACGCCCGCCCGGTCGCTCTGCGCCTGGTGCGCGGGGACACCCTGCTGTGCGAGGTGGACGACGACGACCACGAGCTGCCGACCCTGCTCGGCGCCGACCCCCTGGACGACCGGGGGCGCGGTCTCAGGATCGTCAGCACGCTGGCCCGTCAGTGGGGGACCAGCCGCACCGCGGCCGGCAAGACGGTCTGGTTCGAGCTGACCCCGCCGCGCCGCCGCACACCGTCCGCGTCGAACGCGAAGTGAAGGAACGCGAAGTGAAGGAACGCGCCACGTCCTTGTGGCCGTGACCGGGGCGCGGTACACCGTACTCGCCCGTCACTGAGGGCGGGATCCGTTCGCACCCCGGGGAGTGGGCATGAGTGTGACGAGTCGGTACCGCGAGTCCTGGGAGGGGTTCTGGCGTGAGGCGTCCGACGCGCCCGGGGCGGTGCTCTGGGACGCGGAGCCGGCGCTGACCGTCGGGCCGCACCTGGCCCTGTTCGAGCCGCACCTGTCCGATCCCGCCCTGCCGTTGGTGGATCTCGGCTGCGGCAACGGCACCCAGACCCGGTACCTGGCCGGCCGCTTCCCGCGGGTCGTGGGCGCCGACCTGTCCACCGCCGCCCTGGAGCACGCCCGCCGGGCCGACCCGGCGGGGCAGGCGGTGTACCGGCAGCTCGACGCGGCCGAGAAGGGCGAGGTGCAGGCCCTGCACGCGGAACTCGGCGACAGCAACGTCTATGTGCGGGGCGTCCTGCACCAGTGCGAGCCGGACGACCGGCAGCCGCTCGCGGACGGGATCGCCACGCTGGTCGGCGACCGCGGCCGGGCCCTCCTCGTGGAACTCTCCGGCGCCGCCAAGGCGGTGCTGAGGGGCCTGGCGGGCGGCCCGGACGGGCCGCCGCCCAAGCTCGCGCCGGTGTTCCGGCACGGCCTCGCACCCGGTGAGGTCCCCGACGAGGCCGTGCCCGCGTATCTGCGCTCGGCCGGGCTCACCGTCCTCGCGAGCGGTGAACTGCCCCTGATGACCACGGAGTACCGCCCCGACGGCACGCGCATCGAGCTGCCGTCCACCTGGCTGGTGGCGGGGCGCACCGGCTGAGGCGGCCGGCCGGGCGCCCGGTGCCGCACCCTGGCGACCTTGACTTTTGTCGGTGTACGGTCACTGCTCGCGGTTCTGTGCGCCCCTCACCCGTCCCGCCCGGAGGTCAGCCATGTCGTCGCCCTGGTTACGGATGCTGCTCGCCCCGGCGGCGTCGCTGGCGCTGCTCGGCCCGTCGGCCACCGCCACCGCCGCGCCGGACGGAAGCGGGGTCGCGGCGAGCGTGCACACCGCCGGGCGCGTCCAGGACGCCGGTGACGTGCTCCGCTACAGCTGGCCCGGCGTGTACTTCGAAGGCCGCGTCCGGGGCACCGCGGTGGGCGTCGTGCTCGACGACCCGGCCGCCGACTACGACGTCCAGGTCGACGGGGCCACCGTCGCCACCCTCGTCACGCCGGGCAGTACCACCCACTGGGTCAGGGGCCTGCGCGACGGCGTGCACACCGTCCGGCTCGTCAAGCGGAACGACACGCCCTGGAGCACCAGCTCCTTCGGCGGCTTCGTCGCCGCGCCGGGCGGCGCCGTCCTGGCCCGGCCGGCCGCGCGCAGCCGCCAGATCGAGTTCATCGGCGACTCCCTCACGGCCGGCTACGGCAACCTCTCCACCTCCCGCGACTGCACCGGCGAGCAGGTCGCCCGCACCACCAACGCCGACGTCGGCTACGGCGCCCTGACCGCCCGGCGACTGCGGGCCGACCACCAGCTCAACGCCTACTCGGGCCTGGGCATGGTGCGCAACTACAACGGCGGATCCCCGGAGGTGACCTACCGCAGCTTCTACGACCGCGCGCTGCTGAACGTGCCCGGCGACGTCTGGCACGCCCCGGGCACCTGGCGCCCCGGGCTCGTGGTCGTCCACCTGGGCACCAACGACTTCTCGACCCCCCTCAACCCGGGCGAGCCCTGGACGGACGACACCCTGGCGGCGGCGTACCGCGCTGCCTACGCCGGTTTCCTGGAGAAGCTGCGCACCCGCCACGGCCCCGGCGCCACGCTCCTGGCCGTCGGCGCGGGGCCGTTCGCCGGGCACGTCGAGCAGGTCGTCGAGGAACGCGCCGCAGCCGGGGACCGCCGGGTCCGCTTCTGGCGCCTGGACGACACCGGCCTGGATCACGGCGGCTGCCACTGGCACTACTCGGCGCGCGACCACCGCCTCCTCGCGGACCGGCTCACCTCCCACCTGGCCGACCTGCCGATCCGCTGGTGACCACGTCGTAGCCGGTTGGGCCCGCAGCGCGTAACGTGACGAACCATGAAGATCTCCACCCTGGACGGCTCGTCATGAGAATCCTCATCAGCGCCGACATGGAGGGCGCCACCGGCGTCACGTGGCCGGACGACGTGATGCCCGGCGCGTCCCAGTGGGAGCGCTGCCGGTCGCTGTTCACCTCGGACGTCAACGCCGCCGTGCGCGGCTTCCTCGACGGCGGCGCCGACGAGGTGCTCATCAACGAGGCACACTCGACGATGCGCAACCTGCTGCTGGAACAGCTCGACGAGCGGGCCCAGATGCTCACCGGGCGGCACAAGGCGCTGTCCATGGTGGAGGGCGTGCAGTACGGCGACGTCGACGGCGTGGCGTTCGTCGGCTACCACGCCGGCGCCGGGATGGAGGGCGTCCTGGCCCACACCTACCTGGCCAACTCCATCACGGGCGTGTGGCTGAACGACGTGCGGGCCAGCGAAGGGCTGCTCAACGCCCACGTCGCCGCCGAGTTCGGGGTGCCGGTGGTGCTGGTCACCGGGGACGACGTGGCCTGCGAGGACGCGCTCGGGTACGCGCCTCAGGCGCTGAAGGTCGCCGTGAAGGACCACGTCTCCCGCTACGCCGCCGTGTGCCGCACGCCCGCGCGCACCGCCGCCGACATCCGGGCCGCCGCCAAGGAGGCCGCCGCCCTGGCGGTACGCCACGAGCCGGTCAACGGGGGGCCGTTCACGGTCGCCGTCGAGTTCGACGCGGAGCACCTGGCGATGGCCGCCACCGTCGTGCCGGGTGTGGACCGGATCGCGGAGCGGAAGGTGGCCTGCACGAGCGGGACCATGTACGAGGGCATCCGGGCCTTCAAGGCGGTCACCACGATCGTCGCGGCCGCGGTGGAGGAGCAGTATGGCTGAGCAGGTGGACGAGCAGGCCCTGGCAGAGGTCGTGACGTACACGTCCGACCTCATCCGGATCGACACCACCAACCGGGGCGGTGGCGACTGCCGGGAGCGGCCCGCCGCCGAGTACGCCGCCGCACGGCTCGCCGAGGCCGGGATCGAACCGGCCCTGCTGGAGCGCACCGAGGGGCGCACCAACGTCGTCGCCCGCGTCGAGGGAACCGACCCCGCGGCCGGCGCGCTGCTCCTGCACGGGCACCTCGACGTCGTGCCCGCGGCGGCCGGCGACTGGACCGTGCACCCGTTCTCCGGGGAGATCCGCGACGGCATCGTGTGGGGGCGCGGCGCCGTCGACATGAAGAACATGGACGCGATGATCCTGGCCGTGGTGCGCGGCTGGGCCCGGCGGGGCGTCCGGCCCCGCCGGGACATCGTCATCGCGTTCACCGCCGACGAGGAGGCCAGTGCCGTGGACGGCGCCGGGTTCCTCGCCGACCGGCACGCCGCCCTCTTCGAGGGCTGCACCGAGGCCGTCGGCGAGTCGGGCGCGTTCACCTTCCACGACGGCGGCGGACGGCAGATCTACCCCATCGCCGCCGGGGAACGCGGCACCGCCTGGCTCAAGCTCACCGCGCGCGGACGCGCGGGGCACGGCTCCAAGGTCAACCAGGACAACGCCGTCACCCGCCTCGCCGGCGCCGTCGCCCGGATCGGCGCGCACGAGTGGCCGCTGCGCCTGACCCCGACCGTGCGCGCCGCCCTCACCGAACTCGCCGCCGTGTACGGCATCGAGACCGACCTGGCCGACGTGGACGCCCTGCTGGACAAGCTCGGCCCCGCGGCCGGGCTCGTCGAGCCGACCCTGCGCAACAGCGCCAACCCGACCATGCTCGACGCCGGTTACAAGGTCAACGTGATCCCGGGGGAGGCCGTGGCCTACGTGGACGGCCGGTTCCTGCCCGGCGGCGAGGACGAGTTCCGCGCCACGCTCGACCGGCTCACCGGCCCGGACGTGGAGTGGGAGTTCCACCACCGCGAGGTGGCCCTTCAGGCGCCGGTGGACTCGCCGATCTTCGCGCGGATGCGGGCAGCCGTCGAGGAGTTCGCGCCGGAGGGCCACGTCGTGCCGTTCTCCATGTCCGGCGGCACCGACGCCAAGCAGTTCTCCCGCCTCGGCATCACCGGTTACGGCTTCACCCCGCTGAGGCTCCCGGACGGCTACGACTACGCTGCCATGTTCCACGGCGTCGACGAACGGGTACCGGTCGAGGCGCTGCACTTCGGCGTCCGCGTCCTCGACCGGTTCCTGCGGACCGCCTGAACGAGTGGGGGAGAAAGGTGCGGACGCTGGCGTACGGGGCCTGGCCCTCGCCCATCGACGCGGCCCTGGCCGCCGCGCACGACGGGCACCCGGAGTACGTGGGCTTCGTCGGTGACGAGGTGTGGTGGACCGAGCCGCGCCCCGCCGAGGCCGGCCGGCGCACCCTGGTACGGCGCCACCCCGACGGCCGGGAGGAGCCGCTGCTGCCCCCGCCGTGGAACGTGCGCAGCCGGGTCATCGAGTACGGCGGGCACCCCTGGGCGGCCCTCCCGGGCGACGACGGCCCGCTGGTGGTGTTCGTGAACTTCGCCGACCAGCGGCTCTACCGCTGCCGGCCGGGCGGCGAACCCAGTCCGCTCACCCCCGTGTCCCCGGTGGGCGCCGGCCTGCGGTGGGCCGAGCCGCTGCTGCGGCCGGAACACGGCGAGGTGTGGTGCGTGCTGGAGGAGTTCACCGGCGCCGGGCCCACCGACGTGCGCCGCGTCCTGGCCGCCGTACCGCTGGACGGATCCGCCGCCCGCGACCGGGGCGCCGTGCGCGAACTCACCGACGACCGGCACCGGTTCGTGACCGGGCCGAAGCTCTCGCCCGACGGGCGGCGGGCGGCCTGGCTCGCCTGGGACCACCCGCGCATGCCCTGGGACGGCACCGAACTGGTCCTCGCCGGCGTCGGCGACGACGGCACCCTGCGCGGCGCCCGCACCGTGGCCGGCGGGCCCGGGGAGGCGATCGCCCAGGCCGAATGGACGCACGACAACCGCCTGCTGCACGCGAGCGACCGCACCGGCTGGTGGAACCTCTACCTCGACGGGCACCCGGTGTGCCCGCGCGAGGAGGAGTTCGCCGACGCCCTGTGGAAGCTGGGGTCGAGATGGTTCACGCCCCTCGCGAGCGGTCTCGTCGCCGTGGTCCACGGCCGGGGCGCCACCGCCCTCGGCGTCCTCGACCCCGAGACGGGCGAGGTCGTCGACGCGGCCGGCCCCTGGACCGAGTTCGCGCCCACCCTCGCGGCCCACGGCGAACGGGTCGTCGCCGTGGGCGCAAGCCCGCGCAGCGCCTACGAGGTCGTGGAACTGGACACCCGCACCGGCCACGCCCGTGTCATCGGCGCCGAGCACGACGACGCCGTGGACCCCGCCTTCTACCCCGAGCCGCAGATCCGCACCTTCGCCGGCCCGGACGGCCGCGACATCCACGCCCACGTCTACCCGCCGCACCACCCCGCCTGCGTCGCTCCCGGCGACGAACTGCCGCCGTACGTCGTCTGGGCCCACGGCGGGCCCACAGGCCGGGCACCCCTCGTGCTCGACCTGGAGATCGCCTACTTCACCTCGCGCGGCATCGGCGTCGCCGAGGTGAACTACGGCGGCTCCACCGGCTACGGCCGCGCCTACCGGGAGCGGCTGCGCGAGCAGTGGGGCGTGGTCGACGTCGAGGACTGCGCCGCCGTCGCCCTGGCCCTCGCCGACGAGGGCACCGCCGACCGCGGCCGGCTCGCCGTGCGGGGCGGCAGCGCGGGCGGCTGGACCGCCGCCGCCTCGCTCACCACGACCGACGTGTACGCCTGCGGCACCATCAAGTACCCGATCCTCGACCTGGCCGGCTGGGGCGCGGGGGAGACCCACGACTTCGAGTCGCTGTACCTGGAGAGCCTGATCGGCCCGCTCGCCGAGGTGCCCGCCCGGTACGTGGAGCGCTCGCCCGCCGCCCACGCCGACCGGCTGCGCGTGCCGTTCCTGCTGCTCCAGGGCCTGGACGACGTGATCTGCCCGCCCGTCCAGTGCGAGCGGTTCCTGGCCCGGCTGGCGGGCCGGAAGGTACCGCACGCCTACCTCGCCTTCGAGGGGGAGGGGCACGGCTTCCGCAGGGCGGAGACCATGGTGTCCGCCCTGGAGGCCGAACTGTCCCTGTACGCCCAGGTGTTCCGGCTGGACCCGCCCGGCGTGCCCACCCTGGAGCTCACCCGGTGAAACCGCTCGTCCGGCCGCCCCGGCTCGCCCCCGGCGCCCGCGTGGCCGTCGTCGCGCCCAGCGGCCCGGTGCCCGAGGACCGGCTGCAGGCCGGGCTCGACATCCTGCGCGGCTGGGACCTCGATGCCGTGGTGGCGCCGCACGCACTCGGCCGTCACGGGGAACTGGCCTACCTCGCGGGCACGGACGAACAGCGGGCCGCCGATCTGCAGGACGCCTGGTGCGACCCGGCGGTCTCCGCGGTGCTGTGCGCCCGGGGCGGTTACGGCGCGCAGCGCATGGTGGACCTGCTCGACTGGGACGCGATGCGGGCGGCGGGCCCGAAGGTGTTCGCCGGGTTCAGCGACATCACCGTCCTGCACCAGGCCTTCGCCACCCGTCTGGGCCTGGTCACCCTGTACGGGCCCGCGGCGGCCGGCGTCGACTTCCTCGAGCAGGCCCGGGCCCAGGACCTGTTGCGGGCCACCCTCTTCGAGCCCGAGTCCGTGCGAACCCTCACGGCCGTGCCCCCGGGCGGCCCCGCGCTGGTGCCCGGCCGGGCCCGGGGCGTCACCCTGGGCGGCTGCCTCAGCCTGCTCGCGAGCGACCTCGGCACCCCGCACGCCCACCCCGGTGCCCGGGGCGGACTGCTGCTGATGGAGGACGTCGGCGAGAGCGCGTACCGACTGGACCGGTGTCTGACCCAACTCCTGCGCGCCGGCTGGCTGGAGGGAGTCGCCGGGATCCTGCTGGGGTCCTGGGCCGCCTGCGGCCCGTACGAGGAGCTGCGCGCGGTCTTCGCCGACCGGCTGGGCGGCCTCGGTGTGCCGGTCGTGGAGGAGTTCGGGTTCGGGCACGGCGACGGCGCGCTGACCATGCCCTTCGGCGTCATGGCCGAACTCGACGCCGACGCGGGTACGTTGACGCTCGACGAGCCGGCCCTGAGCTGAGCGGGTCCGGCCGCTGACGTCCTGTCGAAAAACCCTCGTTGGGGTGATTGACGCCTCCTGACACGTGTCACACCATGACTACCGGCCGGTACCTACTGGTCGGTATCCATGTTCGCCGGGCTGTCCGGGTCTTCCAGGGCATCCGGGGCCGTCCGGGTGCCGTCGCCCTCACCGTGGAGGTCCGTGTGTCCCGACGCGTGCCCAGATTCCGCGCACCCCTCGCTCTCGCCCTGGGCGCCGCCCTGGCCGCCCCGCTCGCCCTCCCCCCACCCGCGACGGCGGCCGGCTCCTACACCGTCACCCCGCTGAGGTTCACGGTCCAGGCGGGCGGGCGGGCCTGCACGGTCGACGCCGACCTGTACCGGCCGCAGGGCGTGGACCGGGACCACCCGGCGCCCGCCGTGCTCGGCACCAACGGCTTCGGTGGCAGCAAGTCGGACGGCTCGACCGACACCATCGGCAAAGCCTTCGCCCAGCGCGGATACGTCTCGCTCGTCTACTCGGGGCTCGGCTTCGGCCGCAGCGGCTGCCTGATCTCCCTCGACGACCCGGACATCGACGGCGCCGCCGCCTCACAGCTCGTCGACTTCCTGGGCGGTGAACGCGCCGCCGACGACGGCACCACCGCCGACTTCGTCACGCGCGACGCGCCCGGCGACCCCCGGGTCGGCATGATCGGCGGCTCCTACGGCGGCGCCGTGCAACTGGCGACGGCCGCCGTCGACCACCGCCTCGACGCGCTCGTCCCGATGATCACCTGGCACGACCTGGCGTACGCGCTCGACCCGAACAACGCCGTCGGCGCCACCGGCGTCCCCGGCGCCTTCAAATGGCAGTGGACCAACGGCTTCTACCTCATCGGCGAGGGGCAGCCGCTGCTCCAGCCCGGCCTCGACCCGTCCCGCATCAACTCCCTGGCCTGCCTGCACTTCGTCACCGAGGCCTGCCGCACCGTGCACACCCTCAACTCCGGCCGCTACCCGGCCGACCGCACCGCCGAGCTGCTCGCCTTCGCGCGCCGGGTGTCACCGGTGTCGTACCTGCGCCGCGTCGAGGCGCCCACTCTCCTGGTGCAGGGGCAGGCCGACACCCTGTTCAACCTCAACGAGGCGACAGCGACGTACCGGACGCTCAAGGCGCAGGGCACGCCCGTGAAGATGATCTGGCAGTCCTGGGGGCACAGCGGCGGCATCACCGGCCCCGCGGCCGCCGGCGAGCTCGACCTGTCGAAGGGCAACCTGGAGACCAGCTACGTCGGCCGGCGCGTCCTCGCCTGGTTCGACCACCATCTGCGCGAGCAGGCGAACACCGACACCGGGCCGGCCTTCGCCTACTACCGCGACTGGGTCGCCGACCCGGAGCGCGCCTACGCGACCGCCGACCGCCTGCCCGCCCTCGGCCGCACCCTGTACCTCTCCGGCGACGGCAGACTCGTCGACCACCGCCGCCAGGTGACACCGGGCCGTCGCACCTACACCAACCGGGCCGTCCCCACCAGCCACTCGGAAAGCTCCCTGGCCGGGCTCCTCGGAGTGCCGGACTCGCCGCCGCGCGACACCAGGGGCACCCACCTCGCCTGGACCAGCGCCCCGCTGAAGCGGCCCCTCGACGTCGTCGGCGCGCCCCGGGCCACGCTCCAGGTCGTCTCCCCGAACGCCGAACGCACCCAGCACTCCGGCGACGCGGCCGACAAGCTCGTCCTGTTCGCCAAGGTCTACGACGTCGCCCCCGACGGCACCAGCACCCTGGTGCGCCGCCTGGTCGCACCGGTCCGGGTGCCGGACGTGACCAAGCCCTTCACGGTCACCCTGCCCGGCATCGTGCACCGCTACGAGACCGGGCACCGGCTGCGGTTCGTGATCGCGGCGAGCGACGACGCCTACTTCGGCAACCGCGGGACCAAGCCGGTGACCGTCGTCAGCGGGCCCGGCCGCACCGGGACGCTCCGGCTGCCCGTGGCCGACTCCTGAGCCACCGAGCCGGGGGAGGTCACCGGGCGGGTTACTGTGGCGGGGTGCCCCACAACGCATCCCGCTACCTCGCCGAAGGCCCTCGGGTGGGCGTACGGCACTTCACCCACGAGGACGGCGCCGAGTTCACCGCGCGGGCCCGGGAGAGCAAGGACCTGCACCACCCCTGGCTCTTCCCGCCCCTCACCGTCCAGGCCTACACCGCCTACGCGGGCCGGCTGATCGAGGACCCCACCAAGGCCGGCTTCCTGGTCTGCGAGAAGCACGACGGCGCCATCGCCGGGTTCATCAACATCAACAACATCGTCGAGGGCGGCTTCCAGTCCGGGGCCCTCGGCTACGGCGCCTTCGCGCACGCCGCCGGACGCGGGCTGATGCGCGAAGGGCTGAACCTGGTCGTGGGGTACGCGTTCGGCCCGCTGCGGCTGCACCGGCTGGAGATCAACGTCCAGCCCCGCAACACCGCGTCGATCGCCCTGGCCCGCGCCTGCGGTTTCCGCCTGGAGGGCTTCTCGCCGAACATGCTCTTCGTCGACGGGGCCTGGCGCGACCACGAACGCTGGGCGCTCACCACCGAGATGGTCAGCGGTCCCCGGCGGCGCTGAGCCGCGACCCGGCCGGCATCACGTCCGGCGGTCCACGTACTCGTAGACCGAACCGTCCGGATGCAGGGCGATCAGGTTGCGGCCCGCCGGTGAGGCGATCGGGCCCGCGACGACGTGGGCCCCCAGCTCCGTCAGCACCTTGTGGGTCTCCTCGACGTCCGTCACGGCGATCGTCGCCGCCACCTTGCGCAGCAGCTCCAGTTCGGCCGGCGGACCGCTCATCAGCAGGAAGCAGCCGATCGCGGCCACCTGGACACCGCCCCGTTCGAAGCGCTGGGCCGTGCCGCCGGCCAGCCGCTCGTAGAAGGGGATCGCCGTCTCGAGGTCGTCGACGCAGACGCGCAGTGTCGCACCCAGAATCTCCATGGCCACGAGCCTAGTTACCGGCCGGGGGGCGAGGGTACCCGGCCGCGCATGAAGCCGCTGGATCACCTGGAGCACCTGGACAGGCACCTGGTCGACGAACTGGCGCAGGTGGCACGGGAGACCGTACGGGACGAGCTGCGCGAGCAGACGCGCAAGCAGCGGCGCAAGGCCGCGCTGTACGCCGCGTCCGGCGCCCTCGCCCTGTACGCGGGCGCGGCCGTCGCGCTCGCCGTGGGACTGGCCCTGGCGCTCGTCCTGCCCGACTGGGCCGCCGCGCTGATCACCGCCGCGATCCTGGGCGCCCTGGCCTACCTGCTGCGCGGCATGGCCAAGCCCTC
>NZ_JAPSKN010000164.1 GCF_031181705.1 Streptomyces sp.
GCGGCAGCCCCGGCACCGCCCGGCCGCCGGACCAGCCGGGCCCGATCGTCAGGACGACCGGCTTGCGCCGGGCACCGCGTACCCCCCATTCCATCGCGGCAACGTGCTGCGCGAGCGGACGACTTGCCGTACCGCGGGACTGCGCCCACAGCGCCACCGCGGCCGGTCCGGTCCTGCGCACGGCCGTGACGAGCGACTCCACGGGCAGGGCCGCGCCGAACATCCGCACCGGCAGCCCCCGTTCGGCCAGCGCAGCGGCCAGCACCTCCAGCGGCAGCGTGTGGTTCTCCCCCGGGACGCACGCGAGCACCGTGAGGGCGCCCGGGCGGTCGGCGGCCGACACGGGGGTGCCGCGCCGCAGGGCGCCGGAGACGTGCCAGGACAGGAAGTGCTCGACCTCGACGTACTTCTCGCCGGAGCTCTCCCACTTGCGGCCGACGGCCTGGAGCGTGGGCATGATCACCTCCGTCCAGGCGGTGACCAGTCCGTGCTCGTCGATCGCGCTCTGGAGCAGTTCGTCCAGGGCGGCGGCGTCGAGGCGCAGGGCGGCACGGGCGATGCCCTTGCACTCCTGGCGCACATCGCCCAGCCGCAGCCCGCTGCCGGCGCGGCTCGCTGACCGGCCGCGGCCCCGGGTGGCGGCTGTGGCGCGCAGGCCCGCCTGCGCCGAAGCCCACGCGGGGCGTCCGCCCGGGCCCCCTTCCGGGCCCCTTGCCATGGGCCCTTCCGGACCCGCCTCCACACCCGCTTCAGGGCCCGCTGGAGCCTCCGGGTCCGCCTCCCGCCGTCCATCGCCCCGCACCATGCGCGCCGCCTCGGCGGGCGGTATCCCGGTCGCCGTCAGGGCGCACATCCGCTCCAGGCGTGCCACGTCCCCGGCGGTCCACCGCCGGTGCCGCCCGCCGGTGTGGGCGTCGGGGCCGAGCCCGTAGCGGCGGTCCCAGGTGCGGACCGTGGTCGGCGCCACCCCGAGCCGCCTGGCCACCTCCCCGGTGGTCAGACCGCCGCCGTCCTGCGCGGCCTGTACCGGCAGGTCCTCTCCACGCCGTCCCTGTGCAGCCATACGCCCACTGTACGACGCACAAACGACGCATGTTGTCCTGCGTCGTTTGTGCGCCGAACACTGGCGTCGAGCGCAGGGTCGCCGCTTCCCACAGCGCGACCGGTGCGGTTCGGCGGACGGTCTCCCGTCCACCGCGACGCCCGGCAGGAGGAACCAGGCCATGACCACCCACACACGACCGACGGACCTCGCACCGCCCACCGAGGAGAGCCGGTACGAGGAGGAACTGGCCCGGGGCCTCCTCGCCGCCGACGAGGAGGCGTTCGCCGCGATCTACCGCCGCTGGGGTTCGCTCGTCCACACCATGGCGACCCGGCTGCTCGGCGACACCCACGAGGCGGAGGACGTCACCCAGCAGGTCTTCCTCGGCGCCTGGCACGGCCGGGCCGGCTTCCGTCCGGAACGAGGACCCCTCGGCGCATGGCTGGTCGGCATCACCCGCCGCAAGATCGTCGACGCGCTGGCGGCCCGGACCAGGCGCCTGACGCTCATCGACTCGACGGGCCACCGGACCGACCCGGACGCCGGGCACGGCGACACCGCGCCGGACCGCGTGCTGGACCGGGTGCTGCTCGTCGACGCCCTGTCCCGGCTGCCGCGCTCCCAGCGGAAGGTGCTCTGCATGGCCTTCTACGAGGACCTGACGCAGGCGCAGATCGCGGAGCGGACCGGCCTGCCCCTGGGCACCGTCAAGAGCCACGCCCGCCGCGGCCTGCACCGCCTGCGCGCGGTGATCGAGCAGTCCGCGGCGCCCGGCCCGGGCGTGCCCGCACCTCAGCCCTGTGGGCCGCGCATCCAAGGCGGCCACCACCCCCGAAACGGGACCGAGACTCCGCACCGTACGGAGACTCCTTCTGAAAGGACGATCCCCATGAACTCCCGATTCCCCCTCGCCCTCGCAGCCTCCGCAGGTGCTTGCGCCCTTGCCCTCGGGGCGGCCGCCCCGGCCCTGGCCGACCAGCAGGACAAGGCGATGGTGTCCGTCTTCCACGGCATCCCCGGACTGACCGTGGACGTGTACGCCAACGGCGACGAACTGCTCAGCGACTTCAAGCCCGGCACGGTGACGGACCCGCAGTCCCTCGACGCCGGCACCTACGACATCAAGATCTTCGAAGCGGGCAAGGGCCCCTCGGGCACCCCGGCCCTGGAGAAGAAGGTCGAGGTGCCCCAGGGCGGCAACGCCACGGTCGCCGCGCACCTGACCGCCGACGGCAAGCCCCGGCTGACGGCCTTCACCAACGACGTCTCCGCGGTCGACCCGGGCAAGGCCCGTCTGACGGTCCGCCATGTCGCGGCCGCCCCCGCGGTGGACGTCCGGGCCGGCGGACAGCCCGTCTTCACCGGCCTGACCAACCCGAAGGAGGACACCGCCGAGGTCGACGCCGGCACGGTCGAGGCCGATGTGGTGCTCGCCGGGTCGGACACCGTGGCCATAGGCCCGGCCGACCTGCCCCTGAAGGAGGGCACCAGCAACGTCGTCTACGCCTGGGGCAGCGCGAACGACAAGAACCTGGCCCTGGCGACCCAGTCGTTCAGCGGCATGGCCTCGGCTCCCCGGGCCGTGCACGCGGGCGGCAGCGGCGCCGCCGTCACCCCGAACTCCTCCGACACGTGGCCGGCGTGGGCCGCCGCGGCCGGTGTGGTGACGGTGACGGGCGCCCTGACGGCCCGCCGCTTCGCCGGCCGGCGTGGGTGACGGCGGGCGACGGCGCCCGGCCCCGATCCTGGCGGCTGCCGCACTGGCAGCCGCCATCGGCCTCCCGGGCCCGCCGCCGGAACAGCCCGCTCCCCCACGGGACTTCGCGGCGGCCCCGGTGGAACGCCCGGTCCCCACGGCCGCCGCACCGCGACAGCCAAGGGCGGACGAGCGCCCACCGCGACGGATCCTGATCGACGACGTGGACCTCGACGCCCGCGTCACCCCCGTGGGCGTGACGAAGAAGGGCGACATGGCCGTCCCCGGAGACCCGGCCACGGCCGGCTGGTACCGCTACGGCCCGCCTCCCGGAAGCGACCGGGGCTCGGCCGTCCTGGTCGGCCATGTCGACACGGACTCCGGGGACCTCGGCGAGTTCGCCGCCCTGTACGACGTGCGGCGAGGCCAGCGGGTGGAGGTGAGCCGGGACGGCGGGCAGCCGGTGCGCTACCGGATCGTCTCCCGCGTCACCGTTCCGAAGGACGACCTGCGCGCCTCGGCGTTCCGCCGCACGGGCCCGCCCGTCCTCACCCTCATCACCTGCGCGCCGCCGTACGTCCCCGAGCGCGGCGGCTACCTCGGCAACCTCGTCGTCACGGCGGAACCCATCGCCCCCGGGAGGCCGCAGTGACCCACGTGGACCCCTCCCACCTGGTCGAACTGGCCCTGGGCAACGCCCCCCGCACACCCGCCGACACCGAGGCGCTCGACCACATCGACCGCTGCGCCCGCTGCCGCGACGACCTCCGCACGCTGACCCGCGTGGTCGAGGCGGCCCGCACGGCGGAACTGGTCGACCTGCCGGCACAACCCCCGGAACACGTCTGGCGCCGGATCACCCGGGACCTGTCCGCAGAACCGACGGCACCCGAACGCCCCCGGCGCACCCCGGACCGCCGGAAGCACGCCCTCCTCGCCCTGCTGGCCCTCGCGACAGCCGCCGCGCACTGCCGTCGACGCGCACGGGCACGACGCCGAGCCACGCCCCACCTGCCCGGCAGGCCCGGCCGCTCATAGCCCCCGGCACGCCACGAGGAACTGCTCTGCCCCTGCCAGCAGTTCGACTTCCGTCACGTCCCCGGGCTCCCGCGCCGCCGCATCCACCACGAAGTCCTCGACGACATAAAAGAGCTCGTTGAGGACGGCGAAGTCCCGGTCGGAGATGCCCCGCAGATTACGGAACTCGGCCCAGAACCCCGACTCGAACCCCACCGCGTCGATCCGCCCGGAGACGAATCGCTCGGCCAAGGTCACGTAGGGCGCGAGTGCACGTGAAGCAGCCGGGGGCACCATGTCAGATGTTCGCCAATTCCCGCAGTGAAGTCATGGCCGGTTCCGGGTAAACGCCGGACGGCAACGTCCGAGATACTCTACACCCTCGGTGCTGAATGTCCGGACCCCGGACACGTATGCGTCCAGCGAGCAGCTTCGAGGTGGCGCCAGAACGCCGCCCTTTGAGGTGAACTGCATTTGCTCGTCCGTCAAGTGCGACCGGATCAGATAGCTGATCGCCGTGAATTCGATCTCTGCCGCCCCGGCGGTGCGTAAGCTTTCCAGCGAGCCCCAGCGTGAACATGATGTCGATCAACGGAGGCCGGACGGCCGAAAGGAACGCGTGACCGCCCACGATGAAGTCGACCGGCTACTCGAAGAACCCGTAGCGCAAATCTCTCGCACTCAGAGACGCCACGTCGATTCGACGAACCTCCGAAGCCCTCTCATCATCGGACCCGCCATCCCTACGGCAGTGAGGCGTGAAATTGATCTTGAGGGGCATTTATCAGTCCAGTTTCGGGCAAGTCGGGACGTCATCAGCGATGATCCTTTGAAGTCCGATCTGGACCTGAAGCCTCCTGTAGTTGCGAGAGGGCCCCTAGCGCCGGGAGAACTGCCGGCGCCTAGGGGCCCTCGTACCAGTTGCGTCTACGCCTCCGCGACCGAGAGGTACGGGTAGACCTGGATCCAGGTCACGCGGTGCCCCTGCGTGCCGCTGTGGTGCACGTCGAAACCGGACGCCTCGGCCGAGGCACGGATCGACAGCCGTGACGTGTCCGGGAATGTCAACTCGGCGACCTTGCGGTCCCCGTGCGTCCACGTGCACGCCAGACGGCGTGCCGGGGCGTCCCACTTCAGGGTGACGACATGACCGTCGCTTCCTTCAATGCAGACCCGGCCGCGCTCACGCGAGTCGTGCGCTTCATCCCCGCCGTCCGCCGACGTCGGCTCCACGCCGAAGTTCGACATGAAGTCGTCCGCCGCCGGCAGTTCGAGGGGGCCGTGGTTCTGACGCCACCGGTCCTCGAACACTGCCAGTGCACCGGGTTCTCGCTCCAGCAGCGCGTCATAGTGCTCGCCGTCTTCGACGAGTTCCCGGTAGCCGGCCAGGAACTGCAGGATTCCCTCGTCCGGCAGGGATGTGTCGACCCGCCAGCCCGCAGGCACTTCCGGGTCGTCGACTTCGAAATCGGACAGCTCCGTCCAGACCGGAAGCCGGTGGTCGTCCCGTACGAGAACCATGAGCCGGCCTTCGTAACGCGAGACGCCCAGGACGCCGTAACTGCGGTCCGCGGTGAACGAGGAGTCGTCGTCCGCGTACTTTTTGCGACGAATGATCACGGTGTCTCACTTGAACTTGTAGTCACCGACTTCACTGGTCCGGGGATTGTAGACGTAGTGGATCTCGATACCGTCGATGTTCTGGGTCATCTTCTGCCAGCCCTCGTCGCCAGGCCAGCGCTGGTCGGTCATTCCCTTCTTCAGCGGCACGACCCGCGCTCTAGGGCCGGCAGGGTCGGACATCGCCTGCTTCATCGCGATCTGTTCCTTGAGGTTGCGCGCCTCGGTGCGGCCCGTGTTGCCCCGGCCCAGGGGCTTGGGGGCGTCCGGGTTCACACCGACGCCTTCAGGCTTCTTCTTGGCGGCCTCCGCCGCGTCCGCGACCCGCTCCAGGTCCTTGAGCTGGTCGGGCAGCTTCATCGCGTCGCCGATGATCGGCAGAAAGCCGGCCATGCCCAGCAGCGTGCCGGTGTTGTCGCCCTCCTCGGCCGAGCGCTTCACGTCGTACGCATCACAGCCGGAGCCCACGACCGGGATCCAGCCGCAATCGATGAGCAGCAACTCCTCGAGGACCTGGTCGTGGTGCACTGGTTCATGCCCATCGCGTAGTAGCACGCCGTCGTACCGGTGCTGGCGTAGGTGGCCGTGCCAGTCCCACCACCGCCACCGCCCTGGGTGTCTGACCACCGTCGATCTGCACCGCCGTGCCGGAGGGTGCGGCCGGCTTGTCCCAGATATCGGACTGCCGGGAAACCGCCAGGCCCCGCGAGTCGTACAGCGTCTGGCTGGTCAGCCGCCCACCGACCGGGCTGGGAGACTGCACCTGACGCGAACGCAGCAGCGAGTCGAAGATCTCGTACGTGGTGTTGTAACCAGAGCCGTCGCCCTTGAGCGTGCTTGTCGCAACCCACGGCATCGCCGTGTTGGTGACCTTGTACGCGTAGATGTGATTCGGCGTCTTGTTCAGAGCCTTGGAACGGTTGGGCAGCCAGAGCTTGGTGAGCCGGCCCAGACTGTCGAACTCGGACTCTGTGATCTCGGCGTTGGGGTCCGTGACCTGTTCGTGTAGTTGTTACCGCAGTAGTACGGCCCGGACACGCTGCACCGGCCGACGCCGTGGTCGCCGTTGAACTGCCAGAACTTGTCGCCGTCGGAGGACAGCACGGTGCGCTCCGACCTCCCGAGACCGACCGAGGGGTCGATGTACACGGGGTAAACCGTTTCCTCACCGCGCAGGAGGTCGAGGTCCGGCTTGACGGACACCGTCCGGTCGTCGACGTGCACCGGCATCACGACGCTGGTGTCGCCGGCACCCGGCTGGGTGCCCTCTTCGACCGTGGCGTCGGGAGCCGGGTCGGTCGCGGCGGCGGACAGCAACTGGGTGCTCGGGCCCAGGTCCTGGCCCGCGGAGTCCCACATCTGGCCCGCCGGTCCGCGGAAGACGGCGTTGCCGTCCTGATCGAGGGCACGCAGACCACCGCCCGCGCCCTCCACGAGGCGCAGATCAGCGGCCGTGGCGGTCAGCTGGATGTGCTCGAGCGCCGGATTGGCCGCGGCCGTCGCGGACTTGACGACGAGCACCTCGCGGTAGCCCTCGGCGGTTGCGGTCAGCTCCAGGTCCACTCCGGCGAACACCTCGGGGTAGACGGCCTTTGCGCCGTCGAGCCTCGGCTCCGGAAGCTCACCCGACCAGCCGAGGCGCACGCTGCCCTGCTCGGTGCCGAGCTTGATCAAATGCGCTCCGTCGCCGCCCCCGGAGAACGACAGGTCCACCACGGCGGACCTCGGGCCGACGGTTCCGTCCGCACGCTTGACCAGCGTGGCGTCGACCGCCTGCCACTGGCCGTCGTCCCCCTTGGCGCGTTGCGGCACCGCCGACTGTGTGAGCGTGTACGTCCCGTCCGGGTTGGCCAGGGTGGTCATGCGCTTTTCACCAGATCGGTGACACAGTTTCACGCCCAAGCGTGGCACGTGAAACCAGACAGAGTCGGGCGCGTCAGCCGCGCGGCCCGGTCCGAGAAGTGACAGCACCACCTTCGGACCTGGGCAGCAAATGACTGCAGCTCACGCCAACTTGACCGGTCTCCGACAATTTACGAGCCCGGCGACAAGGCCGTCCCCTCCCGGTGACGCCGACAGCGGAGAGCAGGTTTGAGCCATCCTCAGACGCGTGGGACGCGCGACGTGTCATCCGGTCACACGTTGAACCGGAACTCCACCACGTCCCCGTCCTGCATGACGTAGTCCTTGCCCTCCATGCGTGCCTTGCCCTTCGCGCGGGCCTCCGCGACCGAGCCGGCCTCGACCAGGTCGTCGAAGGAGATGACCTCCGCCTTGATGAAGCCCTTCTGGAAGTCCGTGTGGATCACGCCGGCGGCCTCGGGGGCCGTGGCGCCCTTCTTGATCGTCCAGGCGCGGGACTCCTTGGGGCCGGCCGTGAGGTACGTCTGCAGGCCGAGCGTGCGGAAGCCGACGTGGGCCAGGGTCGCCAGGCCGGGCTCCTCCTGGCCGACGGACTGCAGCAGCTCCAGTGCCTCGTCCTCGTCGAGCTCGGCGAGGTCCGCCTCCAGCTTGGCGTTGAGGAAGATCGCCTCGGCCGGGGCGACCAGGGCGCGCTGCTCGTTCTTGAAGTCCTCGTCGGTCAGCTCGTCCTCGTCGACGTTGAAGACGTAGAGGAACGGCTTGGTGGTGAGCAGGTGCAGGTCGTGCAGGAGCCCGGCGCGCTCGGTGCCCTGGACGATGCCCTGGGAGAAGAGGGTGTCGCCCTTCTCCAGGATCTCCTTGGCCTCCTCGACGGCCTTGACCTTCGGCGCGACGTCCTTCTTGATCCGCGACTCCTTCTGCAGGCGCGGCAGGACCTTCTCGATGGTCTGCAGGTCGGCGAGGATCAGCTCGGTGTTGATCGTCTCGATGTCGTCCTTGGGCGAGACCTTGCCGTCGACGTGGACGACGTTCTCGTCCTTGAAGGCGCGGATGACCTGGCAGATCGCGTCGGACTCGCGGATGTTCGCCAGGAACTTGTTGCCCAGGCCCTCGCCCTCGGACGCGCCGCGCACGATGCCGGCGATGTCGACGAAGTCGACCGTGGCCGGCAGGACCCGCTGCGAGGAGAAGATCTCGGCCAGTTTCGTCAGGCGCGGGTCGGGCACACCGACGACACCGACGTTGGGCTCGATCGTGGCGAACGGGTAGTTGGCCGCCAGCACGTCGTTCTTGGTCAGGGCGTTGAACAGGGTCGACTTGCCGACGTTGGGCAGGCCGACGATTCCGATCGTGAGCGACACGTTGCGACTTCCCGTGAGTGGAGAGGGCCAGGCGGCCAGGAGACCGGCCGATCCACCAGTCTACGGCGTGCCCGGAACCGCCCCGGAGGCGTATCGAACGCTTGGCCAAGCCTCGGCCCACGGCGTGTCTCTCGGGCTATTCGGCATATTGAACGACCTAAGTTGGTGCGGTGGAGCAATACAGGACGCGACCTGCCCAGTACGGACCGCGACGCGACCGGCCGAGGCCACCCCTGCCGCCGCAGGTGAAACGGGGGGCGGGTGGCGCTCCCGCGCGTGCGGGCGGCGGGCCCCCGCGCCCGGCGCGGCCGCCGGGGGCGCAGCGCCGTCCGGCGCCCGTGCGGCGGCCGGCCCCCGCCCCGGCGGCGGCCGCCGGGCGGCTGCCGAACCCACGGCTGACCGGGCTGGGCAGCGGGCTGTTCTGCGCGGTGGCGATGTTCCTGCTGGGCGCGCTGTGCGCCGGGCTGTTCGGGGCGTCGCTGACGGCGTACGGCGTGCTGTTCCTGCCGGTGTGCGTGCTGACCGCCGTGTGGGTGCGCCCGGGCGACCTGATGACCGCGCCCATCGTCGTGCCGATCGCGTTCGCCACGGGGCTGCTGCCGGTGGCCGAGGGCGACGGCGGGAGCAGGCTGATGGGGCTGGTCACGGCGCTCGCCACCCAGGCCGGATGGCTGTACGGGGGGACGCTCGTCGCCGGCCTGATCGTCATCGTCCGGCGGATCCGGCTGGTGCACCGCCGGAGGACGGCAGCGGCGGCGGGCGGCCGTCCGGCGGTGTGACCCACCTGCGGCGGCCCGCCGCCCCGGGCCCCGTCAGGCTCTGAGGCCGGGTCCGGCCTAGTGCCCCGCCGCCCGCATCGCCGCGCCCACGATGCCCGCGTTGTTCTGCAGCTGCGCCGGGACGATCTCCGCCTTGATGCCCTCGATGTGGGGCAGGAACTTGTGGGCCTTGCGGCTGACGCCGCCGCCGATGATGAACAGCTCCGGCGAGAACAGCATCTCGACGTGGGCCAGGTACTTGCGCACCCGGTGCTCCGCCCAGTGCTCCCACGACAGGTCGTGGTCCTCGCGGGCCTTGCTGGAGGCCCGCTTCTCCGCGTCGTGCCCGTCCAGCTCCAGGTGGCCCAGTTCCGTGTTCGGGACGAGGACGCCGTCGACGAAGAGCGCGCTGCCGATGCCCGTGCCGAACGTCAGCAGGATCACCGTGCCCTGCCGGCCGCGGCCGGCTCCGAAGTGCATCTCGGCGACGCCCGCCGCGTCCGCGTCGTTCACCACCGTCACCGGCAGCCCGCCCAGCCGCTCGCCGAGCAGCGCACGCGCGTCCGTGTCGATCCAGCCGGCGTCGACGTTGGCCGCCGTACGGATCGTGGCCCCGTCGGTCACCACGCCCGGGAACGTGACCCCGACGGGTCCCGTCCAGCCGAAGTGGTCGACGACCTGCTTGACGCCGTCGGCCACCCCGTCGGGCGTGGCCGGGTGCGGGGTGAGGATCTTGTGGCGCTCCTGCGCCAGGTCGCCCTTGTCCAGGTCCACCGGGGCACCCTTGATCCCGGAACCGCCGATGTCCACGCCGAAGATCTGCATGGGCCCTACGTTACGACGTGGGACTTGCGGTCACAGGCCGGACGGCGATCCCGCCCGGACCGCCCCGGCAGCTCCCCGATCACTTCGCGCCTGCTTCGCGAAGCGTGCGCGATCACTCCGCGGAACGTTCACCCGACGCGGCGCCGCCACGCCCGGCGACCAGTGCGGCCGCCTCCTCGCGCAGGTCGCGGCGCAGCTCCTTGGGCAGGGAGAACGTGATGGACTCCTCGGCCGCCTTGACGATCTCGACGTCCTCGAAGCCGCGCTGGGAGAGCCACTCCAGGACCTGCTCGACCAGGACCTCCGGGACGGACGCGCCCGAGGTGACGCCGACGGTGGAGACGCCCTCCAGCCAGGCCTCGTCGATCTCGTCGGCGAAGTCCACGAGGTGGGCGGCGCGGGCCCCGGCGATCTTGGCGACCTCGACCAGGCGCTTGGAGTTGGAGGAGTTGCGCGAGCCGACCACGATCACCAGGTCGGACTCGGCGCCCATCTGCTTCACGGCCAGCTGGCGGTTCTGCGTGGCGTAGCAGATGTCGTCGCTGGGCGGGGAGATGAGCTGCGGGAACTTGTCCTTCAGGGCGTCGACGGTCTCCATGGTCTCGTCCACGGAGAGCGTGGTCTGGGAGAGCCAGACGACCTTGGACGGGTCGCGGACCTCGACCTTGGCGACGTCGCCCGGGCCGTCGACGAGCTGGATGTGGTCGGGGGCCTCGCCGGAGGTGCCGATGACCTCCTCGTGGCCCTCGTGCCCGATCAGGAGGATGTCGTAGTCCTCCTTGGCGAAGCGGACGGCTTCCTTGTGGACCTTGGTGACCAGCGGGCACGTGGCGTCGATGGTGGCGAGCTTGCCGCGCTCGGCCTCCTCGTGGACCACCGGGGCCACGCCGTGGGCCGAGAACATCACGATGTTGCCCGGCGGCACCTCTTCCGTCTGCTCGACGAAGATCGCGCCCTTCTTCTCCAGGGTCTGCACGACGTACTTGTTGTGGACGATCTCGTGGCGGACGTAGACCGGGGCGCCGTACTGCTCCAGCGCTTTCTCTACGGCGATCACGGCGCGGTCCACGCCCGCGCAGTAGCCACGGGGGGCGGCGAGCAGGACACGGCGGCCAGGCGAAGCAGACATGCGTCCCATCGTAAGGCCGCGTTCGGCGGGTCGGAGATCGCGTCCGTGCGGAGTCCCCGGGAAGACTGAACGAACGCGGCGCGTGTGAGGGAAGGCGGAGGCGGCCCGCGATGGCGGAGACGGGGACGCGGGCCCGCCCGCCCGGCGGGGAGCACGCGCTGCGGCGCGGTCCGGGCTTCCGGG
>NZ_JAPSKN010000165.1 GCF_031181705.1 Streptomyces sp.
CCGTCGGAGGTGAAACCGTCCGAACCGAAACCGTCGCTCGCGAAGACGGCCGTCTCCGTGAAGCGGTCACCGGCCGCGGAGGCCTCCGCCCCGAACAGATAGGCCTCGCTCCGGGCGTGGGTCTCGGCGTACGCCTCCGGGTTCAGATAGGGCGCGATGCCCATCGTCGGGGCGTCGTCCGCGGTGGAGTACAGCGGGTCGTGGCCCTCCGCGAAGCCGTCGGCGCGGCCCGTGGCGGCGCGGCCGGCGGCGGAGCGTCGGTGGCGTCCCATGTCCTGGCCTTCCTCGTCCTGGCGGTCGACTCGTCCTCGAGATCAACACCAAACTCACTCGATCGTGTGAGTTTCATATGAGATTCGTTGAGGGGGGACGGTACCGCATGGCGCAAGGGGAGGAAGTGTCCGGAGGGAGATCGGGCGGTTAGGTTGCAGTCATGAGCGAGGATGTGCGACTGGTCGCCTGGGTGCGAGGACGCGTCCAAGGTGTGGGTTTCCGCTGGTTCACGCGGGCCAAGGCCCTGGAGATCGGCGGCCTGAGTGGTTTTGCTCTCAATTTGGGCGACGGACGGGTCCAGGTCGTCGCCGAGGGCGCGCGCGAGGGCTGTCAAGGCCTGCTGGAGTGGCTCCGCGGTGACGACACGCCCGGCCGTGTGGACGGTGTCACCGAGATCTGGGACACACCCCGCGGCGGCTACGAGGGCTTCGCCATCCGCTGATCCGGCATCGCGGAACGGCTCCCCGGCCGCCCGCGGCGGGGGTCCCGGGAGCCGCCCCGAACGGAAACTCGCTGGTGATTGCCGAGAACCGCTTGCCTTGGCAGGCTCCAGACGCAAGGATGATCGCCACGCCCCGAGGGCCCGCTGAAGCCGCCGCGCCGCCGTTGAAGGCCGTGTGCGCCAGGGTCGCCCGCCAATACGGGGCGTGATCGTGTTGACCGTCAAACTTTTTGGTGAGACGCTGAAAGCACCCCGCGCACCTTAGCTGTTTGGCATGGCTGAACGGCAGCACAACTGAAGGCCTGCCAAGCCGCGGGTGCGAATCCCTCACGACCCAACCGCATCGGTCGGTCACTCATTGTGGAGGACCATCCATCATGGCAAAGGCGCTTCTCGGTTACGTCGGCGGCTCCGACCCTCGACTCCTCGCCGAGATGCGACGGCTCCAGCAGCGCGTCCAGGACCTGGAATCCGAGCTCGTACGGATCCAGGCGGAGAACGAGGCGCTGACGGCTGCCGCTTCTCACGACAGGATCATGGAGAGCGTTGACGCACACCAGGCGGAGCCTGCGCTCACCTGATCACTGCACCGCTCCACATCGGCACAGCAGTGGTGGGGAAGCCCGTAACAACCGCTGAGTTGTCAGAAGTGCAAGGGACGCCACCGGCGTCCCTTCTTTCTTTCCCCCGCGCATCCTTTCACCTTCTTTAACGTCTGGTCTGCCCTGCGCGTTCAGTGGCGAAACCGCGGGTTCATGGAGTGAGACGAACCCGGGCGGTAGAGTCCGGCGGCGTGCACCTCAAGGCCCTGACCCTCCGCGGGTTCAAGTCGTTCGCCTCCGCGACCACCCTCCGGTTCGAGCCGGGGATCACGTGCGTCGTCGGACCGAACGGCTCGGGCAAGTCCAACGTCGTCGACGCGCTCAGCTGGGTCATGGGGGAGCAGGGCGCCAAGTCGCTGCGCGGCGGCAAGATGGAGGACGTCATCTTCGCCGGCACCACCGGCCGCCCGCCCCTGGGCCGCGCCGAGGTGTCCCTGACCATCGACAACTCCGACGGGGCTCTGCCCATCGAGTACGCCGAGGTCACCATCACGCGGATCATGTTCCGCAACGGCGGCAGCGAGTACCAGATCAACGGCGACACCTGCCGTCTCCTCGACATCCAGGAACTGCTCTCCGACTCCGGCATCGGCCGCGAGATGCACGTCATCGTCGGACAGGGCCAGCTCGACTCCGTGCTGCACGCCGACCCCATGGGCCGCCGCGCCTTCATCGAGGAGGCCGCCGGCGTCCTCAAGCACCGCAAGCGCAAGGAGAAGGCGCTGCGCAAGCTGGACGCGATGCAGGCCAACCTCGCGCGCGTGCAGGACCTCACCGACGAGTTGCGCCGCCAGCTCAAGCCGCTGGGCCGGCAGGCGGCGGTGGCGCGCAGGGCGGCCGTCATCCAGGCGGATCTGCGCGACGCCCGGCTGCGCCTGCTCGCCGACGACCTCGTCCGGCTCCGTGAAGCCCTGCAGGCCGAGGTCGCCGACGAGGCCGCGCTGAAGGAGCGCAAGGAGGCCGCCGAGCAGGAGCTGCGCGGGGCGCTCCAGCGCGAGGCCCAGCTGGAGGACGAGGTCCGGCAGCTCACGCCGCGCCTGCAGCGGGCCCAGCAGACCTGGTACGAGCTCTCCCAGCTCGCCGAGCGGGTGCGCGGCACGATCTCGCTGGCCGACGCGCGCGTGAAGAGCGCCACCTCGGCGCCCCCGGAGGAGCGGCGCGGCCGCGACCCCGAGGACATGGAGCGCGAGGCGGCCCGCATCCGCGAGCAGGAGGCCGAACTGGAGGCGGCCCTGGAAGCCGCCGAACGCGCTTTGGAGGACACGGTCGCCCACCGTGCCGAGCTGGAGCGCGAGCTGGCCCAGGAGGAGCGGCGCCTGAAGGACGCCGCCCGGGCCATCGCCGACCGGCGCGAAGGCCTGGCCCGGCTCAGCGGCCAGGTCAACGCAGCCCGCTCCCGCGCGGCCTCCGCCCAGGCCGAGATCGAGCGCCTGGCCGCCGCCCGTGACGAGGCGCAGGAACGTGCCGTCGCCGCGCAGGAGGAGTACGAGGCCCTCAAGGCCGAGGTCGACGGCCTCGACGCCGGTGACGCGGAACTCGCCGCGCGGCACGAGGCGGCCAAGGAGGGGCTGGCCGAGGCCGAGGCCGCGCTCACCGCGGCACGCGAGGCCACCACGGCGGCGGAACGCCGGCGTGCCGCCACCCAGGCCCGCCACGAGGCCCTGGCGCTCGGCCTGCGCCGCAAGGACGGCACCGGCGCACTGCTGGCGGCCAAGGACCGCCTCTCGGGCCTGCTCGGTCCGGCGGCGGAGCTGCTGACGGTGGCCCAGGGCCACGAGGTCGCCCTGGCCGCCGCGTTCGGGGCTGCGGCGGACGCCGTCGCGGTCACGTCCCCGGCAGCCGCGGCCGACGCGATCCGACTCCTCCGCAAACAGGACGGTGGCAGGGCCACCCTGCTCGTGGCAGGAGATGACGCCCTCAGGGGCGCGGGGAACTGCGCGGCCAGCCACAACGGCGCCGCAGACGCCCGCCACACCTACGCCGCAGACCTGGTCCGCGGCCCCGCGGACCTCATGCCCGCCGTCAGGCGGCTCCTGCGCGGCATCGTCGTGGTCGACACCCTCGAAGACGCGGAAAGCCTCGTCTACACCCATCCGGACCTCACCGCCGTCACCGCCGAAGGCGACCTCCTCGGCGCCCACTTCGCCCACGGCGGCTCGGCCGGCGCCCCCAGCCTCCTCGAAGTGCAGGCCTCCGTCGACGAGGCGGCCGCCGAGCTGGAGGAGCTGGCCGTGCGCTGCGAGGAGCTGGCCGAGGCCCAGCGGGAGGCCGTCGAACGGCGCACGGAGTGTGCCGCGCTGGTCGAGGAGCTGGGGGAGCGGCGCAGGGCCGCCGACCGGGAGAAGTCGGCCGTCGCCCAGCAGCTCGGGCGGCTGGCGGGGCAGGCGCGCGGCGCCACCGGAGAGGCGGAACGCGCCGCCGCCGCCACGGCCCGGGCCCAGGAGGCCCTGGACAAGGCGCTTCAGGAGGTCGAGGAACTCGCCGAGCGGCTCGCCGTCGCCGAGGAGATGCCGATCGAGGAGGAGCCCGACACCTCCGTGCGGGACCGGCTCGCCGCCGACGGTGCCAACGCCCGCCAGACCGAGATGGAGGCGCGCCTGCAGGTCCGTACGCACGAGGAGCGGGTCAAGGGCCTCGCCGGCCGGGCCGACTCCCTCGACCGGGCCGCCCGCGCGGAACGCGAGGCACGCGCGCGTGCCGAACAGCGGCGGGCCCGGCTGCGGCACGAGGCGGCGGTCGCGCAGGCCGTCGGCTCGGGCGCCCGGCAGTTGCTCGCGCATGTCGAGGTCTCGCTCGCCCGCGCCGACGAGGAGCGCACCGCCGCCGAGGCCGCCAAGGCCCGCCGCGAGCAGGAACTCGCCCGCGCCCGCACCCAGGGGCGCGATCTGAAGGCGGAACTCGACAAGTTGACGGACTCGGTCCACCGCGGCGAGGTACTCGGCGCCGAGAAGCGGCTGCGGATCGAGCAGCTGGAGACCAAGGCACTGGAGGAGCTGGGAGTCGAACCGGCCGGGCTCGTGGCGGAGTACGGTCCGCACCAGCTCGTGCCGCCCTCGCCCCCCGCCGAGGGCGAGGAGCTGCCGGAGGACCCCGAGCACCCGCGCAACCGTCCGAAGCCGTATCTCCGGTCCGAGCAGGAGAAGCGCCTCAAGGCAGCCGAGCGCGCCTACCAGCAGCTCGGCAAGGTGAACCCGCTCGCGCTGGAGGAGTTCGCGGCGCTGGAGGAACGCCACCAGTTCCTCAGCGAGCAGCTGGAGGACCTGAAGAAGACCCGTGCCGACCTGCTCCAGGTCGTCAAGGAGGTCGACGAGCGCGTCGAGCAGGTCTTCACCGAGGCCTACCGGGACACCGCCCGGGAGTTCGAGGGCGTGTTCAGCCGGCTCTTCCCCGGTGGTGAGGGGCGGCTGGTGCTGACCGACCCGGACAACATGCTCACCACGGGCGTGGACGTCGAGGCCCGCCCGCCGGGCAAGAAGGTCAAGCGGCTGTCGCTGCTGTCCGGTGGGGAGCGGTCGCTGACGGCCGTGGCGCTGCTCGTGTCGATCTTCAAGGCGCGGCCCAGCCCGTTCTACGTCATGGACGAGGTCGAGGCCGCCCTCGACGACACCAACCTCCAGCGGCTCATCCGGATCATGCAGGAGCTGCAGGAGGCTTCGCAGCTGATCGTGATCACCCACCAGAAGCGCACGATGGAGGTCGCCGACGCGCTGTACGGCGTCTCCATGCAGGGCGACGGTGTGTCGAAGGTCATCTCGCAGCGCCTCCGCTAAATGGGTGCTCTCTACACCTGTCTCACCTGCGGGGCTCTGTGACTTCAATTCTTGAACACATCCCTGACACACTCCCGCCTCAGATTCACAGCACTCGCCTATTGACTTCGAAACTTGAAGGCATAGTCTCGGCAACGTTCCTTTTACCTTCAGGTACCTTCAGGCGGACCTCGAAGGGCTGACCCCCTCCGGCGGCGTTGCCGGTGGCCCGAGGAGTACACGTGACCAGCACAGCGCAGGCACCCAAGTCAGGAGCCGGGACGGCTCACCCCGATCATCTCGGGCACGTCATCTTCATCGCGGCGGCGGCCGCCATGGGCGGCTTCCTCTTCGGCTACGACAGCTCCGTGATCAACGGCGCCGTCGAGGCCATCCGTGACCGCTACGACGTCGGCTCCGCGGCCCTCGCCCAGGTCATCGCCATCGCCCTGATCGGCTGCGCCATCGGCGCCGCGACCGCCGGACGCATAGCCGACCGCATCGGCCGCATCCGGTGCATGCAGATCGCCGCCGCTCTCTTCACCGTCAGCGCCGTCGGCTCCGCGCTCCCCTTCGCGCTGTGGGACCTCGCCTTCTGGCGCGTCGTCGGCGGCTTCGCCATCGGCATGGCCTCCGTGATCGGCCCGGCCTACATCGCCGAGGTCGCCCCGCCCGCCTACCGCGGCCGGCTCGGCTCCTTCCAGCAGGCCGCCATCGTCATCGGCATCGCCGTGTCGCAGCTGGTCAACTGGGGTCTGCTCAACGCCGCCGACGGCGACCAGCGCGGCAAGCTGATGGGCCTTGAGGCCTGGCAGGTCATGCTCGGCGTCATGGTCGTCCCGGCCGTCCTGTACGGCCTGCTCTCCTTCGCCATCCCCGAGTCCCCGCGCTTCCTCATCTCCGTCGGCAAGCACGAGCGCGCCCGGCAGATCCTCGCCGAGGTCGAGGGCAAGGACGTCGACCTGGACGCCCGTGTCGCCGAGATCGAGGGCGCCATGAAGAGCGAGCACCGCTCGAGCTTCAAGGACCTGCTCGGCGGCAGCTTCTTCTTCAAGCCGATCGTCTGGATCGGCATCGGCCTGTCGGTCTTCCAGCAGTTCGTCGGCATCAATGTCGCGTTCTACTACTCCTCGACGCTGTGGCAGTCGGTCGGCGTCGACCCGACGGACTCGTTCTTCTACTCCTTCACCACGTCGATCATCAACATCGTCGGCACCGTCATCGCGATGATCTTCGTCGACCGGGTCGGCCGCAAGCCGCTGGCGATCATCGGCTCGATCGGCATGGTCGTCGGCCTCGCGCTGGAGGCCTGGGCGTTCTCCCACCACCTGGTGGACGGCAAGCTGCCCGCCGCGCAGGGCTGGATCGCCCTGATCGCCGCGCACGTCTTCGTCCTCTTCTTCGCGCTGTCCTGGGGTGTGGTCGTCTGGGTCATGCTCGGCGAGATGTTCCCCAACCGGATCCGCGCCGCCGCCCTGGGTGTGGCCGCCGCCGCGCAGTGGATCGCCAACTGGGCCATCACCGCGAGCTTCCCGTCGCTGGCCGACTGGAACCTGTCCGTGACGTACGTGATCTACACGGCGTTCGCCGCGCTCTCCATCCCGTTCGTCCTGAAGTTCGTCACCGAGACCAAGGGCAAGTCCCTGGAGGAGATGGGCTGAGCCCGTCCCGCGCACTCGGGGAGAAGGGCCAAAGTCCCCGCTGCCCCTCTCCCCGTAACCCGCCGCCGCCCCGGTTCGGCCACTGCCCGAGCCGGGGCGGCGGTCCGTCGTCTCACGGGACGATGACACCGCCGCCCTCGATCATCCGCGCGTGCGGGGCCGCTGCCTCCCGGTTCCGCAGCCGTCACCAGCCCCGGCGGTGCTCCTCGAACGCACGCGGGCCCCGCGCCCTCCGCGATCGCGTCGAGCCGATCATGCGGCTGGACCACCTCGCGCAGGAAGCCCGCGACGTCCTCGCCCTCCACCTCCAGGTCGTCGCCGGCCGGCACCGGCGGGAAGCGGGCGCCCGCCGCGCGCACCGCCTCCGAATCCCACCGGTTCCGTGGTGACGCCCCGGTCGTCGGCGTGCGCGGCGATCTCCAGGGCCGCGCGGCGACGGACCCCGAGCCCGGCGGGAGAGACCCGTCGGCTGACGGGGCGTCAGGCATGCGGAGGGGTGGAGATCCGGCGGCCCCGGCCTTCCGGGGCGGTGCGCACGGGGTGACCCGGGGTCCCATGGCTGATACTGGACGCGTTATGGACATCGTCATCCTTGCTGTAGTCATCGCCGTGGTCGTGCTCGGCGCGCTCGGCGGGCTCATCGTCGGCAGCCGGCGCAAGAAGCAGCTGCCGCCGCCCCCGCCCGCGGCGCCCGACATCACCGCCCCACCGGCCGAGCCGCACGTCGGCGACGAGGCCGAGACGCCGCGGGAGGAACCGCGGCGCACCATAGAGGAGGTTGATCTTCCGGACGGCTCGGCTCCGGTCGTCGTCGAGGAGCCGCCCGCCGAGGCTCCCGGGATCGAGATCCCGGAGCCCACCGCGGGCCGCCTGGTCCGGCTGCGGGCCCGGCTCTCCCGCTCGCAGAACGCCCTGGGCAAGGGCCTGCTGACCCTGCTGTCCCGCGAGCACCTCGACGAGGACACCTGGGAGGAGATCGAGGACACGCTGCTCACCGCCGACGTCGGCGTGCAGCCCACCCAGGAACTGGTCGAGCGGCTGCGCGAGCGCGTGAAGGTGCTCGGCACCCGCACCCACGAGGAACTGCGCACCCTGCTCCGCGAGGAGCTCCTCACCCTGGTCGGCCGCGACATGGACCGCGTGGTCAAGACCGAGCCGGAGGACCGCAAGCCGGGCATCGTGATGGTCGTCGGCGTCAACGGCACCGGCAAGACCACCACCACCGGCAAGCTCGCCCGTGTCCTGGTCGCCGACGGACAGAGCGTGGTGCTCGGCGCGGCCGACACCTTCCGGGCCGCCGCCGCCGACCAGCTCCAGACCTGGGGCGAGCGCGTCGGCGCCTACACCGTGCGCGGACCGGAGGGCGGCGACCCGGCCTCCGTGGCCTTCGACGCGGTCAAGGAGGGCAAGGAGATGGGCGCGAACGTCGTGCTCATCGACACCGCCGGCCGGCTGCACACCAAGACCGGTCTGATGGACGAGCTCGGCAAGGTCAAGCGGGTCGTCGAGAAGCACGCCCCGGTCGACGAGGTGCTGCTCGTGCTCGACGCCACCACCGGCCAGAACGGCCTCGTCCAGGCCCGGGTCTTCTCCGAGGTCGTGGACATCACCGGCATCGTGCTCACCAAGCTGGACGGCACGGCCAAGGGCGGCATCGTCGTCGCGGTCCAGCGCGAGCTGGGCGTCCCGGTCAAGCTGGTCGGGCTCGGCGAGGGCGCGGACGACCTCGCGCCGTTCGAGCCGGAGGCGTTCGTTGACGCCCTTATCGGGGAGTGAGCTCGGCACCCGCCGCGGCACGACCTGCGAGAAACCGTACCTGCGCGAGAAGCGCCCGCCCCCGAGGTGCAGTCGGGGACGGGCGCTTCGCTCTGTGTCCTGGCCGCGGCTACGCCCGTGAGCGGTGTGCCACGTACGCCAGCGTGCCCAGCACCAGGCGGGCCTCCGGTGGCCGGGAGGCCGAGTCCAGGGCGGGGGAGCGCAGCCAGCGGACCGGGCCGAGGCCGCCGCGGTCCGAGGGCGGCGCCGTGATGTGCGCGCCGGGGCCGAGGCCGCGCAGGTCGAGCGCGTCCGGGTCGTCCCAGCCCATGCGGTAGAGCAGCCCGGGCAGATCGGCGGCGGCGCCGGGGGCGACGAGGAAGTGGGCGCGGCCGTCCGGGGTGGCGGCGACCGGGCCGACGGGCAGGCCCATGCGCTCCAGCCGGGCCAGGGCGCGGCAGCCGGCCGGCTCGGCCACCTCGATGACGTCGAAGGCCCGGCCGACCGGCAGCATCACCGAGGCGCCGGGGAACTCCGCCCAGGCCTCGGTCACGTCGTCGAGCGTCGCCCCGGCGGGGATCACCGCGGCGAAGTCCAGCGGATGCGCGCCCGGGGCCGGGCAGTCGGGGCGGCCGCAGGAGCACGCGCCCGCCGACGCCCGGGCTCCCGGCACCACGTCCCAGCCCCACAGGCCGGTGTACTCGGCCACGGACGTGCCGTCCGACGAGCGGCTGCGGCGGCGCGAGCCGGACCGGATGTCGCGCATGCCCCGGCTGATGCCGATCGTGAAGCCCATACCCCCTCCAACGGGTCCGGCGCGCCAGTGGTTACGCAGCGGACGCGACACGTGACTCTCCGTTTCCGACTTCCCGGTGACGGACGGTTCACTCCGCGCCAGGAAGTGCCCAGGGTGGTGTGCCCGACGGTGCGCGCCCCTGGATGCATCGCTACACCCGCTCCTGGGTGTGCTGTGTCAAGTGAATCGCGCGTTGACGTACGTGAGTTCATTCGAAGGGGTGGCGAATGGTGGCGATTGCGTGTGAGCCGTGGCTGGGCGGGTGATCGTAGGATTACTTTGTGTGCACGAGGCCTGGGGGCACATGCACTCGCGGGTATGCCGGTGGCAACTCGCCTTTCCGTTCGAAGGGTGACAAGGGCCGGACGGACGGCCGTACGAACCGGCATGCTGATAGGGCTTGGCGCACTCGGCGACAAGTGGTCTCAGGGATGGGGGCGTTCCAGTGAGCGGCAACGGCGGAAGCGGAACGAACGCTGCACACGCGACGCACACTGAGAAGCGCCCCAACGAGCTGCTCACCTCCTGGTTCGTGCGCAGCGGCTGGTCCAAGGGCGAGCTCGCCCGCCAGGTCAACCGCAGAGCCCGCCAGCTCGGCGCCAACCACATCTCCACGGACACCTCCCGGGTGCGCCGCTGGCTCGACGGCGAGAACCCGCGCGAGCCGATCCCCAAGATCCTCTCCGAGCTGTTCTCGGAGCGCTTCGGCGTCGTCGTCTCCGTCGAGGACCTGGGGCTGCGCACCGCGCGCCAGTCACCGTCCGCGACCGGTGTCGACCTGCCCTGGACGGGCCCGCAGACCGTGGCCCTGCTCAGCGAGTTCTCGCGCAGCGACCTGATGCTGGCGCGGCGCGGCTTCCTCGGGAGCTCGCTGGCCCTGTCTGCGGGCCCGGCCCTCATCGAGCCCATGCAGCGCTGGCTCGTGCCCTCGCCGGCCGTCCCGCGGTCCGAGCCCGAGCCGGCGGCCGCCTCCGGGCGCTCCCGCGGCCGGCTGTCGAAGCCGGAGCTGGACCTCCTGGAGTCCACGACGGTGATGTTCCGCCAGTGGGACGCCCAGTGCGGCGGCGGGCTGCGCCGCAAGGCCGTCGTCGGCCAGCTGCACGAGGTGACCGACCTGCTCCAGGAACCCCAGCCGGAGGCCACCACCCGGCGCCTGTTCAAGGTCGCCGCCGAGCTCGCCGAGCTGGCCGGCTGGATGTCGTACGACATCGGGCTGCAGCCGACCGCGCAGAAGTACTTCGTCCTCGCGCTGCACGCGGCCAAGGAGGCCGGCGACCGGCCCCTCGGCTCGTACGTGCTGTCCAGCATGAGCCGTCAGATGATCCACCTCGGCCGGCCCGACGACGCACTGGAGCTGATCCATCTCGCGCAGTACGGCAGCCGGGACTGCGCGAGCCCGCGCACCCAGTCGATGCTGTATGCGATGGAGGCCCGCGCCTACGCCAACATGGGCCAGCCCGGCAAGTGCAAGCGGGCGGTGCGGATGGCCGAGGACACCTTCGCCGAGGCCGGCGAGTGGGACGAGCCCGACCCCGACTGGATCCGCTTCTTCTCCGAGGCCGAGCTCTACGGCGAGAACTCCCACTCCTACCGCGACCTGGCCTATGTCGCCGGCCGCAGCCCCACCTACGCCTCGCTGGCCGAGCCCCTGATGAAGCGGGCCGTGGAGCTGTTCGCCGAGGACGGCGAGCACCAGCGGTCGTACGCGCTGAACCTGATCGGCATGGCCACCGTGCACCTCCTGCAGCGCGAGCCCGAGCAGAGCACGGTGTTCGCCGCCGAGGCCATGCAGGTCGCCAAGAAGGTCCGCTCCGAGCGCGTCAACACCCGTATCCGCAAGACCGTCGACACCGCCGCACGCGACTTCGGCGACCTCGGTGAGGTCGTCGACCTGACCGAGCGGCTCGCCGCCGAGCTGCCCGAAACCGCCGCCGAGGCGGTCTGAGGCCCCGACCCCCGAACCCCGGCCGCGGCCGGCCCTCCCGAACTGCCCGACTCGGCTCCCCCAGCCAGGTCAGCGGAAGGCCGGCCGCGGCCGGCC
>NZ_JAPSKN010000166.1 GCF_031181705.1 Streptomyces sp.
ACACGCCGTCCGCGCCGGCCGCCTGGTAGGCGTCCAGCCGGGAGAGCGTGTCCGCGGTGTCGCCGTCGCCCAGCCAGTGGGTGTCGGCGCGGGCGTTGACGAACAGGACGGGGACGGCCTTCTTCACCGCGGCGATCTTCCCGGCCAGCCGTTCGGCGGGCGCCAGGCCGTCCTCCAGGTTGATGCCGGCGACGCCGACGGCGAACAGCTCCCGCGCGAACTGCGCGACCTCGTCCGGGTCGTCGCTGAAGCCGCCCTCGGCGTCGACGGACAGCAGCAGCGGCCGCGCGCCGAGGGCGAAGGCCAGCCGCAGCGTCTCCTCACGGGTCGCGGCCACCGCGTCGGGCAGGCCCGCGGCGGCGGCGACACCGAGGCTCGTCGTCGCCACCGCCCGGAAGCCCTGCCCGGCGAGGGCCTGCGCGCAGGCGTAGTCCCACGCGTTGGCAGCAGCAGCGGCTCGGCGGCGTGGTGAAGCGCGGCGAAGGCGGTGACGGGCGGGGTCCGCCGAGGGGATCGGGTCATGCCGCCACGCCAGGCCCGGATCGTTTCGGCCCGCGCCGAACGACCGTCGCCCGCGCAGGGTCAGCTCACGTGCACCGCGGACTCGTCCAGCCGGACCCGCGCCTCGGGCCCCGCACTCCAGCGGACCGTGATCGCGCCGGTCCCGTCGGCGTCGACGCGCACCGCCTCCGTCAGCGGCACCGGATCGGACTCGGCGGTGAGCCGGGCCAGCGCGACGAACAGGGTGGCGCCCCCGGTGGTGACGCCGGTGAGGCCGCCGTCGAGGCCGACGGCGGGCAGGAGTTCGGCGCGGACGCCCTCCGGGGCGCTCCACCCGGTCACACGCACCGCCGTCCCGGGTTCGGCCCCCGCGACCAGGTGGGCGCGCACCTCCACCGCCCCGTGCGCCAGCACCACGCTCGTCACCCGCGCTCCCCCGCCCGCCGTGTGCCGCGAGGCCGCCCAGCCCGCCCCGGCACCGAGCGGTTCGATCCCCGTGCGGCTCGGGTCGCCGTCCACGATCACGCTGTTGTCGTACGACGCCGCGGGTGCCGTCACGGTCGAGTAGGCGAGACGCGTGTAGTACGGGTCGTAGCGGACGTCCTCGCTGCCGTGGTTGTGGAGGCGGACCACGCCGTCGCAACGGGTGGACTGGATCAGCCAGTTGGGTGGCCCGACGGGCGTGACGGCGTCCTCGCGCCCGGCCGGCCCGGGGCGTTCCGGCGCCGTCCACACCTCGTGCTCCGGCGGCAGGAGCAGACCGAGGAAGCCCTTGCTCGCCCAGTACGGGGAGGCCGGGCCCGAGTAGCCCTGCAGGACGGACGCGTCGGGTCCGTGCCAGCCGAGGGTGAGCAGACCCCGGTCGTCGACCGCGCCCCGGTCCAGGAAGTACCGCAGGGCACCGGACGCCAGCCGCCGCGTCTCGCCCGGCTCCAGCGGCGTGCGGCCGGTCAGCGCGCCCAGCCACAGCGGAGCGGTCGTCGCGAAGCGGTACGTCAGGGAACGCCCCTGGTGCATCGGGGCGCCGTCGCCCCCGAACAGCCGGGCGTAGTCGGCGAGATGACGCTCCAGGCGGCCCCCGTACAGCTCCAGCAGGGACGCGTCCCGCTCCAGCCAGGCGTGCAGCACCGGATAGAGATGCATCGCCCAGCCGTTGTAGTAGTCGTACTTGCGGCCGTCGCCGTCGGTGTACCAGCCGTCGCCCCGGTACCACTGCTCGATGCGTTCCAGACCGCGGTCGATCGCCGCCCGGGAGGCCTCCGGCTCGTGGCCGGTCTCCGCGAGGAAGCCGCCGACCGTGACGGGGAACAGCTCCCAGTTGCACGGCCAGGGTTCGGCCGTGAGCGCGTCGGCCAGCCACGCCGCCGTCCGCTGCCGTACGCCGTCCTCCAGGCGGTCCCAGAGCAGGTCCCGGGTCAGGCGCAGGGCCAGGGCGATGGACGCGGCCTCCACCAGGGGCTGGCCGCGGTCCTCGATGCGCGGCCAGACGCCCGAGACCCCGGCGGCGAGGCCGCTCGCGTAGCGCTCCAGGGCCTTCTCGTCGCGGCGGAAGGCGGCCAGCAGCAGGGTGCGGGCGTACCCCTCCAGGCCGTCGGAGAGGCGGCCGGACCAGCTGGAGCGGTCGCCGGGCAGGTGGTACAGCGCGCGGTCCTCGGACGCGTACGGCTCGACGGCGGCGAGCAGGGCGTCGGCGGCCGCCTCCCAGTGGGCGCGGGTGTAGCCGGTGAACGGGGACGCCGTGCGGTCGGCGGGGGGCAGCTGCATCGGTTCTCTCTCGTGCTCGGACCGGTCGGAACGGCTCGGGCCTGGAGCGCCCCGGTTCCGGTCGGGGCGCCCCAGGGGTTCATCCCACCCGCACCTTGCCCCGCGGGACCAGATGCCGGGTGACGAGTTCGTCGCGGACCAGGCGCGCGTAGACGGTCGCCCCGCGCACGGAGGTGTGGGTGTTGTCCCGCGCCTCGTCGGTGAGGTAGAGCGCCTTGGACGCCTCCACGCCCAGCGACTCCACGAGTTCCCTGGTCTTCGCCGTGAGGTCGATCAGCGGGACGTCCCGCGCGGCGGCCACCGAGCGGACGACCGCCGGGTGGTCGACGCCGAGGCCGTTGACCAGGAGGGCGGTTCCGTTGTTCAGCGTGCCGTCGGCGTTGAACCAGCGGCGCACGATCGGCGTGACAAGGACCGGCTGTCCGCCCCGCTCCCGGACGCCCGCCACCAGGGCCTCCAGGTTGGCCCGGTAGGTGGCCTCGTCCGTGGTCTTGTCGTTGTGGGCGAGCTGGACGAGTACCGGATCGCCGGGGCGGATCAGGGGCCGTACGGTGGCCCACAGCCTCGGGTTCCCCAGATACGACACCGTACTCTCCCCGGAATCCGCGTAGTTGGCGACGGACACGCCCTTGCGGAGGTACTGGGGCAGTTGCTGGCCCCAGCCGGAGTACGGGGCGCCGGGCTGGTCGCAGACGGTGGAGTCGCCGATCAGGAAGATCTGGCGGGTGTGCCGGGCCGGGGTGACCCGGATGTCGGCCGGCGCGGGCGCGGAGCCGCCGATCCGCAGGTCGAGGCCGGGGGTTCCGTCAGGGCCGGTGGGCTCGCCCTCGGGGGTGCGGACGTTGACGGTGAAGCTGCGGGTGACGTGTTCGCCGGCCGGGACGGCCGTCTCGGGCAGCAGGGAGCGGCGCGTCTCACCGCTGATGCTCGTACTGGACGCGTGAGGTCCGCCGAGCCTGACCCGCACGTCGTACGTGCCGGGCGGCACGTCGACGTGGCAGACACCGGCGGTGCACCGGACGGGGCCCGCGGGGGCCTCGGCCGCTGCCGCCGGTGCGGCCGGCAGGGCGGTTCCCAGGGACATCGCCGCCACGACGGCGATGCTGAAACGTCTCACTCGCGGCTCCTCCCAGCGGACGACACGACCTGCGGGTGGACCGTACCGCCCCGGGCAAGCGCTTTCTAGAGTTCGGGATACATCCCCGGGAATGCCGGCCCTTCGACCCTGCGAGTCCTGTCGGACCGCCGGGCACGGCAGTCGAGGGGACCGCCGTGCCGGCGTGAGGGAGCATCAGCTCCCGCGCGTCCACTCCTGGTTGCTCCCGCCGTTGCACGTGTACGTGATGACGGCGGCGCCGTTGGCGGTGGCGGCGCCGTTCACGTCCAGGCACTCGCCGCTCGCGCGCGACCTCACGTTCACGTACGCGCCGGTGGCGGTCAGCGACCACTGCTGGCTGGTGGCGGAGGCGTCGCAGTTCTCCTGCGTGACCGTGTTCGCGTTCTCCTGCACGCACAGCGAGCTGTTCCTGACCATCAGCTGGTAGTAGCCGCTCCCGGCGGACTTGAACCAGTACCTCTGGTTGGTGCCGCCGTTGCAGTCGTACTGCTTGATCTGGGCGCCCGCCCAGAGCGACTGGCTGGTGACGTCCGCGCACCTGGCGGAGTGGCGGGCGATCAGCGTGTGGTACGTC
Source organism: Streptomyces sp. (assembly GCF_031181705.1). Lineage (GTDB taxonomy): Bacteria > Actinomycetota > Actinomycetes > Streptomycetales > Streptomycetaceae > Streptomyces. The sequence goes on from NZ_JAPSKN010000166.1 coordinate 3,957, forward strand.
GCGCCGGTGCCGGTGACGGTTCCGGCCGCCGCGTCGATGGTGACCTCCGGTGACCAGGACATCGACATGGTCGTGGAGTCGGCGAACGTCAGCGGCAGCCACACGTACCGGGAGTCGTTGACGGTGCCGCCGAAGGAGTTGCCCCAGCGGTCGCCCAGGTACAGGTACGAGGTGCCCGAGGTGCCCTGCACGGGCAGGACGAACGCGGTCTGCGAGCCGTACGTCGTCGCGTCGCCGATGTTCCTCATGGCCGACCAGGGGCCGGCGATGTTCGTGGCGGTGGCGTACTGCTGCTGGTTGGGGTTCCAGCCCGTCGCGCCGGAGGTCAGCATGAAGTACACGCCGTTCCGCTTGAACAGGGCGGGGGCCTCGCGGTGGCCGCCGGGCCAGGGGTTGGCGACCAGGCTCGCGATGCCGGTGTAGTCGGCGGTGAGGCGGTAGATCTGCAGGTCGTAGTTCTCCCGGGCGGCGGAGATCATGTAGCCGGCGCCGTCGGTGTCGGTGAAGACCGTGATGTCACGGGACATGTGCCGGCCGAGCGGCCGGAAGCTGCCCTGATAGGTGTAGTTGCCGTCGACGGTGTCGGAGACGGCGACCGCGGCGCGGGCCTCGCTGTAGTCGGTGCCGTTCTCCTTGTGCATCCACATCACGAACTTGCCGGTGGACGCGTTGTACATGACCTTCGGCCGCTCGATGTTGGCGGTCGCGAGCTCCGGGTCACTGGCCTCGGTCAGGACGTGGTTGCGGAACTCCCAGTTCTTCAGGTCGGTCGAGCGGTAGGCGTCGACGTAGCGGAAGGTGTTGTCGGCGTTGCGGTGCTCGCCGAACCAGTAGTAGGAGGAGCCGACCTTGAGGACTCCGCCGCCGTGGGCGTGGACGGGGTTGCCCGAGGCGTCCGTGAACTGGGTGCCGTTGGTGATCGTCCGGGGCGCGGCCTGGGCGGGCCCGGCGGTGGCGAGGGCCGCGAACAGGCCCAGGAACAGGGTGAGCAGGGTGGCGCAGGCACGTCTCATGTCAGTCACCTGCCGTGGCCGTGTCGGCGACCGGTATGCCGAAGTCGGGGGTGCCGTCGGGCTTCCAGCCGAGCTTCTGGACGCGCGTGTGGCGGTTGGGGTCGTCCAGCGGGTCGCCGTCGATCTCCTTGTACTGGCGGGCGTGGTAGACGAGGACGTCGGTGCGGCCGTCCTCGGCGACCGTGAAGCAGTTGTGGCCGGGGCCGTACTGCCGGGTGGTGTCGTTGCTGGTGAAGACCGGGGTCGGTGACTTGGTCCAGCTCAGGGGGTCCAGGAGGTGGCTGTCGGCGTCGGCGGTCAGCAGGCCCACGCAGTAGTTGAAGTCGGTGGCGCTGGCCGAGTACGTCATGAACAGGCGGCCGTTGCGCTGGAGGACGTACGGGCCCTCGTTGACCTTGAAGCCGACGCACTCCCAGTCGTACTCCGGGGTGGACAGCCGCACCTGCGGGCCCTTCAGGGTCCAGGGGTTCGCCATCTCCGACAGGAAGATGGCGGTGTTGTTGTCCATACCGGGCTCGTGCTGCGCCCAGGCCAGGTAGCGCGTGCCGCGGTGAGTGAAGGTGGTGGCGTCCAGGGAGAAGGTCTCCCAGGCCGTCTTGACCTGGCCCTTCTCCACCCAGGTGCCCTTGAAGGGGTCGGGGTGGGCGTTCTCCAGCACCCAGATGCGGATCGCCCAGACGTCCTCGGCGGGCGCGGAGGCGAAGTAGACGTACCACCTGCCGCCGATGCGGTGCAGTTCGGGTGCCCAGATGTGGGCTCCCATCGGGCCCGTCGGGTGGGCCCGCCAGATGACGGACTCGGCCGCCGTGCCCAGGCCGTTCAGGGTGCGGGAGCGGCGCAGGACGATGCGGTCGTACTCGGGGGCGGTGGCGGTGAAGTAGTAGCGGCCGTCCTTGTGCCGGTGGATGTGCGGGTCGGCGCGGTTGCGCACGAGCGGGTTGACGAAGGGGGCCGGCCGGGGAGGCCGGGCGGGTTCGGCCGCCCGGGCGACCGCGGGGGCGGTGGGGACGGCCGCCAGGGCGCCGGCGGCTGCGGCGCCCTTCAGCAGCAGCCTGCGGCTGGGGGGTTCGGGCAGAGCGGGGTCGCGGCTCATGCGGCCTGCCTCTCATGGGGAAACACACGATGCTGTGCGGCATTTCGAACGTCATCTGTCATTACGAACGCCGAAAAGGTAAGGGTGTGTCACGAGCAGGTCAACGGGTCCGACGGGACCGAGGCGTTCGGGACGCGGGTCACACCTCGGACTCACCCCACGACGTGACGGTCACCTCGTCACCGACGGACACCCGGCCGGGCCGCGGCACGGCGTACTTCGTGCCGAAGGCGACACCGCCCTGGGCCGCCCGGCGGTAGCCGGCGAGGGTGCGCAGCGGCTCGGGCCCCGCCCGGGACCCGGACTCCTGCTCCACCAGGGTGACGGCGCAGCGGATGGCGAGCTTGGCGTAGGCCAGTTCGGCGTCGCCGACGCGGAGGCGGTGGGCACGGTCCTCGGTGTGCGGCTCGTCCCAGCCGTCGACGACGATGTTGGGGCGGAAACGGTTCACCGGGAGCGGCCGGGCGCCGCGTGCGGCGAGTTTCCGGTCCAGCAGGGCCAGCGTGGCGCGGGACAGGACGTGCACGGCACAGCTGTCGGCGTAACCGGAGGTGCCCGGAGCCGCGCCGTCGGTCACCCGGTGGTGCTCCGGTGGTACGCGCACCAGGCGGCTGCGGGCGCCCAGCACCTCGGAGAGCCACTCGGCCGCCTCCTCGCCCTGGTCGATGCCCTGGTAGGCGGCGCCGAACAGGTCGACCGTCCGCCGGGGCCCGGACGTGTCCACCCCGAGGTGGAGGGCCTCGGCCCGGGGTGCGGTGAGCGACAGACGGGTGCCGTCGGGCGTGAGGGCGGGGCGGATGACGGCCAGCAGGGGATGGCGCCGCTGTGTGCGGTACACGCCCTCCTCGCTCACCACCATGAAGCTGCGGTCGTGTGCGAGACCGGCCGGGGTGAGCAGCGCCTCCCGCGCCGGCGTCCCGGCGCAGCCCTTGACGGGGTAGGTCAGCAACGCGGCGATTCGGGCCATGGCCTTCCGTTCCGTCCGGGCGGTCAGCGGCCGCTCGGGGCCGGGGGGAAACCGAGCTGCGGAGCCAGCAGTCTGGCCTCGGCCGCCCACTCGGCCAGGAACGCCAGGACCAGGCCCCGCTCCCGGTGGCGGAGGTCGGCCGGCGCGGCGCCCGCACCCCCGTAGGGCACCGGCTCGTCATCGGCCCGGGCCGGCATCAGCGCGGTGAGCCGGTCGTACTTCACCGCGGAGGCGCACATGCCGAGGCGGACCAGGGGCTCGTCGCCGCGCCAGCCACTCCTGCGCAGGCCGTGCAGGTAGGCGTCGTAGGCCGCCTTGGCCAGGCCGGGGAGGTCGTCGGCGGGCACGACGCGGTCGAGGACGGAGTCGGGGAGGTAGTTGCCGAGGTCCTCGCCGAGGGCGCCGTCGCCGGTGAACGCCCAGTCCAGCAGGACGCTGGTGCCCGGGCCGTCGGCGACGGCGTTGGCCGGACACTGGCCGAGGTGGGACAGGGCGCGCGGGAGCGACTCCATGACGTCCAGGAACCAGTCGCGGTCGTGGCGCAGACGGACCATGTCGGCGCGCAGGCCGGGCGGGAAGTGCCGCCGGACCAGGGGGTGCCGCCACGCCTCGTCGTCGTCCAGGAGGTCCTCGCCCGTGCTCTTGCCTGCCGTGCAGTCCCGCAGGAAGCGCTGGGACAGCCACGGGTGGTCCTCCCCCGCCCCCACCGCGCCCTGGGCCCTGCCGAGCCGGTGGGCGTGTTCGACGTGGCGGGCCGCGGACCAGGTCGTGGCCGGTGCGCCCGGCACGTCCTCCAGCCACAGCGCCACGTCCCCGTCGGCGCGTTCGGCGCACTCCAGCAGCCGGGGCGCGCGGATGCCGTGCGGCTCCCAGACCCGGGCCAGCCCGGACCGGTAGACGTAGGCCTCGCGCCGCCAGAAGTTCCGGTGCCGGGGGTCGTTGGACGCCGCCCACGCCACGCCGGTCTCCTTGGTCCGCGTCAGCACCTTCAGCACGGCCGAACGACCGCCGCCGGTGACCCGCCACACCCCGGCCGTGACGCCGTTCCAGGGGTTGTGCGGGAGCGGCTCGCACTCCGCACGGCCGGCCGGGACTCCCAGCACCTCACGGACTTCGGCATCTGCGACAGCGACCTCGGGCATCCCCCGATGCTATGCGGACGCCCCGGCTCGGCAGTTCTTGTACCGAGCGGAGGGTGGGGGGGGAGGGCCGTGATCGTCACCCGGCGTCCCACATGCTGGCCGACCCGTTCACGTGAGGGACGCACGGGTGCGGGGGGCCGATTCGGGACCTCGACTACCGTCGACGGCATGACCAGCACCCCCATCCTCGCCGAAGCCCTCGCCGCAGGGACGGTCGTCCTGGACGGCGGCATGTCCAACCAGCTCGAATCGGCCGGGCACGACCTGAGCGACGAGCTGTGGTCCGCGCGCCTGCTCGCCGAACGGCCGGAGGCGGTCACCGAGGCACACCTGGCCTACTTCCGGGCGGGTGCGGACGTGGCGATCACGGCCAGCTACCAGGCCACGTTCGAAGGCTTCGCCAGGCGCGGGATCGGCCGCGACCGGGCGGCCCGGCTCATGGCGTCGAGCGTGGAGTCGGCGAGGGAGGCGGCGCGCCGGGCCGGGGCCCGTCGGCCCCTGTGGGTGGCGGCCTCGGTGGGTCCGTACGGGGCGATGCTCGCGGACGGCTCGGAGTACCGGGGGCGTTACGGGCTGACGGTGGACGAGCTGGAACGCTTCCACCGCCCGCGCCTGGAGGTGCTGGCCGCGGCCGGCCCCGACGTCCTCGCGCTGGAGACGGTCCCGGACGCCGACGAGGCCGCGGCGCTGCTGCGGGCGGTGCGCGGACTCGGGGTGCCGGCCTGGCTGACGTACTCGGTCGCCGGTGACCGCACCCGGGCCGGGCAGCCGCTCCAGGAGGCCTTCGCCCTGGCCGCCGACGCGGACGAGGTGATCGCTGTCGGGGTGAACTGCTGCGCGCCCGAGGACGTCGAGAACGCGGCGGCGACGGCGGCGCGGGTGACCGGCAAGCCGGTCGTCGCCTATCCCAACAGCGGCGAGACCTGGGACGCCACGGCCCGGGCCTGGTCCGGCCGCGCCACCTTCACCGCCGACCAGGTGAGGAGCTGGCAGACCGCGGGCGCCCGCCTCGTCGGCGGCTGCTGCCGGGTGGGCCCGGAGGCGATCACGGGCATCGCGAGGACACTGAGGGCGGGGTGACGCCTGTGGTGGTCGCGCTCGCGGACGCCGGTGGCGACGGGGGGCGCGATGCCGGGGAGTTGACGACGGACTCCGGCCACGCCGGGCGGGGGGGGACGGCGGCCGTGGCGAGGCGGGGTGCGGTGTCAGGGAGTCGTGCACGGCGGCTTCACGCGGGACGCGGGCCACCGGCTGGTCCCCCAGGCCCTGGGCGACGGACTGGACTTCACGGCGGTGGTGGCCGCCACGGACATGGTCGCGGCGAGCGTCCTGACCGCCCTGCGCGAGGGGGGCCTGTCGGTGCCGGACGACGCCTTACGCGCCGGGCTATGACGACATCCCCTTCGCGCCCGACCACGCACCCCGCCCTGACGACGGTCCACGTCCCCGACGAGAAGCCGGGTCCGCCTGGCGGTTCGCACGGCCCTGGAACGCACGCCGGGCACCGCGCACGAACGTCTGCGGCTGGGAACACGCGTGGGGGTACGTGCGTCGAGGGGACCGCCCCACTCCCGTTGAAGCAGGAGGACGGCCGCCGGCCGCGCCCCGGGCGGCCGTGCACGTCAGGGGTTCGCGATACCGGCCACCGTCCACGCCAGGGCGGCGAGGACGAGGGCCGCGAGGACGCCGAGTCCGGTGCCGACGACGGCCCAGGCGACGGTTCTGACGAGATCGAGGTGCAGCACACCCGCCGCGCCCAGCGCCGCCAGGACGCCCGTGACCAGGTCGACCACCACGGCGAACGCCAGGAGGAACTCCGGCACCGGCTCCAGACCCCGGTCCTGCACGGGCGGAACGGCGGTGCGACTCAGCACCAGCGCCCCCACCAGGACGGCACCGACGACCAGGGTCGACGCGAGCAGGAGCGGAAAAGCGCCGGTACCGGCCCAGGGCCCGCCCGGCGCCGCGTCGAGAATCCGGCCCGCGCCCCACAGGACGCAGAGCACCGACCCGTATGCGGCGAGACCCGTGAAGAACGCGGCGTTCTCCAGCGCCTGCGACCCTCGTCGGCAGAACGCCCGGTACAGCAGGCTGCTCAGCACCAGCGCGAGAACCGTGGCCCCGCATCCACCGGCCAACAGCCACCAGCCCGGACTCCCAGGGGCGCCCTCGGACCCCGCCGCCTGCGGCAGCACCCCCGCGCCGACCGTCGCCGCTCGCCCCATCGGGGCAGGCTGGGCCGGTCGGCCACACCGCACAAGAACGCCGTCCGGCCGGGCCCGAGGGAGCGCGCGGTACCGGTCTGGTCGGGTTCAGCGTCGCCGCAGCGCCCCCGCCCGCCGGATCCGTCGTACGGCCGCGCGGAGTTCCGTGCCGCGGGGCTGCCCGGCGTCGACGAGGGCCGGAGCTGTGGTGTCGGGGGTGGTGGCGTCGCGTGCCCACAGGGCGAGTTCGCGGTCGCGGGGGCCGTGCGCGGTGTAGGCCAGGGCGTCTTCCGCGTCCGGGTCGGGGTCTGCGAACACCCGCACCGGGTGGGTGGCGTCCCAGCGTTCCCAGCCCGGGTCCCCGTCCCGCGCGAAGCGCACCCATGCCGTGTGCATCACGTCGGCGAGTTGCCGGGGCGCGCCCTGCCCGGCGAGTCTGCGGGACTCGGGTGTCTCGCCGGTGTCGAAGACGAAACCCAGCTCCAGCGCGTGGCAGGCGCCGAGGCCGGGGAGGCGGGAGGGCCAGGCGAACTCGTAGACGTACGACGGTTCTTGACGGGCGTCGGCCAGCCGGTGCAGGGGGACGCACAGGAGGTGGTCGGTGACGAGCCGGCCGACGAGGTCCGCCGTGCCGGCCTCGGGGTGCAGGGTGCGGTAGCCGCGCGGGACCTCGCTGCCGCAGCGGCAGCGGGCCATGGCACCGGCCAGGGCGACGGCTCCGAGGCGGTCGACGCGCTCCATGAGGCCGCCCGGGACCAGCCAGAGCCGGTGTTCGTCACGGGTCCAGCCCAGCAGCAGTTCCA
>NZ_JAPSKN010000167.1 GCF_031181705.1 Streptomyces sp.
CACGAGAAAGGGTGCCGACCATGAACTGGTCGGCACCCTGTCTGTCAGTGTCCGAGGGGGGACTTGAACCCCCACGCCCGATAAAGGGCACTAGCACCTCAAGCTAGCGCGTCTGCCATTCCGCCACCCGGACCAGGTGTCCGCCGCCTTGCCAGGGGTGTTCCCCGCGGCGACAGGCACAACAATACCAAGGTTTCGGAGTGCCTTTCACCTGCGTTTCCGTCCACCGGGCGGGGGTCCGGGACCTCGCGGCCCGTTGCCTCTAGGGTCACACCATGAGTGACTGGATGGTGACGCAGAGCCCTGTCGCGGGGCGTCGCCCGCGCGCCCTGTCACCGCTCAGGGAGCATCTGCGGGACACGTTCTGGTTCGCCCCCACCGCGGCGATGCTCGCGGTCTCCCTGGTGTGGCTGGGGGCACAGGCGCTCGACACGGCCATCGTGGAGGCACTCCGGGAGGAAGGCGACTACGACACGCTCGACGAGCTGCTGCGGTTCGCGCAGGACGCGAAGGCTGTGGTGAGCGCGGTCGGCTCGGCCATGATGACCTTCATCGGTGTGGTGTTCAGCATCTCGCTGGTGGCCGTGCAGATGGCGAGCGGGCAGTTCACCCCGCGTGTGGTGCGGCTCTTCGTCCGCAGCCGGATCACCAAGGCGACCTTCGCGGTGTTCCTGGCCACGTTCGTGCTGACGCTGCTGGTGCTGACCGCCTTCGACAGCGCCGACGACGCCCGTGTCGTGACATCGCTGCCGCTGGTGCAGTCCGTCCTCACGCTCGGCATGGTCGCGCTGAGCCTGCTGCTGTTCGTGCTGTACGTGAACAGCACCCTGCGGCTGATGCGGATCAGCCAGGTGATCGCGCGGATCGCCGCCGAGTCCTTCCGGGTGGCCGCCTCGATGCCCGCACCAGCGGGCGGGCAGGAGGCGCCCGACCTGGGCGCCGCGACCGCGTGGGTGCCGCACGAGGGGCGGGCCGGGGTGCTGCGGGACGTGCACATCGCGCGGCTGGTGCGGGTGGCGCGCAAGCACGGGGTCGTGCTGCGGCTGATCCCGCGGATCGGGGACTTCGTGGTGCCGGGCACGCCCGTGCTGGCGGTCCATGGTGGGGCCGCCCCGCCGCGCGGGGCGCTGCGCCGCAGCGTCTCGGTGGGGGTGGAGCGGACCTACCACCAGGATCTCGGCTTCGGTCTGCGGCAGTTGGCCGACATCGCGTTGCGCGCGCTGTCGTCCGCGATCAACGATCCGACGACCGCCGTTCAGGCGCTGGACCGCATCGTGCAGTTCCTGGCGGTGCTGAGCCGGCATCCGCTGGACGCCGCCCTGCACCGGGACCGGGGCGGGGCGGTGCGGCTGGTGCAGCCCGTGCCGGGGTGGACCGAGCTGGTGGATCTCGGGTTCGCGGAGGTGCGCGGCTGCGCCGTGGGGAGCCCGCAGGTGTCGCGGCGCATGCTGGCCGGGCTGGACGACCTGCTCCTGCTGGCGCCGCGGGACCGGCGGGAGCCGCTGCTGCGTCACCGCGCACTGCTACGGCAGCAGGTCGCCCACACGGCCCCGACCCCGGCGGACCGGGCTTTCGCCCTGCACCCGGACCGGCAGGGCATCGGCTGAGGGGCGAGGGCCGGAACCGGGCGCGTGGAGCCGGGCACGGGGCAGCGCCCCGCGCACGCGGCATCCGACCCCGGCCGCCCCTACCCCCGTCAAGGCAACAGCTGGTACTGAGGGAAGTTACCCGGCAGCCGCTCCCCCGCCGGCCCGCGTGTCACCGCGCGCACCAGCAGCTCCCCGCCCACGAACGCGCCGCGCCAGGACGCCCCGAGTCCGCCGAACAGCTCGTCGCGGTCGCCGCGGGAGCGGGGCCGGCCGTGGCCCACCTTGAACGCGCGGATCTGCGGGGCGAGCCGCTCGTAGGTGGCCCGGTCGTCCGTGGACAGCGTGGCCACCAGCGCCCCGTTGGAGGCGTTCATCGCGGCCAGCAGCTCCGCCTCCGTGTCGACCAGGACGATGGTGTCGACCGGGCCGAACGGCTCCGCGTGGTGCAGGGGTGAGGAGCGCGGCGGGTTGAGGAGCGTGACGGGCTGGACGTAGGCGGAGGTGTCCTGCCCGGGCAGGAAGTGCGCGTCGCCGGGGCTGGCGCGGTGCAGCGGCACCGCCCCGCGCTCGACCGCCTCGGCCACCTGGTCCTGCAACTCCTTGGCCTTCGCCGCGTTGATCACCGGTCCGAAGTCCAGCTCCGGGCAGGGATCGCCGGGCTGCTCCACGGCGAGCGGATGCCCGACCCTGAGCGCGCGGACCGCCGGGAGGTACGCGGCCAGGAACGCGTCGAACAGCTGCCGCTGGACGACGAAGCGCGGGTACGCCGTGCAGCGCTGCTTGCCGTAGTCGAAGAGCTTGGGGATCACCGCGGTGAGCGCGTCCCAGTCCGAGTGGTTCCAGATGCCCCAGGTGTTGAGTCCCTCCTGTTCGAGTACGTGGCGTTTGCCGAGGTCGGCGACGGCCGTGGCCACCGCGGCGCCGGTGTCGCGGCCGCCGACGAAGGAGACGCAGCCGATCTCGGGCGCCCGTACGAGCGCCTCGGACAGCTCGCTCCCGCTGCCGCTGACGAGGGTCACGGGGATCCCCTCGCGGGCGGCGAGCGCGCAGGCCAGGGTGAGACAGGCGACGCCGCCGTCGGTCGGGGTCTTGGCGATGACCGCGTTGCCTGCCAGTGCCTGGACCAGCACTGCGTGAACGAGCACGCTCATCGGGTAGTTCCAGCTGGCGATGTTGGACACCGGCCCGTCCAGCGGGGCCCGGTCGGCGAGCATCGGCTCGATGCCGTCGACGTACCAGCGGACCCCGTCGATCGCCCGGTCGACGTCCGCCTGGGCGAGCCGCCAGGGTTTGCCGATCTCCCAGACGAGCAGCAGCGCGAGGAGCGCGCGGTGTTCGGCGAGGGCGTCGAGGGTGGCCGCGACGCGGGCCCGGCGCTCCGGCAGCGGGACGTGCCGCCAGGCCCGGTGCTGGTCGAGGGCGGCGCGCACGGCCCGCCGGGCGGTGGCCTCCTCCAGGCGCGGCGGGCCGGTGATCGGGCTGCCGTCGACCGGGCTGACGGCGGGCAGGACCCGGCCGTCCGCTTGCCAGCCGGCGTTCCAGAGGTTGAGGACCCGGTCGTCGCGGAAGGCCTCGGGTGCGGCGGCGAGACAGCGCCGCCAGGCGTCGGGCCAGGACGTGCCGGCTTTCAGGGTGAGGGTGGGTGCCATGCGGTTGCTCCGCTCTCGGTGCACGGTCGGGGGCGGACAGACGGGCCCGGGCGGCCCGCCCGGGTGTGGACTCACGGCCCGCCGCGGGTCTCGACTCGAACGACCCGCCACGGACCGGGCTCGGCCGACCGTGCGGGCCTGGGATCGAACGAACCACCACGGGTCTCGACTCGAACGAACCACCGCGGGTCTCGACTCGAACGACCCGCCACGGACCGGGCTCGGCCGACCGTGCGGGCCTGGGATCGAACGAACCACCGCGGGCCTGGGAACGACCCACCGCGGGCCTGCGATCGAGCGGCCCGCGGCTCTCGGCTCGAGCGGCCCGCGGCTCTGGACTCGAACGACCCGCGCATCTCGGCTCGAACGACCCGCGGCTCTGGATTCGAACGGCCCGTCGCGGGGCCGGCTCAGAGGGCCCGCTGCCGGTCTTCGAGCAGGGCGAGCACGAGCTTCGCGGTCTCGGTCGGGGTGCTGCCCACCCGCACGCCGGCCGCCTCCAGTGCCTCCTTCTTCGCCTGCGCCGTACCGGAGGAGCCGGACACGATCGCGCCCGCGTGCCCCATGGTCCTGCCCTCGGGCGCGGTGAATCCGGCGATGTAGCCGACGACGGGTTTGGTGACGTGCTCGCGGATGTACGCCGCCGCGCGTTCCTCGGCGTCGCCGCCGATCTCGCCGATGAGCACGATCAGGTCGGTGTCGGGGTCGTCCTCGAAGGCGGCGAGGCAGTCGATGTGCGTGGTGCCGACGACGGGGTCGCCGCCGATGCCGACGCAGGTCGAGAAGCCGACGTCGCGCAGTTCGTACATGAGCTGGTACGTCAGCGTGCCCGACTTGGAGACCAGGCCGATGCGACCCGGTTTGGTGATGTCGGCCGGGATGATGCCCGCGTTGGACTGGCCCGGGGTGATGAGGCCCGGGCAGTTGGGGCCGATGACGCGCGTGCCCTTCTCCCGGGCGTAGGCGGTGAAGGCGACGGAGTCGTGGACGGGGATGCCCTCGGTGATGACGACCGCGAGCCCGATTCCGGCGTCGGCGGCCTCGACGACCGCCGCCTTGGCGGAGGCGGGCGGCACGAAGACGACGGTGACGTCCGCTCCGGTCGCGCGCATGCCCTCGGCGACCGAGCCGTAGACGGGTACCGCCGTGGGGGTGCCTCCCGGGCCGTTCGGGCTCCGGGGGACGTCGAAGTCGACGGTGCGGCCGGCCTTGCGGGGGTTGACGCCGCCGACGACGTTGGTGCCCGCCGCGAGCATCCGCCGGGTGTGCTTCATGCCTTCGCCGCCGGTCATGCCCTGGACGAGGACCTTGCTCTCCTTGGTGAGGTGGATGGCCATGGCGTTCCCTCTCCTCAGGCAGTGGTGGCGAGTTCGGCGGCACGGGCGGCGGCGCCGTCCATGGTGGTGACCTGCTCGACCAGCGGGTGCGCGTGCTCGTCGAGGATGGCCCGGCCCCGGGCGGCGTTGTTGCCGTCGAGGCGCACGACGAGCGGTTTGGTCAGCCGGACGCTGTCCAGTGCCTGGACGATGCCGTCGGCGACCGCGTCGCAGGCGGTGATGCCGCCGAAGACGTTGACGAAGACGGACTTCACGTCCGGGTCGGAGAGGATGACCGACAGTCCGTCGGCCATGATCCGGGCACTGGCACCGCCGCCGATGTCGAGGAAGTTGGCGGGCCGCGCACCGCAGCCCGCGACCACGTCGAGGGTCGACATGACGAGCCCGGCGCCGTTGCCGATGATGCCGACCTCGCCGTCGAGCTTGACGTAGTTGAGGCCCTTGGCGGCGGCCGTCGCCTCCAGCGAGTCGCCGTGCTCGACGTCGTCGGCGCCCCAACGGGACTGACGGAAGCGGGCGTTGTCGTCGAGGGTGACCTTGCCGTCCAGGGCGAGGATCTGCCCCTGCCGGGTGCGCACCAGCGGGTTCACCTCGACCAGGAGGGCGTCCTCGCGGACCAGGACCTCCCAGAGCCGGACGAGGACGTCCACGGTCTGCGGCGGCAGTCCGGCCACTTCGGCGATCTCGCCCGCCGTGGCGGAGGTGACGCCCCGGGCCGGGTCGACGGGGACGCGGACCACGGCGTCGGGCCGGGTGGCGGCCACCTCCTCGATGTCCATGCCGCCTTCGGCCGAGGCGATCGCGAGGAACCGGCCCGCCGCGCGGTCGAGTACGTAGGACACGTAGAACTCGGTCTCGATGTCCACGGGCTGGGCCAGCATCACCGTGCCGACCGTGTGGCCCTTGATGTCCATGCCGAGGATCCGACGGGCGGTGAGCTCCGCCGCGGCGGGGTCGGCGGCGAGCCTGACACCGCCCGCCTTGCCCCGTCCGCCGGTCTTGACCTGGGCCTTGACGACCACGCGTCCGCCGAGCCTGCGGGCGATGTCGCGTGCCTCCTTGGGCGAGTCGGTGACCTCGGCCCTCGGCACCGAGATGCCGTGTTCTGCGAAGAGTTCCCTTGCCTGGTGCTCGTACAGGTCCATTCCGGCTCCTGACTGAAAGTGCCGCACGCCCCCTGGACACCACCCACCGGATGCGGGATAACAAGCTTCATACAGTATTCGTCGACTGTATGCAATGTACCGCGAACCGCTCCAACCCCCTACGAAGGGACAGGACTTCGCCATGCCCGACGACACCCAGGACGTGATCTCCGGTGGTCATCTCGTAGCCAAGGCGCTGAAGGCCGAGGGGGTCGACCGCATCTACACGCTGTGCGGCGGCCACATCATCGACATCTACGACGGCTGCGTGGACGAGGGCATCGAGGTCGTCGACGTCCGTCACGAACAGGTCGCCGCCCACGCCGCCGACGGCTACGCACGCATCACCGGCAAGCCCGGCTGCGCCGTGGTCACCGCGGGCCCGGGGACCACCGACGCCGTCACCGGGGTCGCCAACGCCTTCCGCGCGGAGTCCCCGATGCTGCTGATCGGTGGTCAGGGGGCCCTCACCCAGCACAAGATGGGCTCCCTGCAGGACCTGCCGCACGTCGACATGATGAACCCCATCACCAAGTTCGCGGCGACCGTGCCGGACACGGCACGCGCGGCGGACATGGTGTCCATGGCGTTCCGCGAGTGCTTCCACGGCGCGCCGGGCCCCTCCTTCCTGGAGATCCCGCGCGACGTGCTCGACGCCAGGGTGCCGGCCGACAAGGCACGCGTGCCTCAGGCGGGCGCCTACCGCGCCTCGACCCGCTCGGCCGGCGACCCGGAGGCGGTCGAGAGGCTCGCCGATCTGCTGGTGCACGCCGAGAAACCGGCCATCCTGCTCGGCAGCCAGGTCTGGACGACGCGGGGCACCGAGTCGGCCATCGAGCTGGTGCGCGCGCTGAACATCCCCGCCTACATGAACGGCGCCGGCCGCGGCACCCTCCCGCCCGGGGACCCGCACCACTTCCAGCTCTCGCGCCGGTACGCCTTCTCCAACGCCGACGTCATCGTCATCGTCGGCACGCCCTTCGACTTCCGCATGGGCTACGGCAAGCGGCTGTCGGCGGACGCGACCGTCGTGCAGATCGACCTCGACTACCGCACCGTCGGCAAGAACCGCGACATCGACCTCGGCATCGTCGGGGACGCCGGACTGGTGCTGAAGTCGGTGACCGAGGCGGCCTCCGGGCGCGTCAACGGCGGGGCGTCGAAGCGCAAGGAGTGGCTGGACGAGCTGCGGGCGGCCGAGCAGACCGCCCTGGAGAAGCGGCTGCCCAGCCTGAGGTCGGACGCCTCACCCATCCACCCGTACCGTCTGGTCAGCGAGATCAACGACTTCCTCACCGAGGACTCCATCTACATCGGCGACGGCGGCGACATCGTCACCTTCTCCGGGCAGGTCGTGCAGCCCAAGTCGCCCGGGCACTGGATGGACCCGGGCCCGCTCGGCACGCTCGGCGTCGGCGTCCCGTTCGTGCTCGCGGCCAAGCAGGCCCGGCCCGACAAGGAGGTCGTCGCGCTCTTCGGCGACGGCGCGTTCTCCCTGACCGGCTGGGACTTCGAGACTCTCGTCCGCTACGACCTCCCCTTCGTCGGCATCGTCGGCAACAACTCCTCCATGAACCAGATCCGTTACGGCCAGGCCGCCAAGTACGGCAAGGACCGCGAGCGGGTCGGCAACACCCTCGGCGACGTCCACTACGACAAGTTCGCCCAGATGCTCGGCGGTTACGGCGAGGAGGTCCGCGACCCCGCCGACATCGGCCCCGCCCTCCGGCGCGCCCGCGAGTCCGGCAAGCCGTCCCTGATCAACGTCTGGGTCGACCCCGACGCGTACGCCCCCGGAACCATGAACCAGACCATGTACAAGTGAGGAGCGCTTGGCATGACCCAGACCTCGACCAGGGCTCTCGACGGCATCCGCGTCCTGGACATGACCCACGTCCAGTCCGGGCCCTCGGCGACCCAGCTGCTCGCCTGGCTCGGCGCGGACGTCGTCAAGCTGGAGGCACCGACCGGCGACATCACGCGCAAGCAGCTGCGTGATCTGCCGGACGTCGACTCCCTCTACTTCACGATGCTCAACTGCAACAAGCGGAGCATCACCCTCAACACCAAGACCGAGCGCGGCAAGGAGATCCTGACCGAGCTGATCCGGCGTTCCGACGTGATGGTCGAGAACTTCGGGCCGGGCGCGGTCGACCGCATGGGCTTCACCTGGGACCGCATCCGGGAGATCAATCCGCGTATCGTCTATGCCTCCATCAAGGGGTTCGGCGAGGGCCCGTACACCAACTTCAAGGCGTACGAGGTCGTCGCGCAGGCCATGGGCGGGTCGATGTCGACCACCGGTTTCGAGGACGGGCCGCCGCTGGCGACGGGGGCCCAGATCGGGGACTCGGGGACGGGTGTGCACGCCGTGGCGGGCATCCTCGCCGCGCTCTACCAGCGGGAGCGCACCGGTCGCGGGCAGCGGGTCAACGTGGCCATGCAGCACGCCGTGCTGAACCTGTGCCGGGTGAAGCTGCGGGACCAGCAGCGTCTGGCACACGGGCCGCTCGCCGAATATCCCAACGAGGACTTCGGCGACGAGGTTCCCAGGTCGGGGAACGCGTCCGGCGGCGGCCAGCCCGGCTGGGCCGTCAAGTGCGCGCCGGGCGGGCCGAACGACTACGTGTACGTCATCGTGCAGCCCGTCGGCTGGCGGCCGATCAGCGAGCTCATCGGCCGGCCCGAGCTGGCCGACGACCCCGAGTGGGCCACGCCCGAAGCGCGGCTGCCCCAGCTCAACAAGATGTTCCAGCTGATCGAGGAGTGGTCCTCGACGCTGCCCAAGTGGGAGGTGCTGGAGCGGCTCAACGCCCACAACATCCCCTGCGGGCCGATCCTGTCCACGCGGGAGATCATCGAGGACAGGTCGCTGGTCGCCAACGAGATGGTCGTGACCGTGCCCCACCCGCAGCGGGGCGAGTTCGTCACGGTCGGCAGCCCGCTCAAGCTGTCCGACTCCCCCGTCGAGGTGACCAGCTCCCCGCTGCTCGGCGAGCACAACGAAGAGGTCTACGTCGGCGAACTCGGTCTCGGCGACGAGGAACTGCGCCTGCTCAAGTCGAACGGGGTGATCTGACGTGATGGCCGAGGACCGCCTGGCGCGGGTGCGCTCCGTGCTCGACTCGGTGCGGGCCGAGGGCCGGACCGCGCTGACGGCGCCCGAGGGCAAGGTGCTCGCCGACGCCTACGGCATCGCCGTACCGCGCGAGGAACTGGCGACCGACGTCGACGAGGCCGTGGCGTTCGCGGCGCGCTTCGGCGGACCCGTCGTGATGAAGATCGTATCGCCGGACATCCTGCACAAGACCGACGCCGGCGGGGTGATCGTCGGCGTCGAGGGCGCCGTCGGCGTGCGGGCCGCGTTCCACACCATCGTCGACAACGCGCGCGCCTACGACCCGAAGGCCCGCATCTCGGGCGTGCAGGTCCAGGAGCTGCTGCCCCAGGGCCAGGAGGTCATCGTCGGGGCGGTCACGGATCCGACGTTCGGGAAGGTGGTCGCGTTCGGGCTCGGCGGGGTGCTCGTCGAGGTGTTCAAGGACGTCACCTTCCGGCTCGCGCCGGTGGACGCCGACGAGGCGCTGTCGATGCTGGACTCGATCCGCTCCGCGGAGATCCTGCGCGGGGTGCGCGGACAGGCCGGTGTGGACCGGTGGGCCGTGGCCGAACAGATCCGCCGGGTCTCCGAACTCGTCGCCGACTTCCCGGAGATCGCGGAGGTCGACCTCAACCCGGTGATCGCCACCGCGGAGGGGGCGGTGGCGGCCGACATCCGGGTGATCCTCGCCCAGTCGCAGCCCCCGGCGCGCCGGAAGTACTCCAGGGACGAGATCCTCACCTCGATGCGCCGGCTGATGCAGCCCGCGTCGGTCGCCGTCATCGGCGCCTCCAACGAGCAGGGCAAGATCGGCAATTCGGTGATGCGCAACCTCGTCGACGGGGGTTTCGCGGGCGACATCCACCCGGTGAACCCCAGGGCCGATGACATTCTGGGCCGCAAGGCGTACAAGAGTGTCACGGACGTTCCCGGTGAGGTGGATGTGGCGGTCTTCGCGATCCCCGCCAGGTTCGTGGCCTCGGCCCTGGAAGAGGTGGGACGCAAGAAGATCCCGAACGCCGTGCTGATCCCCTCAGGGTTCGCGGAGACCGGCGAACACGAACTCCAGGCGGAGATCGTGGCGATCGCCGAGCGGCACGGGGTGCGCCTGCTGGGACCGAACATCTACGGCTACTACTCGACCTGGCAGGACCTGTGCGCCACGTTCTGCACGCCCTACGACGTCAAGGGCGGGGTGGCGCTGACCTCGCAGTCGGGCGGCATCGGGATGGCCATCCTGGGCTTCGCCCGCACCACCAGGACGGGCGTCTCGGCGATCGTCGGACTCGGCAACAAGTCGGACCTGGACGAGGACGATTTCCTGACCTGGTTCGGCGAGGACCCGCACACCGAGTGCATCGCGATGCACCTGGAGGACCTCAAGGACGGGCGGGCCTTCGTGGCGGCCGCGCGGGCGACCGTGCCGAAGAAGCCGGTGATCGTCCTCAAGGCGGGCCGTACGGCGGCGGGTGCGAAGGCCGCCGGTTCGCACACCGGCGCCCTGGCCGGTGACGACGCGGTCTACGACGACATCCTCCGCCAGGCCGGTGTCATCCGGGCGCCGGGGCTGAACGACATGCTGGAGTACGCGCGCGCGTTGCCCGTACTGCCCGCTCCCCGGGGTGACAACGTCGTGATCATCACGGGCGCCGGTGGCAGCGGGGTGCTGCTCTCCGACGCGGTGACGGACAACGGCCTGTCGCTGATGGAGATACCGCCGGACCTCGACGAGGCGTTCCGCAGGTTCATCCCGCCCTTCGGGGCGGCGGGCAACCCGGTGGACATCACCGGGGGCGAGCCGCCGTCGACGTACGAGGCGACGATCCGGCTGGGGCTGGAGGACCCGCGCATCCACGCGCTCGTCCTGGGCTACTGGCACACGATCGTCACTCCTCCGATGGTCTTCGCGGAGCTGACCGCGCGCGTGGTGGCCGAGTTCCGCGAACGCGGGATCGTCAAGCCCGTGGTGGCGTCGCTCGCGGGCGACGTGGAGGTCGAGGAGGCCTGCCAGTACCTCTTCGAGCGCGGGGTCGTGGCGTACCCGTACACGACGGAGAAGCCGGTGGCCGTGCTCGGCGCGAAGTACCGCTGGGCGCGGGAGGCGGGGCTGCTGGGGGGCGGTACATGAGGTGAGGCAGCGGGGGGCCGGCCGACGGTGCGCGTCGGCCGGCCCCGGGACCCGCACGCGCACGAAAGGCATGGGACAGGGGGCGCTGGCCAGATCTTTCGACGCAAGGGGTGCGACACGACATGACAACGACCGATCTGCCCACCACGGTTCCCTACCGGGAGGTCGCCGACGCGAACGGTC
>NZ_JAPSKN010000168.1:0-8254 GCF_031181705.1 Streptomyces sp.
GGGTGGAGCAGCGACGGCGTCGAGCAATCGGGGTGAGGGACGTGGTGTCCCGGTCCCCGCGGTGGTGTCGGACAATGTCCGGCGTGAGTGACGTGCGACATGTGCTGGTGCTGCCCGACCGGGACGCCGCCGAGGAGGTGGCCGAGGCGCTGCGGGAGCGGTTCGGGGTCGTCGAGGAGCCGCGGCTGGTGCGGGACGCGCTGGCCGGGGAGGACGACGCCGAGGACGCGCAGTGGCTGGTCGTCCTGCGGGATGAGGAGGAGCGGCTGGACGCGGAGGAGCTGGACCGCTTCGCGGGCGAGTGGGAGGGCTGGCGGGAAGAGCCCTAGAGCCGCGGCCGGCCCGGGTGATGTCAGTGGCGCGTGGGATGCTGGGCGCGATGCCCAGGAAGACTGCGAATGACGACCCCCTCGCCCCGGTGACGCTCGCCGTGGGCCAGGAGGAGCTGCTGCTCGACCGTGCCGTGCAGGAGGTGGTGGCCGCGGCGAGGGCCGCCGACGCCGACACGGACGTACGGGACCTCACCCCGGACCAGGTGCAGCCCGGCACGCTCGCCGAGCTGACGAGCCCGTCGCTCTTCGCGGAGCGCAAGGTCGTGGT
Organism: Streptomyces sp.; assembly: GCF_031181705.1. Taxonomy (GTDB): domain Bacteria; phylum Actinomycetota; class Actinomycetes; order Streptomycetales; family Streptomycetaceae; genus Streptomyces. The sequence continues at coordinate 601 of NZ_JAPSKN010000168.1, forward strand.
CGTGCGCAACGCGCAGGACCTGTCCGCCGACACGATCAAGGACGTCAAGGCCTACCTCGGGGCGCCCGCCGAGGAGATCACCCTCGTGCTGCTGCACGCGGGCGGGGCCAAGGGCAAGGGCCTGCTCGACGCGGCGCGCAAGGCGGGCGCGCGCGAGGTGGCCTGCCCGAAGATGACGAAGCCGGCGGACCGGCTGGCGTTCGTGCGGCAGGAGTTCCGCGTGGTGGGCAGGTCCGCCACACCGGAGGCCTGCCAGGCGCTCGTCGACGCGATCGGCAGCGATCTGCGGGAGCTGGCCTCGGCGGTGTCGCAGCTGGTCGCGGACGTCGAGGGGACGATCGACGAGGCGGTCGTCGGGCGGTACTACACCGGCCGGGCCGAGGCGTCGAGCTTCACGGTCGCCGACCGGGCGGTCGAGGGCAGGGCGGCTGAGGCGCTGGAGGCGCTGCGCTGGTCGCTGGCGACCGGGGTGGCACCGGTGATGATCACGAGCGCGCTGGCGCAGGGCGTCCGGGCGATCGGCAAGCTGTCGTCGGCGCGCGGGGGCCGGCCGGCCGATCTCGCCCGGGAGCTGGGAATGCCGCCGTGGAAGATCGACCGGGTGCGGCAGCAGATGCGCGGATGGACGCCGGACGGTGTGTCGGTGGCGCTCCGGGCGGTGGCCGAGGCGGACGCGGGGGTGAAGGGCGGGGGCGACGACCCCGAGTACGCCCTGGAGAAGGCGGTGGTCACGATCGCGAGGGCGGCTCGCTCCCGGGGCCGGGCCTGACGAGGTCCGTCACCGAAACCCCGGTGCGGGTCAAGTACCAGGGCTGACCGATCGGTCGGCGTTCCCGGCTTGCGCACGCGGGACGGGATCGCCGAGGTCGAGGGGAACCACCCAGGCAAGGGCGCACGGGGTGAGCGGGCGCGGCGCCTGGTTTTCGCGACAGTGAGACGACAGTGAGGGGAAGCTGCCGGGGCTGTCTCGGGCATATCGGCACAGGATGTGCCGCTGTACTGCGAAACATGCCGTGCGGGCGGCCCGGAGGGAGAATCGGGAGTGTCAGCCGGACATCGCCAAGCGACGGAGAGGTGGCGAGGGACATGGCTGAACACCCGCACGCAGCGCTGGTCCGCAAGGGATTCGAGGCCTTCTCCCGCGGTGACATGGACACCCTGCGCGGAATGATGGCGGGGGACGCCACCCACCACGTGCCCGGGAACCACCCGTTGTCGGGCGACTTCAAAGGGGTGGACTCGATCATCGAGATGTACGAGCGACTCGGCGCCGAGACCGACGGGACGATGCGCGCCGAACTGATCGGCATCGCCGTCGACGGCCGCGGTCACGCGGTCGGCATGACCCGCTTCACGGCCGAGCGGGGCGGCAGGCGACTGGACGACACCGGCTGCATCATCTTCCGGATCGTGGGCGACAAGGTCACCGACCTCGACGAGTGCGTCGAGGACATCGACAGGAACAACGAGTTCTGGTCCTGAACACGCCGAGGGCCGGGCGCCCTCCCATGGGGAACAGGAGGAGGCCCGGCCTACGGTTCGATCAGGTGGATCCGCGCCCGCGTGGCGAACGCAGGCCGCGCGCGGATCCGAGGGGTGCCGGACGGGAGCGGATGAGAGAGGGCCCGCTCGATTCCCTCCGGCGTCACATCAAACGTCAGCCCTTGAGCGCGGCGACCTTCTGAGCCAGCGCCGACTTCTTGTTGGCAGCCTGGTTCTTGTGGATGACGCCCTTCGAGACGGCCTTGTCGAGCTGGCGCGCGGCAGCGCGCTGGTACTCGGTGGCCTTCTCGACGTCACCCGCGGCAGCGGCCTCGCGGGCCTTGCGGATCGCGGTCTTCAGGGAGGACTTCACGGCCTTGTTGCGCAGCCGCGCCTTCTCGTTGGTCTTGATCCGCTTGATCTGGGACTTGATGTTCGCCACGAATGAGCCTTTTCAGGTTCTGGCACGAGGCCGCACGAGGCCGCACGGATCCGCACCGGGTGATTTCTTGAGGTAGTGCCTCGTGCGAGAGGGCAGGAGACACAGCCACCCAGGCTACCAGCGGGTGCATTCCCGGCCCAAACCCGTCCATGGTCCCCACCCGTGGGACGATGGAGGCTACGTATCGATCCGACCCGAGACCGCAGACACTGCGGACGCCTCAAGAATCAGGACCCTGCGTGCCCGCGATCCCCAGCCACGTGCCCGAGCCGAGCCGTACCGACCCGGCTCTGATCCGCAACTTCTGCATCATCGCGCACATCGACCACGGCAAGTCCACGCTCGCCGACCGGATGCTCCAGCTGACCGGAGTGGTCGAGCAGCGGCAGATGCGCGCCCAGTACCTCGACCGCATGGACATCGAGCGCGAGCGTGGCATCACGATCAAGTCTCAGGCGGTGCGTCTGCCGTGGGCCCCGACCCACGACAAGACCAACACGCACATCCTGAACATGATCGACACCCCGGGGCACGTCGACTTCACCTACGAGGTCTCGCGGTCGCTCGCCGCCTGCGAGGGCACGGTCCTCCTGGTCGACGCCGCCCAGGGCATCGAGGCGCAGACCCTCGCCAACCTGTACCTGGCGATGGAGAACGACCTCACGATCATCCCGGTGCTGAACAAGATCGACCTGCCGGCCGCGCAGCCCGAGAAGTTCGCCGAGGAGCTCGCCCACCTCATCGGGTGCGACCCCGGGGACGTGCTCAAGGTCTCCGCCAAGACCGGGCTCGGGGTCGAGGCGCTCCTGGACAAGGTCGTCGAGCAGGTCCCGGCCCCGGTCGGCGTCAAGGACGCCCCGGCGCGCGCCATGATCTTCGACTCGGTCTACGACTCCTACCGGGGTGTGGTCACGTACGTCCGCGTCATCGACGGGCAGCTCAACAAGCGCGAGCGCATCAAGATGATGTCCACGGGCGCCACGCACGAGCTGCTGGAGATCGGCACCAACTCGCCCGAGATGCTCGGCGCCGACGGCCTCGGTGTCGGCGAGGTGGGCTACCTGATCACCGGCGTGAAGGACGTCCGCCAGTCCAAGGTCGGTGACACGGTCACCAGCCAGTCCAAGGGCGCCACCGAGCCCCTCGGCGGCTACAAGGACCCCAAGCCGATGGTCTTCTCCGGGCTGTATCCGCTCGACGGCTCGGACTACCCCGAGCTGCGCGAGGCCCTGGACAAGCTCCAGCTCAACGACGCCGCGCTGGTGTACGAGCCGGAGACCTCCGCCGCCCTCGGCTTCGGCTTCCGCGTCGGCTTCCTCGGCCTGCTGCACCTGGACGTGATCCGCGAGCGGCTGGAGCGCGAGTTCGGGCTCGACCTGATCGCCACCGCGCCGAACGTGGTCTACCGCGTGGTCATGGAGGACGGCAGCGAGCACACGGTCACCAACCCGAGCGAGTTCCCCGAGGGCAAGATCTCCGAGGTCTACGAGCCGGTCGTCCGGGCCACCATCCTGGCGCCGAGCGAGTTCATCGGCTCGATCATGGAGCTGTGCCAGACCCGGCGCGGCACGCTGCTCGGCATGGACTACCTCTCCGAGGACCGGGTCGAGATCCGCTACACGCTGCCCCTCGCCGAGATCGTGTTCGACTTCTTCGACCAGCTGAAGTCCAAGACCCGCGGCTACGCCTCGCTCGACTACGAGCCCACCGGCGAGCAGACCTCCAGCCTGGTCAAGGTCGACATCCTGCTGCACGGCGACAAGGTGGACGCCTTCTCGGCGATCACCCACAAGGACCAGGCGTACGCCTACGGTGTGCGGCTGGTCGCCAAGCTCAAGGAGCTGATCCCGCGGCAGGCCTTCGAGGTGCCGGTCCAGGCCGCCATCGGCTCCCGGGTCATCGCCCGCGAGACCATCCGCGCCATCCGCAAGGACGTCCTCGCCAAGTGCTACGGCGGTGACATCTCCCGTAAGCGGAAGCTGCTGGAGAAGCAGAAGGAGGGCAAGAAGCGGATGAAGATGGTGGGTTCCGTGGAAGTTCCCCAGGAGGCCTTCATCGCCGTCCTGTCGAGCGATGACAGCGCGGGATCGGGCAAGGGCAAGAAGTAACCGCGGATTACCGTGGGTTACACCCCAAACCGGGTGGAACAGGGGCCCGCCGTACGAAAGTGCGGCGGGCCCTGCGCGTGCACGGGGTAGCTCTCTGTACGAAGTGACAGGCCGCGGCCCCTTACGTGGCGGCCGGCCGGCCTTTACTCTGATCCCTGCTCGATAGTTACTCACGAGTTAAACAACGGGGTGTGACCTGCGCCTCGTGACGCCTCGTGAGTGTCCACCAGCCGCACCTGAGCCAGCCGCACTGTCGCGGGCCCCGGAGGATGTCGTGAGCGACACACAGACTTTGATCGAGAACCGTCCGCCGTCCGTGGCGGGCCTCTTCCTGGAGCGCGTGACGGCCACGCCGGACGCCGAGGCCTACCGGTATCCGGTCCCCTCGTCCTCCGGGCAGGGGCCGGACGAGTGGAAGTCGCTGACCTGGGCGCAGGCCGCCGAGCGGGTCCACGCCATCGCGGCCGGCCTGATCGAGCTGGGCGTGCAGCCCGAGCAGCGGGTCGCCCTCGCCTCCAGCACCCGGGTCGAGTGGATCCTGGCCGACCTCGGCATCATGTGCGCCGGCGCCGCCACGACCACGGTGTATCCGCAGACCAACGCCGACGAGTCGGCGTACATCCTGTCGGACTCCGAGAGCCGCGTGCTCATCGCGGAGAACGCCGAGCAGCTGGCCAAGGCCAAGGCGAAGCGCGCGGAGCTGCCCGAGCTGACCCATGTCGTGGTGATCGACGCGGCCGGCGCCGAGACCGCCGACTGGATCCTGACCCTCGACGAGCTGGAGAAGCGCGGCGCCGCGCGGCTGGAGAAGGACCCCGACCTGATCAAGGAGCGGGTCGGCGCGCTCACCAAGGACCAGTTGGCCACCCTCATCTACACCTCCGGCACCACCGGCCGCCCCAAGGGCGTGCGCCTGCCGCACGACAACTGGTCGTACATGGCGAAGGCGATCGCCGCGACCGGGCTGGTCAGCGGCGACGACGTGCAGTACCTGTGGCTGCCGCTGGCGCACGTCTTCGGCAAGGTGCTCACCTCCGGCCAGATCGAGGTCGGGCACGTCACCGCCGTCGACGGCCGCGTCGACAAGATCATCGAGAACCTGCCGGTGGTGCGGCCGACGTACATGGCGGCCGTGCCGCGCATCTTCGAGAAGGTCTACAACGGCGTCGCCGCCAAGGCCCGGGCGGGCGGAGGGGCCAAGTACAAGATCTTCCAGTGGGCCGCCGAGGTCGCCCGCGAGTACGCCAAGGTCTCCCAGGACAACTTCCGGCGCACCGGGACCGCGTCCGTGCCGTTCGGGCTGAACGCGAAGCACAAGGTCGCCGACACCCTGGTGTACGCCAAGATCCGGGAGGCCTTCGGCGGCAACCTGCGCGCCTGCGTCTCCGGCTCGGCCGCCCTCGCACCCGAGATCGGCTACTTCTTCGCCGGCGCCGGCATCCACATCCTGGAGGGCTACGGTCTCACCGAGTCCTCGGCGGCGTCCTTCGTGAACCCGGGCGAGGCCTACCGCACCGGCACGGTCGGCAAGCCGCTGCCCGGCACCGAGGTGCGCATCGCCGACGACGGGGAGATCCTGCTGCGCGGCCCGGGAATCATGGAGGGCTACCACAAGCTGCCCGAGAAGACCGCCGAGGTGCTGGAACCGGACGGCTGGTTCCACACCGGCGACATCGGGGAGCTGTCGCCGGACGGGTACCTGCGGATCACCGACCGCAAGAAGGACCTCATCAAGACCTCGGGCGGCAAGTACATCGCGCCGGCGGAGGTGGAGGGGCAGTTCAAGGCGGTGTGCCCGTACGTGTCGAACATCCTCGTGCACGGGGCCGACCGGAACTTCTGCACGGCGCTCATCGCGCTCGACGAGATCGCGATCACCGAGTGGGCCAAGGAGAACGGGCTCGAAGGGAAGTCGTACGCGCAGATCGTGGCGGCGCCGCAGACCGTCGAGATGGTCGACGGGTACGTGAAGCAGCTCAACGAGGGGCTGCAGCGCTGGCAGACGATCAAGAAGTTCCGGCTGCTGCCGCGGGATCTCGACATCGAGCACGGTGAGATCACGCCGAGCCTGAAGCTGAAGCGGCCGGTGGTGGAGCGGGAGTACAAGCACCTGATCGAGGAGATGTACGAGGGGTCGCGCGAAGCGTAGGGGGTGGCCCGGGGCTGCGGGCCCGTGGTGGCCGGTCGCGCCCACGCGGCGGAGCCGCGCATCGGTACAGCCCCGGGCCCCTACGGGACGTCTCCCACCCGGCGCCGGGACCGCTGGACCTCCGCCCGGAGGCGCTTCACCTCTCCGCCCCTGCGGTAGGCACCTCCCGGGTCTGGGTCAGGCGTTTGACGCGGGCGGCCGTCTCGAATCCGTCCCTGCCCGGCATCCGGATGTCCCAAGGATCAGGGCGATCGGCCGGCGCAGCGGGGCCTCCATGGCCTCCTCGCCGGAACGGGCGCGCACCAGCGGCGGGCCGTCAGCCGCGACGCCATCGAGTGGAGATCGCCGCGCAACTGCCGGGACCGGTCGTGCAGACCGACCCGCCGGGTCAGATCGCCGCCCGCCACCGCCTCCAGCACGCGCGTGGCGTTCGCCGCGGGGGCGACCCGGGGACGGAGATCGGATGCACGAATCTGACCGTCTTCGTGCCGGTCTTCGACCACAGGAGTAGCGCGGTTCTCACTCATGGCGGCCCACTTCGGTAACTCGGCGCTTATGGGCGTGGTCGGTCTGTCACTCTGTCGGCATCGACTGTGGCGTATTCGTACGAACTGCCCGGGGAGCCGCCCATGGGGGCCATTCCGACGCAACGGGAGACCGCTTTCCGTGCCTCAGACGCGCCTGCACACGCTGGGGAGACGTCCGTGCCCGTTCAGGAGGGGCCCGTTTTCGAGGAGCGCGCACCGGCTGCGGAGGCGCCCCCCGCCGACGCCTGCGCACCGGCCGGCACGGAGCCCGCGTCCGCTTCCGAGCGTGCGCCGGGCGCCTCCGCTTCCGGCCGCGCGGCGCCCGCGGCCGTTTCCGAGGCGCCCGCACGGGAGTGCGCGCGGGCGCACACGACCCTGCCCGGCAGCCCCGTCGCGCCGGGAGCCGCCCGCGCCCTGGTGCGCGAGGCGCTCGCGGAGTGGATCGGCCTCGGCCTGCCCGGCGCCGAGCACGTCACCGACCGCCTGAGCGACGACGCCACGCTCGTCGTCAGCGAACTCGTCACCAACGCCGTCGTGCACGCCGGCACCGACGTCGAGATGGAGTGCCGGCTGGAGGGCGACGCCCCGCAGACGACCGCCCTCGTCGTCGAGGTCTCCGACCACCACCCGTCCAGGGCCCCGCGCGGCGGCGAGCCGGAGGCGCCCCACGACACCCCGGAGTACGGGCGCGGCCTGCGGCTCGTCGGCGCGCTCTGCGAGGCGTGGGGGATCACGTACCGCACCGGCCGGAAGACCGTGTGGGCGCGGTTGCCCGCGGTGAGGTGCGCGGCCGGGGAGCAGAGGGAGGCGTACGCCGGGGAGCGCGCGCTGGCGCGCGGTTTGCGGGTGGCCGGGATCCTGGCTCCGGAGCCGCCCCTCGGCGACCGGACGGCCGAACGGGACGCTTCCGACCTGCGCGGCGCTTCCGACCTGCGCGGCGCTTCCG
>NZ_JAPSKN010000168.1:8354-10923 GCF_031181705.1 Streptomyces sp.
CGCTTCCGACCTGCGCGGCGCTTCCGACCTGCGCGGCGCTTCCGGCCCGCGGGGCGCTTCCGGCCCGCGCGACTCGGCCGCCTCGCCGGACTGGCCCGTCCCGCAGGACGCGTCCGCCCTGCGGGACCCGGCCGTCCCGCGGTACTCGGCCGCCATGGGCGACTCGACCGCCCTGCGTGACTGGAGCGACCTGCGGGACTGGCGGGACCGCCACGAGAGCCCCGACGGGCGCGACGGGCCCGACGGCTCCTGGCTCGGCCGGGGCGCCCTGTCCTTCCTCGCGGAGGCCTCCGACCTGCTCGCCGGGCAGCTCGACGAGGACCTGGTCGCCGCCCTCGCCGGGCAGCTGATCGTGCCGCGGCTGGCCGACTGGTGCGCGGTCTGGCTGGAGGACGAGGCCACCGGCGCCGGCTGGGGCGGTGGCGCCGGCGGCCCCCGGCTGGCCCGGGTCTGGCACGGCAGCGAGAACCGCATCGAGGAGCTGCGCCGGACCCTGGAGAAGGAACCGCCGCCCCCGTCCGACCCCGTGACGTCCGGGCCCGTCGCCTGCCCGTGGCCCGGCGAGGCGCTCGGCGACGCCCCCGGGGAGTCCGGCTCGGCCCTCGCGTACCGGCTGGTCGCCGGGGGACGCCCGCTCGGCACCCTGGTCATCGGACGGTCCGGCACCGCCCGCTTCCCCGACGAGATCACCGGCCTCGTGGAGGACCTCGGCCGCCGGGTGGCCCTGGCCATCGGCGCCGCCCGCCAGTACGCCCGCCAGGCCACCATCAGCGCCGTCCTGCAGCGCGGCCTGCTGCCCGGAGCCGTCGCCGAGATCCCCGGCGTGCGCAGCGCCCTCGTCTACGAGCCCTGCGACAAGGGCGGCCCCAGCGGCGACTTCTACGACCTGTTCCCGGCCGGCGACGGCCGCTGGTGCTTCGCCGTCGGCGACGTCCAGGGCAAGGGGCCCGAGGCCGCCGTCGTCATCGGCCTGGCCCGGCCGTGGCTGCGGCTGCTGGCCCGCGAGGGCTACCGGGTCGCCGACGTCCTGGACCGCCTCAACCAGCTCCTGCTCGACGACGCCACGGAGGCCGCGGACGCGGCGGCCCGGGCCCTGGTGGCGGCGGGCGCGCGGCCGACCCCGCCCGGCGACGGTCCGCAGACCCGCTTCCTGTCCCTGCTCTACGGCGAACTGGTCCCCTTCGACGGCGGCGTCCGCTGCACCGTCGCCTCCGCCGGGCACCCGCTGCCCCTGCGGCTCGGGGCGGACGGCGAGGTCCACCCGTGCGCGCAGCCGCAGACCCTGCTGGGCGTCGTCGAGGACGCCGCGTACACCAGCGAGACCTTCGAGCTGCGCTCCGGCGACACGCTGCTGTGCGTCACCGACGGCGTCACCGAGCGCCGCTCCGGCTCCCGCCAGTTCGACGACGGGGACGGGCTCGCGGCGGCGCTGGCCGGGTGCGCGGGGCTCGACGCGGAGCTCATAGCCGAGCGGATCAAGCGGCTCGTGCACGATTTCGGGGCGCGGCCCCCGGCGGACGATCTGGCGCTGCTGGTGCTCCAGGCGGAGTGAGCGCGCGGGTGCTGGACAATGGAAGGCATGCCTTCCGCTCTCCCCGACGGCGAGCCCGTCCCCGAGGACGGCGCGCTGCCCGCGTCCGCACTCGCCGGGGCCGCCGCCCGCCCGCTCGGGTTCTACCTGCACGTCCCGTACTGCGCGACCCGCTGCGGCTACTGCGACTTCAACACCTACACGGCCACCGAGCTGCGCGGCACCGGCGGGGTGCTCGCCTCCCGTGACAACTACGCCGAGACGCTCGTCGACGAGATCCGCCTGGCCCGCAAGGTCCTGGGGGACGATCCGCGTCCCGTCCGCACGGTGTTCGTGGGCGGCGGTACGCCCACGCTGCTGGACGCCGGTGATCTCGTACGGATGCTGACGGCCGTGCGGGACGAGTTCGGGCTGGCGGCGGACGCCGAGGTCACCACGGAGGCCAACCCGGAGTCGGTCGATCCGGCCTATCTGGCGGCCCTGCGCGAGGGCGGCTTCAACCGCATCTCCTTCGGCATGCAGAGCGCGCGGCAGCACGTGCTGAAGGTGCTGGACCGCACGCACACGCCCGGGCGGCCTCAGGCGTGCGTCGCGGAGGCCAGGGCGGCCGGGTTCGAGCATGTGAACCTCGACCTGATCTACGGCACGCCGGGGGAGTCGGACGACGACTGGCGGGCCTCGCTGGACGCGGTGCTGGGGGCCGGTCCTGACCACGTCAGCGCCTACGCGCTGATCGTCGAGGAGGGGACGCAGCTGGCGCGGCGGATCCGCCGGGGCGAGGTGCCGATGACCGACGACGACGTCCACGCCGACCGGTACCTGATCGCGGACGAGGTGCTCTCGGGCGCGGGGTTCGAGTGGTACGAGGTGTCGAACTGGGCGACCTCCGAGGCGGGGCGGTGCCTGCACAACGAGCTGTACTGGCGGGGCGCCGACTGGTGGGGCGCCGGACCCGGGGCGCACAGCCACGTGGGCGGGGTGCGGTGGTGGAACGTGAAGCACCCCGGGGCGTACGCGGCGGCGCTGGCGGCCGGTCGT
>NZ_JAPSKN010000169.1 GCF_031181705.1 Streptomyces sp.
GCCGGGGGCGAGCCGTCGGGTCACGCACCGAACGGGAAGCTCCGTAGCGCCGCGAGGTTGCGCAGCGCCAGCTCTGCCGGGCTTCCCGGGCCCTCCACCGGCCCGTCTCCCTCGGCCCACCCCTCCAGCGCGGTCCGCACGGCGGCACTCGCGACGGCGGCGGCGAAGCGCAGTTCGGGGGTGGCGGCAACGTTGTCGCCCTCGTCCCTCGCCACGGCACCGGCACGTGTCACCCGTTCCGCCAGCGCCTCCCCCAGCATGCGCTCCGAGTCCTGGCACACCTCCGCCCACACCCGGCGCAGCGACGGGTTGGCCGCGGCCAGGCGCAGGAGCGTGCGGACCCATTCCCAGGAGGACGCGGAGACGCCCACGCCCGGGGTGAGGGTGTGGCGGACCCCGTCCTCCAGGGCCTGCGCGACGCCCACCGCCGCCGGCGCGGCCCGGACCGCCTCCACCCAGCGCTGGGCACCGGCCGCGTACAGCGGGGCGACGGCCTCCTCCTTGGTGGCGAAGTACCGGTAGAAGGTGCGTGGGGCGATGCCGGCGGTCTGGGCGATGTCCTCCGCGCGGGTGGCGCGCAGGCCGCGCCGCACGAAGAGGCCGGCCGCCGCCCGGGCGATCTCCATGCGTGTCTCGGCCTTGCGCCGCTCGGTCAGCGAGGCCTGCGGGGTCGGGGTGGTGCTGCTCACGCCCGGCAGGCTATGCCCATGTGACACAATCTGCCATCTGGCGGGCCACCCCGTGGTTCAGGTACGGGGTGGCCCGCTCTCCAGCGCGGTGTCGGCGGGGGCCGGCGGCGCGAAAGAGAGAGCCGGGCCCCGGCGTCCGGGGGGAGGGACGCCGAAGCCCGGCCTTGGGAGAGTCCCGGCGCCGGGGGGAGTGCGGCGGGACTTGGCTTTGCGGGCCGGGGCGTGACCCCGGACCCGAACTGGTGGACCCGGAAGTCTTGTTCCCGGCGCCCTGGCACTTGAAGCGGCGTTACAACGCCATGTTTGCGCGGTCTTTCGCCACCCGGCGTACGCGGTGACCACCGGGCGCACACAGCCCGTCACGCAGGGGCCACGGGTGGTGCGCCGGGGCGGTCGACGGTGATCGCCGGGGTCAGGCCGCCGCGTCGAAACCGGTGCTGCGGGCCAGCTTCTTCAGCTCCAGCAGCGCGTGCTTCTCGATCTGCCGGATGCGCTCGCGGGTCAGGCCGTGCTCCTTGCCCACCTCGGTCAGCGTGCGCTCGCGGCCGTCCTCGATGCCGTAGCGCATCTTGATGATGGAGGCCGTGCGCTGGTCGAGGCGGCCGATGAGGTCGTCGAGCTCCTCGCTGCGCAGCAGCGTGAGCACCGACTGCTCGGGCGACACCGCCGAGGTGTCCTCCAGCAGGTCGCCGAACTGGGTCTCGCCCTCGTCGTCCACCGACATGTTCAGCGAGACCGGGTCACGGGCCCAGTCGAGCACGTCGGTGACGCGCTCCGGCGTGGAGCCGAGCTCGGCGGCGATCTCCGCGGGCTCCGGGTCCCGGCCGTGCTCGCGGTTGAACTCGCGCTGCACACGGCGGATCCGGCCGAGCTCCTCCACGAGGTGGACGGGCAGGCGGATCGTGCGGGACTGGTCGGCTATCGAGCGGGTGATGGCCTGGCGGATCCACCACGTGGCGTACGTGGAGAACTTGAAGCCCTTGCGGTAGTCGAACTTCTCGACCGCGCGGACCAGGCCGGCGTTGCCCTCCTGGATCAGGTCCAGCAGCGGCAGGCCGCTGCGGGGGTAGCGGCGGGCGACGGCGACGACCAGGCGGAGGTTGGAGCGGATGAACACGTCCTTGGCGCGCTCCGCGGCGTCGACCAGCGCTTCGAGCTCCTCGCGGGTCGCGTCCGTGTGGGTCTCCTCGTACCCGTCGAGGACCTGCCTCGCGAACACACCCGCCTCGATGACCTGCGACAGCTCGACTTCCTTGGCCGCGTCGAGCAGCGGTGTGCGCGCGATCTCGTCGAGATACATGCCGACCAGGTCGCGGTCGGCGATCTCGCCGCCATGGGCGCGAACACTGCTTGCCGCTTCAGCCGTCTCGCCGGTGGCGGACTGACGACGGGCGACGGCACGGGTTGCCATGCGTGCTCCCTTGCGATGTGAGGTCAGCGGGTGGTCCTTCGGACGCCTGACTCCGTCTTCCGGACTCTCTCCGGACTCTCCTCGGGTGCCCTGCATCCGATGGAAACAACGACTGGAATCAGGACAGAATTCCCAACCGGTCCCCCCATTTTTCTGATCATGCAGTACCCTGTCGGGCCGCCGTCCGGCCCGAAGGGAGACGCGATGCCGTCGGAGCATGCAGAGGTGCAGGTCAGACCGGGAGTCGAAGCGGACCTCTCGGCTCTCACAGCCCTCTACAACCACTACGTACGGAAGACGGCGATCACGTTCGACACCGCGATCTTCACTCCGGAGGAGCGTCGCCCCTGGCTGCTCTCCCACCCTGAAGACGGGCCGTACCGCCTGATGGTTGCCACGGACCGGGACTCACAGGAGCTGCTGGGCTACGTCACGTCCAGCCCGTTCCGCCCCAAGCCGGCGTACGCGACCTCCGTGGAGACGACCGTCTACGTCGCCCCGGACGCCGGCCGCCGCGGCATCGGCACCCTGCTGTACGAGGCGCTCTTCGAGGCCCTGTCCGGCGAGGACCTGCACCGGGCCTACGCGGGCATCGCCCAGCCCAACGAGGCGTCGACCCGGCTGCACGAGCGTCTCGGCTTCCGGCACGTCGGCACCTACCGGGAGGTGGGCCGCAAGTTCGGGCGGTACTGGGACGTGGCCTGGTACGAGAAGCCGCTGCCGGGCGGTCAGCCGAACTGAACCGACCGTTTCGCCAGCCCCATCCAGAATCCGTCGATCACCGACTTCTGCGCGTCCAGCTCCCCCGTGGCGTCGGCCGCGCCCATGGTGACGAACAGCGGGGCGAAGTGCTCGGTGCGCGGGTGGGCCAGCAGCCCGGCGGGCGACTTGCGGGTGAAGTCGAGCAGGGCGTCCACGTCCCGCGCCTCCAGCGCCCGCCGCCCCCAGTCGTCGAACTCGGCCGACCAGGCGGGGATGCCGCCCTGCCGGAGCGCTGCCAGGTTGTGGGTGAAGAAGCCGGAGCCGACGATCAGCACGCCCTCGTCCCGCAGCGGGGCGAGCCTGCGGCCGATCTCCAGCAGCCGGACCGGGTCGAGCGTCGGCATGGAGACCTGGAGGACCGGGATGTCCGCACCCGGGTACATCTCGACCAGCGGGACGTACGCGCCGTGGTCGAGACCCCGGTCGGGGACGTCCTGGACGGGCATGCCGGGGGCGCGCAGCAGCTTCCGTACGGACGCGGCGAGCTCCGGCGCGCCGGGGGCGGCGTAGGTCACCTCGTAGTAGTGCTGCGGGAAGCCCCAGAAGTCGTAGACGAGCGGGACGGTCTCGGTGGCGCCGAGCGCGAGCGGGGCCTCCTCCCAGTGCGCGGAGACCACCAGGATCGCCCGGGGGCGGGGCAGGGCCGCGGCCCAGGCGGCCAGCTCACCGGGCCAGACGGGGTCGTCCGCCAGGGGCGGGGCGCCGTGGCTGAGGTACAGAGCGGGCATGCGCTCCTGAGTGGCGGCGGACATGCTGCTGCTCCTTCCGTCCGTGGTACTTGAAAACTGTACGACGCACTTGTTTAAAGTTCAAGGAGAGTCCGCGTAGAGTGGAACCCATGAAGGCACCCGCATCCGCACCGGCAACCGGCTCCACCGCGGAGCCCCAGGAACCGCGCTGGCTCACCGACGAGGAGCAGCGCGTGTGGCGCTCGTTCATGGAGGGCGCCACCCTCCTCGACGACCATCTCGACCGTCAGCTCCAGCGCGACGCGGGCATGCCGCACATCTACTACGGCCTTTTGGTCAAGCTCGGCGAGGCGCCGCGGCGGCGGCTGCGGATGACCGAGCTGGCGATGCTGGCGAAGATCACCCGCTCCCGCCTCTCCCACGCGATCGCGCGTCTGGAGAAGAACGGCTGGGTGCGGCGTGAGGACTGCCCCGACGACAAGCGGGGCCAGTTCGCCGTTCTGACCGACGAGGGCCACCAGGTGCTGCGGCAGACCGCGCCGGGCCATGTGGAGGCCGTGCGGCAGGCGGTCTTCGACCGGCTCAGCCCCGAACAGCAGAAGTCCCTCGGCGAGATCATGCGGATCATCGCCGAGGGACTCCAGCCGGCCGAAGCGGGTGCGGACCTGCCCTGGCTCCGCTGAGCCGGGGCAGGTCCTGGATTCCGTGGGTACGGGGCGTCCCCTTCCCCGTGTCCACGGATGGCCCGAAGTGCCCAAGGAGGGCCCGAAGGGGTGGGAGCCGCCGTCAGTGGGCGACGACCGGGATCTGCACCTCGTCCGCCGCGTCCGCGTCGGAGCCGGTCACCGCGCTCATGTTCGGGCGGCCGGCGTTGACGAGGGTCAGGGCGATCGCGGCGGCCACCACGAGGATGCCGACGGCGAACCAGATGGCGCTGGTGTAGCCCTGCACCTGGCCCTGCAGCTGGACCAGCTGCTGCTGGGACCGGCTGGTCGCCCCCGCGATGTGATCGGCGATGTAGGACGTCGTCGCCGAGGCGGCGATGGTGTTCAGCAGGGCCGTGCCGATCGCGCCGCCCACCTGCTGCGAGGTGTTGACCATCGCGGAGGCGACACCGGAGTCCCGGGGCTCGACGCCCTGCGTGGCCAGCGACATGGCCGGCATGAACGCCGTACCCATGCCGAGGCCGAGCAGCACCATCGCCGGCAGCAGCAGGGCCGCGTACGAGGAGCCGATCTCCAGCTGGGTCAGCAGCAGCATGCCGAGCGCGGCGACCAGGAAGCCGGGGCCCATCAGCAGGCGCGGGGCGACCCGGGTCATCAGGCGGGTGCCGATCTGGGTGGAGCCCGTGATCATGCCCGCGATCATCGGCAGGAACGCGAAACCGGTCTTGACCGGCGAGTAGCCCTTCACGATCTGCAGGTAGTAGGTCAGGAAGAGGAAGAGGCCGAACATCGCGATGATCGCGAGACCGAGCGAGAGGTAGATGCCCCCGCGGTTGCGCTCGGTGACCACGCGCAGCGGCAGCAGCGGGGCCTTGACCCTGGACTCGACGACCACGAAGGCCAGCAGCAGCACCACCGAGGCGACGAACATGCCCACGGTCACGGCGTCGCTCCAGCCCTCCGACTCGGCGCGGGTGAAACCGTAGACCAGGGCGACCAGGCCGAGGGTGGACAGGATCACGCCGGGGACGTCGAGCGGGGAGCGGTTGCGGCCGCCCTCCGGCTCACGGATGACGAAGTAGGCACCGGCCGCGGCGATGATGGCGAACGGGATGTTCACGAAGAACGTCCAGCGCCAGTCCAGGTACTCGGTGAGGAAGCCGCCCAGGATCAGGCCGACGGCACCGCCACCACCGGCGATCGCGCCGTAGATGCCGAACGCCTTGGCGCGCTCCTTGGCGTCGGTGAACATCACGGCCAGCAGGGAGAGCGCGGCGGGCGCGAGCAGGGCGCCGAAGACGCCCTGGAGGGCGCGGGCGCCGAACATCATGGCCTCGTTGGTGGCCGCGCCACCGAGCGCGGAGGCCGCGGCGAAGCCGCCCAGGCCGACGACGAAGGCCTTCTTGCGGCCCCACAGGTCGGCTATCCGGCCGCCGAACAGCAGCAGACCGCCGAAGGCGAGGGCGTAGGCCGTGACGACCCACTGCCGGTTGCCGTCGGAGATGCCGAGGTCCTGCTGGGCGGAGGGCAGGGCGATGTTCACGATGGTCGCGTCGAGCACGACCATCAGCTGGGCGAGGGCGATGAAGACGAGCGCTTTCCAGCGATTGGCGTCCGGGACGCTTGGGGCCTTGACGGCTGTTTCAGACATGGGGATACCCACTTCGGGACTTCGTGACGGAAAAAGGGTGACGAAAGGTACGGACTCGTCGACGGTGACGGGCCGCGGGGACTGTCGTCCGTGTTCAGACGACTGGCTGTCGCCCGTGTTCCAGACGGCTGGAACGAGCTGAACTAATCGGTCAGGACGGGCAGGGCTTGCGAAGGTCCTCCAGAGTCACGGCCGCGCCCGGGAGGGTGGAGCGGGCCGGAGCCCGCAGCCCGTCCAGGAACAGCTGGAGATGGCGGTGGACGAAGCGGTCGGCACGGAAGCAGTCCGTGCCGGCCGGGGGCCGGCTGAGCTGGGCCACGGCGATCATCACGTCCCCGACGTCCACGTCGGAGCGGAGCTGACCGGCCGTCCTGGCCCGGTCCATGACCTCCGCGACCAGCCGCTCGACCCGTTCGCGCGCGGCCTCCAGGTCCGGGTGGTGCTTGTCGAAGGTGCTGGAGACCATCGGGCACAGCGCGCTGATCCGCTCGTCGGCGGCGGCGTGCACGAAGCGCTCCAGCGCCTCGAACGCGTCGCCGGTCTCGGCGAGCGCGAGTTCGGCCGCGGCGGACGTCCGGTCCATGACGGAGCAGACGACCTCGCGGACCAGCGCGTCGCGGTCCGGGAAGTTGCGGTACACCGTGGCGTTGCCGACGCCGGCCCGGCGGGCGATCTCGTCCAGCGGCACCTCGGGGCCGTGCTCGACGAACATCTCCCGGGCGGCGGTGACGATCCGCTCCCGGTTGCGCAGGGCGTCGGCGCGGGGCCGGGGTGCCTTGCGCTGCACGGGGGTTGCGGTCTGCACGGCGTACTCCTGGTCAGTGGTGTTCTGCGGTCTGCGATCCGGGGAAGCTCTCCCCGTTTCGCGCGGACACATGGCTAAACGGGGAGTGGGTCCCCGGTATTTCCCGCCGACGAGGAAATTATCTGTGACCTGGATCACGTCACCCGCGGTGGCCAGGGGCTACTGACCGGAAACCCACGATCGGTCTTCCCCAACGGGCGCCCCCGCACCTCGCGACGCAGGGTGAGCGCAAGGGTGCAGCCGGAGACCGGAGGCTGCCGTGGCGCGGGAGGTCCCTGCAGGTGCCCGACATGCAGCCACCCCCACCGAGGCCCCGGCCGAGCCGACCAGGCACGTGCGCCCCTCCGGGACACCGGATACCCCGGCGGCGACTGGCCGCCCTGGTCTGCGTGTCCGCCCTGACCTTCGCGGTCAGCACCTCGGCCGGCACGGCCCACCTCGCCCCGGGCCCCACGGCGGCCGGCGCGGGCCCGATATCCCTCTCCCGCACCTCCGCCCACGCCCCCTGCCTGATACGCGGCGCCCGCGAGGTCCAGATGTCCGAGGGCATCCCCACCTCCGAGGGCTACTCCCGCTCCACCGGCACCGTCCGCGCCCTCACCCTGATGATCGACTTCTCGGACGCCCCCGGCGAGGGCAGCGCCCGGGACCGCTTCCGGGAGTTCTTCCCGCAGACCCGCGACTGGTTCCGCACCAGCTCCTACGGCCGCCTGGACTACCGCCCCGAGACCCCCGTCCCCGGATGGCTGCGGATGCCGAAGTCGTTCCGCGAGTACGGCATAGAGCGCGGGGCCCCCTTCGAGCCCGGCTACCGCGCACTGGTCCAGGACCTCGTCGCGGCGGCCGACCCGAAGGTGGACTTCGGCGACTACGACCTGCTGAACGTCCTGGTCACCCCGAACGCCGGCCCCTCCGCCCTGGACACGGTCCTGTCCGTCACCTTCGCCGGCAACCCCGACGCCCCGAGAGCCGACGGCACCGCCGTGGCCAACGCCTCGTTCGTCTACTCCCGCCAGGACGACGGCTCCGGCTCGTACCACCGCACCGGCTACCGCGTCCTCCCCCACGAGAACGGCCACGTCTTCGGCCTGCCCGACCTGTACACCGCCGAGGGCGGGGGCGCGGTCGGGCACTGGGACATCATGAGCGAGGACTGGGGCGCCAACAACGACTTCCTCGGCTGGCACAAGTGGAAGCTCGGCTGGCTGGACGCGACCCAGGTGCACTGCGCGACGTCCTCCGGCCCGGCCGAGTACACCCTGACCCCGCTGGCCCGCGCGGGCGGCTCCAAGCTGGTCGTCGTGCCGTTGGACTCCCGGACCGGTTACGCCCTGGAGTTGCGTACGCGCGGCGGCAACGACGAGACGGTGTGCCGTCCGGGCGTGCTGGTCTACAAGGTCGACGCGGAGGTCGACACGGGCAGGGGCCCGGTCACGGTCCACGACTCCCGCCCCGACAGCGGCGGCTGCACCCGCGCCCCCAACGTCCACGCGGAACTGTCCGACGCGCCCTTCGTCCCCGGGGAGACCTTCCGGGACGCGCGCGGGGGCGTCACGATCGAGGTGACGGGCGTGGACGCGGAGGGCAACCACCGGGTACGGGTGACGCGGGAGGAGCAGGCGCGGCGGAGCTAGGGGTACGTACGACAGGCAGCGCGCCCCCTCGACGCCGGCCACGCGGTGCGCGATTACGGTGGGCCTGCCCCGACCGCCGTACCGGAGAGCCGATGCCACCGAAGCCCACGCCCCAGCCCCCCGAGGGGTCCGCCCCACCGGCCGACGAGAAGGGCACGCGGGCAGGGGCCACGGACACCCGGGGAACCGCACCTGTGGACACCTCGCGCGTGCCGCACCGAGGGTGGGCCGGTGCCGCCGCCCCGGCGGAGGCGGTCACGCCACTCATCCGCGGCGTCGCGGTACTGCGCGAACTGACCGACGCGAACGGCACACTGAGCCTGAGCGCCCTGGAACGCGCCACCGGCCTGGCCCGCTCCACGGTCGACCGCATCACGGCCACGCTCGCCCGCATGGGCTACGTCCGGGTCGACGGCCGGGACGTCTTCCTGGCGCTCCGCCTGATGGAACTGGGCAACGCCTACCTGGCCGCCCTGCGCCTGCCCTCCCTCCTCTCCCCCGCCGCGGACGCCCTGGCCGACGAACTGGACGAGTCGGTCTCCCTGGCGGTAGCCGACCGCGACGGCATCCGCTTCGTCCACCAGGCGACCCGCCGCCGCGCGATGTCCCTCAGCTTCCGCATCGGTGACCTGCTCCCGGCCGAACGCACGGCCCCGGGCCCGCTGTTCGCGACCGAGTGGACGGCGGCGGACTGGCAGCGCTGGCGCGAGCGCAGGGCCGCGGATCCCGGGGACCTGTCCTTCACGGCCGTACCGCCCCGCAGGAGGGGGACCGGCGCGGCGTACGACCAGGACTTCGTCCGCCGCACGGAGGAGGCGGCGGCGAACGGCTGGGCCCTGGACGACCAGCTGATCGAACCGGGCCTGGTGGCGCTCTCGGTCCCGGTCCGGGGAGCGGGCCGGGAGATCGCGTGCGTGGCGAGCGTGGTCAGCCACACGAGCCGCCACACCGCCGACGGTCTGCGGACGAACCTGCTGCCGAGGCTGCGGTCGGCGGTGGCGGAGATGGAAGAGGAGCTCCACCGCACCCCACCCCCGGAACCCGGCCGGCCCCCCGCCGACCTGGCAGTGTGGACCGGCGCCTCCAAACTGCAGCTCGGCCGCGACTTCATCGAGTCCCTGGCGCGGGGCCTGACGGTCCTCGCGGCGTTCGGCGAGGGCAGGCCGGAGCCGACCCTCACGGAGGTGGCCCGGGCGACGGGCCTGTCCAGGGCGACGGCACGCCGGGCCCTGATCACCTACGAGCACCTGGGCCTGGTGACCGCCTCCGACCGCACCTTCTCCCTCACCCCCCGGGTGCTCTCCCTCGGCTTCCCACCCCTCTCCCGCACGACCCTCCCGGAGATCGCCCAGCCGCACCTGGCCGCCCTGGCGTCCCGCATCCACGAGTCGACGGCACTGGCGGTGCTGTCGGATTCGGGCGAGGAGATCCGGTACACGGCGAGGGTGGCGACGGGCCGGGTGATGAGCGTGAACATCCCGGTGGGCACGCGGCTCCCGGCCCACGCGACGGCCTCGGGCCGGGTCCTCCTGGCGGACGCCGGCACCGCGGTCCACGCCCAGGGCCACGCCTTGGTGGACGAGGAGCTGGAGGAGGGCCTGCGCTCCCTGGCGGTCCCGGTCCGCAACCGCGAGGGCAGGGTGGTGGCGGCCCTGAGCACGGCGATGCACGCGAGCCGCCGCTCCCGGCACGAGTGCGTCACGGACCTCCTCCCCGAACTGACGGCCACGGCCACCCGCATCGAGTCCGACCTCCACACGGCGTCCCGCTTCACCCACGTCCCCCTGACCTGACCCCCACACCCGCCCGACCGCGATCCGGTACGCTGACGCCTGTGGTCTTTCCCGGACCACAGGCACGCCGCCGCACCGCGCGTCCGCTGCCACTGCCTTCGTAGCTCAGGGGATAGAGCACCGCTCTCCTAAAGCGGGTGTCGCAGGTTCGAATCCTGCCGGGGGCACAGAGCAAAGGGCCAGCTCAGGAGAGGTTTCCTCCCGGGCTGGCCCTTCGCCGTTTCCGGCGCCGTGCCATAGACGTGCCACACGCGTGCCACTACGTGGAGAAGTTCTGGTCCGGATGGGGCAGGGCGTTCGGTACGAAGAGGCTCAGCCGAAAGGTGGTCGGTTGTGTCTGGCGCCCACAGAGCCTGTCGACTCGCACCGCTGTCCAGTCGATCTGCGTGTCCGACGCTCGGAGACGGCGGATATGAGCGTGCCATTCCGCCTCGTCCTGGGTTTCGAAGAGCACCTTCCAGCGACCCGCGTCCGGTGCGAAGCGAGCAGCAGCCCGCTGTGCATCGTTCTGCTGCTGACGCCTTCTTCTGCGCTGCCCTGGCATCGGCCCAGCATCGCTGGCTTCGACCATGACAGCAAGGCCATTACCTGTCCCAGGCCGGGAGGTTCTCTCCTCACCCTCTCGGATCATGGTGCCAAGTGGGTCGGCGACGGCTCGGTCCCGATCGCTGGTCATGTGCTGGTGGATCAGCGCGGCCCGGGAGCCGCTGTGCCCCGTCCTCGTCATCAGCTCCACAGGGAACAGCGGTCACCCATCCGGCACGCCCTCAGGTCC
>NZ_JAPSKN010000247.1 GCF_031181705.1 Streptomyces sp.
GAAGTGGGTGAGGACGACCAGCGGGATCCTGGTCACGCCGAGCGAGCGCAGGCAGTGGTCGACGCGCCGCGGATCGGGACCGGCGTCCACCACCACCCCGGCGCCGTCGCCCGCCGCGAGCACCAGGGCGTCCCCCTGCCCCACGTCACACACCACCAGCCGCCAGCCCGGCGGCGGCCAGCCCGTGATCGTCCGGGTCAGCGGCGGCGGCTGCACCACGGCCAGCAGGAGCAGCACCCCGCACACCCCGCACCACCAGGGATGCCGGAGCAGCCGCCGGCCCAGGAGCACCGCGAGCACGGTCACGGCACCGAGCAGCGCCGCGCCCGTCCAGCTGCCCGGCCAGTCCACTCCCGCGCCGGGCAGCGCCGCCCCGGTCCGGGCGATGCCCGCGATCCACCCGGCCGGCCACTGGGCGCACCACGCCAGGGCCTGCGCCACCGGCATCGCCGCCGGGGCCGTGGCCAGCGCGGCGAAGCCCAGCACCGTCGCCGGCGCGACCGCGATCTCCGCGAGGAGATTGCACGGCACCGCCACCAGGCTCACCCGCGCCGAGAGCACGGCGACGACGGGCGCGCACAGCGCCTGCGCGGCGGCAGCGGCGGCCAGCGCCTCGGCGAGCCGGGGCGGCACCCCGCGCCGTCGCAGCCCGGCGCTCCACCGGGGCGCGAGCGTGAGCAGGGCGCCGGTGGCCACGACGGAGAGCAGGAACCCGTAACTGCGCGCCAGCCCCGGGTCGTAGAGCACCAGCAGCAGGACCGCCGTCGCCAGTGCCGGGATCATCGACCTGCGGCGGCCGGTCGCGAGGGCCAGCAGCGCGACGGCTCCGCAGGCCGCCGCCCGCACCACGCTCGGATCCGGTCGGCACACCACCACGAACCCGAGCGAGAGCACGCCCCCGAGCACCGCGGTCCCCCGCAGCGAGATGCCGAGGCGGGGCGCGAGACCGCGCCGCTCGGCCCGCTGGGCCAGACCCGGCGGACCGAGCAACAGGGCGAGCAGGATCGTGAAGTTGGCCCCGCTCACGGCCAAGGTGTGCGTGAGGTCGGTCTCCTTGAAGGCCTCCTCCAGCTCCGGAGTGATCCGCGAGGTGTCCCCGACGACCAGCCCCGGCAGCAGCGCCCGGGCATCCGACGGCAGCCCGTCGGTCGCCTCCCGCAGTCCGGCACGCAACCGCCCGGCGAGCCGCTGCGCCCCCGAGGGCTCCCCCACCACCTGCGGTCCCGCCTCGCCGCGCACCCGCAGCACGGCCGCCACCCGGTCACCACCCGCCAGCGCCGGTGCCGCCCGCGCAGCGACCCGCAGCCGCGTCGAGGGCAGCAGCCCGAGCCACGCCGACGGCACCGGTCCTCCGGCGAACGGCCGCCCGCCCTCACCGCCCGAGCCGGCCGGTCCCACGTCGACGATCATCAGCACCGGCGTGCGCGTCGCCACGGCGGCGGCCCCCGCCCTGTCAACGCGCCGCACCTCGGCGTCGATCAGCACGGCGGCCGGAGCCAGGCGATCGCCCCGGACGCGGGGCCGGGTGAGCCGGGGGTCGGAGGTGAGCTCCACCTCGGCGGTCACCGTCGCGTACTCCCGCGCCAGCCCGGGCACCGGGCCCCGCCGCAGATCCGCCCCGTGCAGCCCGGCCGAGGCGGCGGCCGCCGCGACGCACAGCAGGAGCGCGGCGGCCGACGCCCGCGGCCAGGACGCCGAACCGCGTCGCCGGGTCAGTGCCAGGAACACGACCGCGCCGAGGCAGGCGGTCACCAGGCCCACGGCCCAGCCCGCCGGCACGGCCGGAACCAGC
>NZ_JAPSKN010000031.1:0-35500 GCF_031181705.1 Streptomyces sp.
AGGTAGGGTCTGGAAGCGTCCAGCTCCCCTTGGAGGAGGTGAGGACCGTGGCAGCCCACGACGACGACATGAACCGCGGCATCCGCCCGGGACGCGGGTCCGACGACCCGGCCGGGCAGATCGCCTATCTTGAGCAGGAGATCGCCGTCCTGCGACGCAAGCTCGCCGACTCTCCGCGGCACACGAGGATTCTCGAAGAGCGGATCGTCGAGCTGCAGACCAATCTGGCCGGCGTGTCCGCGCAGAACGAGCGACTCGCGAACACGCTCCGTGAGGCACGGGACCAGATCGTCGCCCTCAAGGAGGAAGTCGACCGGCTCGCGCAGCCGCCGGCCGGCTTCGGGGTCTTCCTGACGGCGAACGAGGACGGCACCGCCGACATCTTCACCGGCGGCCGCAAGCTCAGGGTGAACGTCAGCCCCAGCGTCGAGCTCGAGGAGCTCCGGCGCGGCCAGGAAGTCATGCTCAACGAAGCGCTCAACGTGGTCGAGGCCATGGAGTTCGAGCGCGTCGGTGACATCGTCACCCTCAAGGAGATCCTCGAGGACGGCGAGCGGGCCCTGGTGCTCGGGCACACCGACGAGGAGCGGGTGGTGCGGCTCGCCGAGCCGCTGCTGGACGTCACCATCCGCCCCGGCGACGCCCTGCTCCTGGAGCCCCGCTCCGGATACGTCTACGAGGTCGTCCCCAAGAGCGAGGTCGAGGAGCTCGTCCTCGAAGAGGTCCCCGACATCGGCTACGAGCAGATCGGCGGTCTCGGCGGCCAGATCGAGGCCATCCGGGACGCCGTCGAGCTCCCCTACCTCTACCCGGACCTGTTCAAGGAGCACGAACTGCGGCCGCCCAAGGGCGTGCTGCTGTACGGACCCCCTGGATGCGGTAAGACACTGATCGCCAAGGCCGTGGCCAACTCACTGGCCAAGAAGGTCGCCGAGGTGACCGGCCAGGCCGCCGGCAAGAGCTTCTTCCTGAACATCAAGGGCCCCGAGCTGCTCAACAAGTACGTCGGTGAGACGGAGCGGCAGATCCGCCTCGTCTTCCAGCGGGCCCGTGAGAAGGCCAGCGAGGGCACGCCCGTCATCGTCTTCTTCGACGAGATGGAGTCCCTCTTCCGCACCCGCGGCTCCGGTGTCAGCTCGGACGTGGAGAACACCATCGTCCCGCAGCTGCTCGCCGAGATCGACGGTGTGGAGGGCCTGCAGAACGTGGTCGTGATCGGCGCCTCCAACCGCGAGGACATGATCGACCCGGCCATCCTGCGTCCCGGCCGGCTGGACGTGAAGATCAAGATCGAGCGTCCGGACGCCGAGGCGGCCAAGGACATCTTCGGCAAGTACCTCACCGAGCGCCTCCCGCTGCACGCCGACGACCTCGGCGAGCACGGCGGCGACAAGGGTGCCACGGTCCAGAACATGATCCAGACGGCCGTCGAGCACATGTACGCCGAATCCGAGGAGAACCGCTTCCTGGAGGTCACCTACGCCAATGGTGACAAGGAAGTCCTGTACTTCAAGGACTTCAATTCCGGCGCCATGATCGAGAACATCGTGGGCCGTGCCAAGAAGATGGCGATCAAGGACTTCCTCGAGAAGAACCAGAAGGGCCTCCGGGTCTCCCACCTCCTCCAGGCCTGCGTGGACGAGTTCAAGGAGAACGAGGACCTGCCGAACACCACCAACCCCGACGACTGGGCCCGCATCTCCGGAAAGAAGGGCGAGCGGATCGTGTACATCCGTACGCTCATCACCGGAAAGCAGGGCGCGGACACCGGACGCTCCATCGACACGGTGGCGAACACCGGTCAGTACCTGTAAAAGGCAGGGCGGCTGCGGGTGCCCGTCGCGGGTACCCGCAGCCGACTGTTTTTCAGGCCACGGCTGGAGCAACGCAATGACGCAAATGATCTCCCCACCAGCGCAAAGGCGTTCTAGGCTCTTGCGTACCGCCGAGTCGCGCAGTGCGGGGACGGGCACCGCACACGCAACCGAGCGCCAGCGGTATCTGAGTGGCGCCCACGACCGAGGGTGCCGCCGGGCAAGGAGGGCCGCATGACCGTACGGCGAGTAATGGGCATCGAGACGGAGTACGGGATCTCCGTCCCCGGCCACCCCAACGCCAATGCCATGCTCACCTCGTCCCAGATCGTGAACGCCTACGCGGCGGCGATGCACCGGGCCCGCCGGGCCCGCTGGGACTTCGAGGAGGAGAATCCGCTGCGGGACGCGCGAGGCTTCGACCTCGCCCGTGAGGCCGCCGACTCCAGCCAGCTCACCGACGAGGACATCGGCCTGGCCAACGTGATCCTCACCAACGGTGCGCGGCTCTACGTCGACCACGCCCACCCCGAATACAGCTCTCCCGAGGTGACCAATCCGCGGGACGCGGTCCTGTGGGACAAGGCCGGCGAGCGGATCATGGCGGAGGCCGCGGAACGGGCCGCCCAGCTGCCCGGTGCCCAGCCGATCCACCTGTACAAGAACAACACCGACAACAAGGGCGCGTCCTACGGCACGCACGAGAACTACCTGATGAAGCGGGAGACCCCCTTCTCGGACATCGTGCGCCATCTGACGCCCTTCTTCGTCTCCCGTCAGGTCTTCGCCGGAGCGGGCCGCGTCGGCATCGGCCAGGACGGGCACGAGCATGGTTTCCAGCTCAGCCAGCGGGCCGACTACTTCGAGGTCGAGGTCGGCCTGGAGACGACGCTCAAGCGCCCCATCATCAACACCCGCGACGAGCCGCACGCGGACGCCGAGAAGTACCGGCGTCTGCACGTGATCATCGGTGACGCGAACCTGTCGGAGATCTCGACCTATCTGAAGCTGGGCACGACCGCGCTGGTGCTGTCGATGATCGAGGACGGTTTCATCGCCGTGGACCTGGCCGTCGACCAGCCGGTGCGCACCCTCCACCAGGTCTCGCACGACCCGTCCCTGAAGCGCCTGGTCACGCTGCGCAGCGGCCGTACGCTCACGGCGGTCCAGCTGCAGATGGAGTACTACGAGCTCGCGCGCAAGTACGTGGAGGAGCGGTTCGGCGCCGACGCCGACGAACAGACCAAGGACGTCCTGTCCCGCTGGGAGGACACCCTCACCCGTCTGGAGCACGACCCGATGAGTCTGGCCGGGGAGCTGGACTGGGTCGCCAAGCGGGAGCTGATGGAGGGCTACCGCCGCCGGGACGCCCTCGACTGGGACGCGGCCCGGCTGCACCTGGTCGACCTCCAGTACGCCGACGTACGGCCCGACAAGGGCCTCTACAACCGTCTGGTGGCCCGGGGGCGCATGAAGCGGCTGCTGACCGACGAGGACGTCGAGCGGGCCCGTACGGCGCCGCCGGAGGACACCCGGGCGTACTTCCGCGGACGCTGCCTGGAGCAGTACGCGGACGACGTCGCGGCCGCCTCCTGGGACTCGGTGATCTTCGATCTGCCGGGCCGGGACTCGCTGCAGCGCGTCCCAACCCTGGAACCGCTTCGCGGAACGCGTAATCACGTCAAGGAGCTCCTGGACCGCTGCCGTACCGCGGAAGACCTGGTCAGGGTGCTTTCGGGAGGATGAACGCGATCAGGGGGTACTCGGGTCGGGCCCGCCGGACAGGGTGGAAAATCCCTGGTCCGGGAATCATCGAGGTGGTCCCCGTACGTTGGAGCAACTGCGGGGCCATTGTCAGACCCGGCGAGTAGGGTCTGATCTTGACCGAGCAACTGTGTCGGGCGAACCGAGCGGGGTGAGGGATATGGCGACCAAGGACACCGGCGGCGGACAGCAGAAGGCCACCCGGTCCACCGAGGAGGTCGAGGAGCAGGCGGCAGAGGCGCAGGCTTCCGAGGACCTCAAGGAGCGTCAGGAGAAGCTGAGCGACGACGTGGACTCGGTTCTCGACGAGATCGACGACGTCCTTGAGGAGAACGCCGAGGACTTCGTGCGGTCCTTCGTGCAAAAAGGTGGCCAGTAAGGCGCCTGTGCCTTCATTTCGAAGGTGAATGGGGTGCGCGGGTGACGGACGGGCGGAGCGCGGAGCGCTGCGCGCGGGACAGGGCGTGACGCACTGTCCTCGTGTGCGGCGCTCCGGGCGTCCGACGGTGCCGGAACCCGGCGGCCCGCCGGCCGAGCGCGGCGGGCAAGTGCGGCATCGCTCCGGCGGAGTTGGGGTCGCCGGGCATGTGGATCACCGCCGCAGGACGGGTAGGGTCCGTGGCATACCGTGCCCCCGGTCGCAACCGGACCGGGGTTGTTCCAAGCATCGGCCCGACGTCACAGGGCGGGCTGTCGCATACGTGGAAGGAATCGCGTGGAAGCCAACACTCGTAGCACCGGGCGTCTACCAGCTGCCTTCCTGACGCCAGGCTCTTCCTCCTTCATGGACTTCCTGTCCGAGCACCAGCCGGAGATGCTGCCGGGCAACCGGCAACTGCCCCCCACCCAGGGCGTGATCGAGGCACCGCACGGGACCACGATCGTCGCCGTGACGTTCCCCGGCGGCGTCGTCCTCGCCGGTGACCGCCGGGCCACCATGGGCAACGTCATCGCGCAGCGGGACATCGAGAAGGTCTTCCCCGCCGACGAGTACTCGGCGGTGGGCATCGCCGGCACGGCGGGTCTGGCCGTGGAGATGGTGAAGCTCTTCCAGCTGGAGCTGGAGCACTTCGAGAAGGTCGAGGGCGCTCAGCTGTCCCTGGAGGGCAAGGCCAACCGGCTGTCGACGATGATCCGCTCGAACCTGGGCATGGCCATGCAGGGACTGGCCGTCGTCCCGCTGTTCGCCGGGTACGACGTCGACCGGGGGAAGGGCCGGATCTTCTCCTACGACGTCACGGGCGGGCGTTCCGAGGAGCAGGGGTACGCGGCCACCGGTTCCGGCTCGATCTTCGCGCGGGGCGCGATGAAGAAGCTCTTCCGGGAGGACCTGAGCGAGGCCGAGGCCACGACGCTCGTGGTCCAGGCGCTCTACGACGCGGCAGACGACGACTCGGCGACCGGTGGTCCCGACGTCGCCCGCCGGATCTATCCCATCGTCACCGTGATCACCGAGGACGGCTTCCGCCGGCTCTCCGAGGACGAGGCGTCGCAGATCGCGCGCTCGATCCTGGAGCGGCGGCTGGAGCAGCCGGACGGTCCGCGGGCCGCGCTGCTGTGAGCGGCGGGCTGTCTTGACGAGGTGGTCCAGTGAATCGACGGAATCCTGAAGAGAGGGACGGATAACCGGTGTCGACGCCGTTCTATGTCTCACCCCAGCAGGCCATGGCCGACCGGGCGGAGTACGCCCGGAAGGGCATCGCCCGTGGTCGCAGCCTGGTCGTGCTGCAGTACGCCGACGGCATCGTGTTCGTCGGCGAGAACCCGTCCCGTGCGCTGCACAAGTTCAGCGAGATCTACGACCGGATCGGCTTCGCGGCCGCCGGCAAGTACAACGAGTACGAGAACCTGCGGATCGGCGGCGTGCGCTACGCCGACCTGCGGGGTTACACCTACGACCGGGGCGATGTGACGGCCCGGGGCCTGGCGAACGTGTACGCGCAGACGCTGGGCACGATCTTCTCCAGCGCGGCCGAGAAGCCGTACGAGGTGGAGCTGGTGGTGGCCGAGGTCGGGGAGACGCCCGACGGCGACCAGATCTACCGGCTGCCGCACGACGGGTCCATCGTGGACGAGCACGGCTCGGTCGCGGTGGGCGGCAACGCGGAGCAGATCAGCAGCTACCTGGATCAGCGCCACCGGGACGGTATGACGCTGGCGGAGGCGCTGAAGCTGGCGGTGCAGTCGCTGTCGCGCGACACCAACGGCAGCGAGCGGGAGATTCCCGCGGAGCGGCTGGAGGTGGCGGTGCTGGACCGGACGCGGCCGCAGAAGCGGAAGTTCAAGCGGATCAGCGGGCGCCAGCTGTCCCGGTTGCTGGAGGAGGCGGCCGCGGCGGGCGGTTCGGAGACGGCGTCGAAGGACCCCGAGTAGTCGTACCGAGGGTTGCTTCGGGCGTGCCCCGGTCGCGGTTGTGGCGGCCGGGGCGCGGTCGTGTGGGGGTGCGCCTCCTCGCCTGACGGTGGGGTGGTGGGTCGGGGCCGCACCGGGGGGTGTTCCGTCCTCGGAACGGCGCGAGGGGGTCGGACGCCGACCGACTGTCCGTTGACGCGCCAACCGCTGCGGGCGCACACCCCCTGCACGGCCCTTCGCGCCGTCCGGCGGGTGCGGGCGCGTCGTGCTTCCGCCCTGGCTGCGGGCATGCGTGCCGCGGGGGGCACCTCGTTCCGCCGAGTGCGGACCCACCCGGCCTCGACTAACGCGGTGGTGCCGTGGAGCCCCGTTCCACCAGCCGGACCGGGATGTCCCCGCTCTCGGGCTCACGGTCCTCCAGGACGGCCAGCAGGGCCCGCATGCCCCGTTCGCCGAACAGTTCCGCGTCCAGGCGGACCGTCGTCAGCTCCGGGTCGATCGCCGTGGCCAGGGCCAGGTCGTCCAGGCCGGTGACCGACAGGTCGTCCGGGATGCGCAGGCCCAGGCGGCGGGCCGCCTTGTACACGCCCGCGGCCAGGAGGTCGTCGTCGCAGACCACGGCCGTGGGACGAGGTCCGCGGGCGGACAGGGCGGCCTCCGCCGCCGGTACCGCCTCCTCGATGGAGATCGGGGAGCGGGCCGTGGAGACCGAGGTGCCGGGCACGGCGGCGAGGCGGGAGGCCAGTTCCCGGGACCGTACCTCGAAGGTCCAGGACGGCACGTCCGCCGCGAGGTGGAGGAAGCGGCGGTGGCCCAGGGACAGCAGGTGCTCGGCGACCTGGCGGACACCGTCGGCGATGTCCAGGTTGACCGTCGCCGCGCCGTGGCTGCCCGCCGGGTCGCTGTCCAGCATGACCAGGGGGAGCGCCTCGCCGCGGATGGCGGTCAGCGCGTCCGCCGCCATGGACGAGGCGATGACGCCGTCCAGGGCCGCCTGCGCGGAGGCGAACGGGTCGCGCGCGGGGCCGATGCCCTCGGGGGAGGGGTAGAGGACCACGCCGAAGCCGTGCTCCGCGGCGACCCGGGCCGCGCCGGTGTAGACGCCCGCGAAGAACTCCGTGGTGAGGGCCGGGACCACCAGCAGGACCGTGCGCGTACGGCCCAGACGCAGGTGGCGGGCGGCCATGTTCGGGCGGTAGCCCAGGTCGCGGGCGGCCTCGCGGACCCGTGCGGCGGTCGCCTCCGAGACGCGGCCGCGCCACTTGTCGCCCAGGACCAGCGACACGGCCGCCTGGGAGACGCCGGCGGCCTGGGCGACGTCCCGGCTCGTGGGGCGGGTGCTGCCTCGTGCCACCGTGGGCCTGCTCTTTCGTATGGACGCGTGAACAGCCGACATGGTACGTATGGAGCTCGACGTTATACGTAAAACCTAGGGCGGGGACATGGCCACGGGATACCTGGAGATCCTTCGGGCGCGACACGCCGCCCGGCTGCTCGTCGGCACACTGGTCGGCCGGCTGCCCAACGCCACGGCCGCCATCGCGATCGTGCTCTTCGTGCGCGCGGAGGGCGGCACGTACAGCCTGGCCGGTGCGCTGGCGGCGGTGTACGGCGTCGCCAACGCCGTCGGCCAGCCGGTGCTGGGGCGGTTCGTGGACCTGCGCGGACAGCCGCGGGTGCAGCTGCCCGCCGCCGTGCTGTCGGCGCTGGCGATGGCCGCCTTCGCCTTCCTCGGCATCGGCTCGCTCCCGCTCGCGTACCTCGCCGTCGCGGCCGCCGGTCTGTTCACGCCGCCCCTGGAGGGCGGGCTGCGGGCGCTGTGGCCCTCCGTGCTGCGCCGGGAGGACCAGGTGCACACGGCGTACGCCATGGACGCCGTGGCCCAGGAGGTGATGTTCACCGCCGGGCCGCTGCTGGTGACGCTGTGCGTGTCCCTGTGGTCCGCGCAGGCCGCGCTGCTCGTGCTGAACGTCGTCGGGGTGCTCGGGGCGCTGTCCGTGGTCGTGTCGCCGCCCTCGCGGGCCTGGCGGTCGGCGCCGCGCGAGGCCCACTGGCTCGGTGCGCTGCGCTCGTCGGGGCTGCTGGCCCTGCTCGCGGCGTTCCTGTTCATCGGGATGGCCCTGGGGTCCATCACGGTCGCCTCCGTGCCCTACGCGGACGACCACGGCGGCGACGCCGTGTACGGGTGGCTGATGGCGGCGCTGGGCTTCGGCGCGCTGGTGGGCGGTGCCGTCTACGGCGCCCGGCAGTGGGCCGGTGAGCCCGCGCGGCGACTGCGGGTGCTGGTGGCCCTCCTGGTGGTGTGTTACCTGCCGCTGATGCTCATGCCGGACGCGGTGCCCATGGTGGCGCTGACCGCGCTCGCCGGCGTCTTCCTCGCGCCCGCCATCGCCTGCGCGTTCGTCCTGGTCGACCGGCACGCCCCGCGCGGCACGGTCACCGAGGCGTTCTCCTGGCTGGTGACCACCTTCACCGTGGGCCACTCGGTCGGCACGGGCGTCGCGGGGCCCGTCGTGGAGGCGGGCGGGGCGCAGTGGGGCTTCGCCGTGCCGGCTCTCGCGGGTGGCGTGTCCCTGCTGGTTTTGGCCGCCACGGGACGGGTAGTCGCAGCTCCCGGCCAAGGAGCGGTCGTCGCGGCCGGTTCGGAAAATGATCCGAACCGTGCCGTCGAACCCCGTTTCAGTTCAGGGGATCGGGCGTAATGTTCCCTCATGGACCGCCGCATTTTCGGGCTGGAGAACGAGTACGGCGTCACGTGCACGTTCAGGGGACAGCGCCGCCTGTCTCCTGACGAGGTGGCGCGGTACCTCTTCCGCCGTGTCGTGTCATGGGGCCGTAGCAGCAATGTCTTCCTGCGAAACGGCGCCCGCCTCTATCTCGACGTGGGATCGCATCCGGAATACGCCACACCCGAATGTGACAACGTGATCGAACTGGTCACCCACGACAAAGCCGGCGAGCGCATTCTCGAAGGACTCCTGGTGGACGCCGAACGACGCCTGCACGAGGAAGGAATCGCGGGCGACGTCTACCTCTTCAAGAACAACACCGACTCGGCGGGCAACTCCTACGGATGCCATGAGAACTACCTCGTGGCGCGGCACGGGGAGTTCTCGCGTCTCGCGGACATTCTGATCCCGTTCCTGGTCACACGGCAGTTGCTGTGCGGCGCGGGCAAGGTGCTGCAGACACCGCGCGGTGCCGTGTACTGCGTCAGCCAGCGGGCCGAGCACATCTGGGAGGGCGTCTCCTCGGCGACCACCCGCTCCCGCCC
Source organism: Streptomyces sp. (assembly GCF_031181705.1). Lineage (GTDB taxonomy): Bacteria > Actinomycetota > Actinomycetes > Streptomycetales > Streptomycetaceae > Streptomyces. The sequence goes on from NZ_JAPSKN010000031.1 coordinate 9,205, forward strand.
GATCATCAACACGCGCGACGAGCCGCACGCGGACGCCGAGCGCTACCGCCGCCTGCACGTCATCGTGGGCGACTCGAACATGTCCGAGACCACCAACCTGCTCAAGGTCGGCGCCACCGACCTGGTGCTGCGCATGATCGAGGCGGGCACGGTGATGCGCGACCTGACCCTGGAGAACCCGATCCGGGCCATCCGGGAGGTCAGCCACGACATCACCGGCCGCCGCAAGGTCCGCCTGGCCAGCGGCCGCGAGGCCTCCGCGCTGGAGGTGCAGCGCGAGTACTACGAAAAGGCCCTGGACTTCTGCGAGCGCCGCGGCATCCGCACCGGCACCGTGGAGCGGGTCCTGGAACTGTGGGGCCGCACGCTCGACGCGATCGAGTCCGAGGACCTCGACCGCATCGGCACCGAGATCGACTGGGTCATGAAGTACAAGCTCATCGAGCGCTACCGGGCCAAGCACAACATGACGATGTCGCACCCCCGGGTCGCGCAGATAGACCTCGCCTACCACGACATCCACCGCCGTCGTGGCCTGTACTACCTGCTCGAGAAGAAGGGGCAGGCGGCCCGCGTCTGCAACGACTTGAAGATCTTCGAGGGCAAGTCCGTCCCACCGCAGACCACTCGGGCCCGGCTGCGCGGCGACTTCATCCGGCGGGCCCAGGAGCAGCGCCGCGACTTCACGGTCGACTGGGTGCACCTCAAGCTCAACGACCAGGCGCAGCGCACCGTGTTGTGCAAGGACCCGTTCCGGTCGGTGGACGACCGCGTGGAGAAGCTGATCGCCGGAATGTGAGCCGACGCACCGGCGCGGGAAAACAGCCGGAACGCCACACGGGCGCCGTACGTTACCAGTGCGGCGCCCTGCTCACGCCGTAGAGTTGCGCGCACTCCATCCAAGAGATCGACCGATTACGAGGCCCCCACAGTGCGCCGACGCTCACTTCTTCTCACCGTGCCCGCAGGTCTGGCCACGCTCGCCGCGTGCGGCGACGACAAGTCCGACTCGAGCAAGGCCAGCGACAGCCCGTCGCCCTCGGCGTCCGGTCCGTCCGCCGCTCCGTCGCCGAAGATCGTCGACGGCCCGCTGCCCGCGGTCACGGCCGGCACCAAGTTCGACGAGAAGCCCACGGTCGCGAAGGGCAGTGGCGAGCCGTCGAAGGACCTCGCGGTGAAGACCCTCATCGCGGGCGGCGGCAAGACCGTCGCGGAGAACGACTTCGTCGTGGCGAACTACCTGGGCCAGGTGTGGAACACCGCCAAGGTCTTCGACAACTCCTACGACCGCAAGGCCCGCCTGGCCATCCAGCTCACCCAGGGCCAGATCATCGACGGCTGGCGGTACGCGCTGGCGGGCAAGAAGGCCGGCAGCCGCGTCGAGATGGCCGTCCCGCCCACCTGGGGCTACGGCACGCAGGGCAACGCCCAGGCGGGCATCAAGGGCACCGACACGCTGGTCTTCGTCGTCGACATCCAGGACGCGTTCAACGCCACCAGCTCCGCCAAGGGCAAGGAGGTCCCGCAGCAGAACGCGGACCTGCCCAAGGTCGGCACCAACACCGACGGCAAGGCCCCCTCCATCGAGGTGCCCGACAAGGCCGCGCCGAAGAAGCTCGTCGCGGAGTACGTCCTGGAGGGCGACGGCGAGGAGGTCGCCGCCGAGAACAGCGTCCTCGTGCAGTACAAGGGCGTGCTGTGGGACGGCGGCAAGGAGTTCGACTCCTCGTACGCCAACAAGCAGCTCGTGTCGTTCTCGCTGCAGCAGGTCGTCAAGGGCTGGGCGCAGGGCCTGACCGGCAAGAAGGTCGGCAGCCGGGTCCTGATCGTCGTCCCGCCGGAGCTGGGCTACGGCGACAACCCGCCGCAGGGCAGCGGCATCAAGAAGGACTCCACGCTGGTCTTCTCGGTGGACATCCTCGCGAAGCTGTGAGGCGCGCGGGATGTAAGACTGTGCGTGTTCGCCTTTCCGCAGACAAGCAGGAGCAGCAGACGTGAGCATCGACAAGCCCGAGATCGACTTCCCGGGCGGCGAGCCCCCGGCGGACCTCGAGATCAAGGACATCTGGGAAGGCGACGGCCCGGTCGCGCAGGCCGGCCAGACCGTCACCGTGCACTACGTGGGTGTCGCCTTCAGCACGGGTGAGGAGTTCGACGCCAGCTGGAACCGCGGCACTCCGTTCCGCTTCCCGCTGGGTGGCGGCCGGGTCATCAAGGGCTGGGACCAGGGCGTGCAGGGCATGAAGGTCGGCGGCCGCCGCCAGCTGACCATCCCCGCCCACCTCGCCTACGGCAACCAGAGCCCGACCCCGGCGATCAAGCCCGGCGAGACGCTGATCTTCGTCGTCGACCTGCTCGGGGTCTGAGCAAGGACCGACAGACTCGATCACGTGGGGCCCATGCCTGCTCGGGCATGGGCCCTCGGCTTTTGCCGTACCACCCTGTGGCGGTACGGTCATCGCTCGTAAGCACCATAGGGAGGCGAAGCGCGTCGATGGCCATTGCCAAGGCCGAGCGGCTGATGAACCTGGCACTGTGTCTGCTCGGGACACGCCGGCCGCTGAGCAAGCGCGAGCTGCGTGACTCCATCGAGGCCTACGTCGAGGCCTTCGGGCCGGGCAACGGCGCGAGCGGCAGCGACGACTCCTTCAACCGCATGTTCGAGCGCGACAAGGACGACCTGCGCGAACTCGGACTGGTCATCGAGACCGTCGAGAGCCTCGACGGCGAGGTCGGCTACATGGCCCGCCGTGACAGCAACCGACTGCCGCCCATCACCCTGGACGCCGAGGAGGCCGCCGCCCTGGGCCTCGCCGCCAAGGTGTGGCAGCAGGCCCGGCTCGCCGGCGCGGCCAGCGGCGCCCTGCAGAAGCTGCGCGCGGCGGGGCTGCCCGAGGACGTCGACCCGTACGGCTCGCACGGCGCGCTGGAGCCGCGGATCCCGGTGCACGAGGCGGCGTTCGAGCCGCTGATGCTGGCCTGCCGGGACCGGCGGCCCGTCGTCTTCGACTACCGCAAGGCCACGGCCGCCCACCCCGAGCAGCGGCACGTCGAGCCGTGGGCACTGGAGTGCTGGCGGGGCCACTGGTACCTGGCGGGCTGGGACCGCGACCGGGGGGCCGAGCGGGTGTTCCGGCTGTCCCGGATCACCGGCAAGGTCCGCTCCCGCGGTGGCCGCTACACCGCCGACGTGCCGGACGTCGTCACGGTCCGGGAGACCGTCGCGGGCTGGGCCGGGGAGATCGCCGACCGCTCGGCCCGGATCCGGCTGCGCTCGGACGCCGGGTACCCCCTTCGGGCGAAGGCCACCTCGGTCCGGGAACTCGGCGACGGCTGGGACGAGTTGGAGATTCCGTACGGTCACGGCCTTGACGCCTGGCTGGTGGAGTTCGGGCCCGACGTGGTCGTCCTGGAGCCCGCCGAGCTGCGGGCCGACGTGGTGGACCGGCTGCGTGCCGTGGCCAAGGGCTGAGGGGGAGCGGAGCGACTGTGGCAGGCAAACCGGTCAGGGCGGTCAACGCCATCGACCAGACCCGGCGGATGCTCTCCCTGGTGACGTACCTCAGGGAGCGCCCCGGGGCCCGGGTCGAGGACGTCGCGCGCGCCTTCGGCATCACCGAGGACGAGCTGGTCTCCGACCTCGACGTGCTGCCCATGTGCGGCACGAGCTTCCGCGGCGGCGACCTCCTCGACATCGACACCGACGGTGAGCGCATCTGGTGGCACAACCCGGCCGCCCTGGCCGCCGAGGCCGCCGAGCCGCTCCGACTCGCCGCCGACGAGGCCACCGCGCTGCTCGTCGCCGCCCGGGCCGTGGCCACCCTGCCGGGACTGCGCGAGAGCGACCGGCAGGCGCTGCTGCGTGCGACGGCCAAGGTGGAGACCGCGGCCGGCGAGGCCGCGGGGGCCAGCTCGCGGCTGTCGGTGACCTTCGAGTCCGAGGGCGGCGTCTTCGCGGACGTCGACCGGGCGATCGCCGAGCGCCGCCGGCTGTGGATCCGCTACTACTCGCCCGCCCGCGACGAGGTCACCGAGCGGGAGATCGACCCCATCCGCCTGGTCAGCGTCGGGCACACCTACGTCGAGGCCTGGTGTCGCCGCTCCGAGGCGCGCCGCACCTTCCGGCTCGACCGGGTCGCCGAGATCAGGATCCTGGACGAGCCCTCGGCCCCGCCCGAGATCGAGCTGCGCGACCTGTCCGAGGCACTGGTGCAGCCCGCGGCCGAGGACCCGGAGGTCGTGATCGAGGTCGGGCCCGGCGGCCGGTGGGTCGCCGAGTACTACCCGCACGACAGTGCGGACGAGCTGCCGGACGGCGGGCTGCGTATCACGCTGCGGACGCCCGAACCGGCGTCGCTGCGCCGCCTGGCGCTGCGGCTCGGACGGGACGGCCGGATCGTCTCCCCGCCGGAGCTGGCCGACAGCGCCCGGCAGGCGGCGCGTGAGGCACTGGCGGCGTACGACGGCGTCGAGGCCGCGGGCGCGGCCGGCGTGGCCGAGGCGGTGGGAATCGCCGCCGCCCCCGAGGCGCCCGTCGCGCCGAAGCCGCCCGAGGTGCCCGTCGCGCCCGAGGTGCGCGAGGGGCCCGGGGCACAGGCGGTCGCGGCGGCGCAGGCGGTTCCGGACGGGCCGGGTGGCGGGCGCGGGTGAGTGTGGGCGCTCACCGCACGGGCGGTCCGCGGAGGCCGCCGCGTGCGGCCCCGGAGGCGATGGACCCCAGGAAGAGGAGCGAGGGCTGTGACCGATTCGGCGACGTTTGGTGCGCGGGGGATGACGGTGGAGTCCGCGTTCGCCGGGATGAGAAGCGTGTCCCCGGTGGTGTTCCGGGCGGGCTGCCCGGACTGCCGGGAGCGCTTCGAGCTCACCGCGAGCGCCCTGCGCCTCGCCATCGGCGCCACGAGCCGTACGACCTTCTACTCCTTCACCTGCCCGGAGTGCGGCGCGTCCGTCCGCAAGCCCGCCGGGGAGCGGATCGTGGAGCTGCTCACCGGTGGCGGTGTGCGGACGCTGCGGCTGCACTCCACCGTGTAGAGGGTCGCGGCGTCCGGACCCGCGGGACGGTCTAGGCTCGGCGTCATGTTCTGGCCGATGTTCGCGATCGCTGTGGGTTTCGTGGGTCTCGCCGTGCTGGGGGTGCTCGCCGTGCGGGTGTTCGTGGAGGCACAGCGCCTGGGCAGGCAGGTCACGGACTCGGCGCGCCGGATCAGCCGCGCCGCCGAGGATCTGGAGCGGGCCGCGGAGAGCGCCGCCCGGTCCGCGGACGCCCTGTGAGCCGTCGGGCAGGCGGCTGTGAGTCTCGCTCTGGACCACTTCGCTCTGTCACCCTGCCGGTTCGGGCAGGTACCCTGCTGGTCGCGGCCCGGTTAACGAGGCACTGGTCGCGGACGGGAGTACGCACAGGGATTGCAGAGGGATTGCCTCACGTTCACCCCCGGGCGTTACGATCGCTGTCGTGACGATCGTTCGGACATGTGTCCGACTGATCGGACAGCACCCCACCACAGCCGCCTCGGTGAGAAGGTAAAGACTTATGTTCGGAAGGCTCGGAGCCCCCGAGATCATTCTCATCCTCGTCGTCATCATCCTGCTGTTCGGCGCGAAGAAGCTTCCGGACATGGCTCGGTCGCTCGGCAAGTCCGCGCGGATCCTCAAGAGCGAGGCCAAGGCCATGAAGGACGAGAACAAGTCGTCCACGACCCCGGCCGGCCCGCCCAGCACCGACGAGCCCGCGCAGCGCACCATCCAGGCCGCCCCCGGTGACGTGACCAGCTCGCGCCCGGTCAACGAGCCGACGGACACGACCAAGCGCTGACGCAGGGCCGGTGACCTCCGGCCCGCCGCACGAGATGGGAACGTGGGTTGCTGAAGTCTGCCCGCAAGAAGGAGAAGGACCCCGAGGGGCGGATGCCCCTCGCGGAGCACCTTCGCGAGCTCCGCAACCGGCTCGCCAAGGCGATTCTGGCGATCGTCGTCGTCACGGTCTTCGCCGCGTTCTTCTACAACGACATCATCAACTTGATCACCGAGCCGATCCTCGACTCGGTCGGCTGTGACAAGACCTTCGCGGAACTGGCCGAGTCGCAGGTGGGCACCGAGCCCTGTGCCCAGATCACCATCAACGGCCTGCTCACGCCCTTCACCCTGGCGCTGAAGGTGTCCCTCATGGCCGGTGTCGTGCTGGCCTCGCCTGTCTGGCTCTACCAGCTGTGGGCCTTCGTCGCGCCCGGACTGCACCGGCACGAGAAGAAGTACGCCTACGCCTTCGTGGCCACGGGTGCCCCGCTGTTCGTCATCGGCGCCTACTTCGCGTACACGGTCCTTCCCACCACCGCCAAGGTGCTGCTCGAATTCACGCCGGGCGGCACGTCCAACCTCCTCCCGCTGGACGACCTGCTCGACCTGGTCATGCGGATGGTGCTCGTCTTCGGCCTCTCGTTCGAGCTGCCGCTGCTGCTGGCCATGCTCAACCTCACCGGGGTGATCAGCGGCAAGCGCATGCTCGGCTGGTGGCGCGGCATGATCATGGGCATCACGGTCTTCGCGGCCGTCGCCACCCCCAGCACGGACCCGCTGACCATGCTGGCGCTCGCGGCGCCGATCTGGATCCTCTACTTCGCGGCCGTCGCCTTCTCCCTGGTCAACGACCGCCGCCGCAGCCGCCGCGAGGCCCTCGGTCCCGCCGATGACGAGGCCTCCGAGCTGGATCTCACCCCCGAGGACATCGGCGAGATCGAGCCCGTGACGACCAGCCGGGCCGCCCTGCCCGAGCAGGCGAGCGCGGACCGGACCGAACGTGTCAACGGTTATGACGACGTGACCTGAGGACCGGCGGGCAGCTCATAAGGTCACTGTCGTGACCAGCGAGATCACCCTCTTCGTCAACCCCACAGCGGGACGCGGCCGGGGCGCCCGCGCGGCGCAGCCGGCCGCTTCCGCGTTGCGGGCGGCCGGCTTCTCCGTCCGCACCGTGCTCGGTGAGGACGCCGACGACGCCCTCGTCCGCGCGCGTGCCGCCGTCGAGGGCGGCACCGGGGCGCTGATCGCCGTCGGCGGCGACGGCATGGCCAACCTCGCGCTGCGGGCGGTCGCGGGCACGCGCACCCCGCTCGGCCTGGTCGCCGTCGGCACCGGCAACGACTTCGCCCGCGCCCTGGGACTGCCCGTGCGCCGGCCGGACGCCGCGGGCCGCATGATCGCCGACGCCCTCAAGTGCGACCGGATCCGGGACGTCGACCTCGGCCGGGTGGGCGACCGCTGGTTCGGCACGGTCCTCGCCTCCGGCTTCGACTCCCGCGTCAACGACCGCGGCAACCGCATGCGCCGGCCCGCCGGGCGCCTCAAGTACGACCTGGCGATGATCGCCGAACTGGCCGCGTTCCGGCCCGTCCCGTACCGCATCCGGCTCGACGACGGCGAGGTGCGCGAGGTCGAGGCCACCCTCGTGGCCGTCGGCAACGGCTCCTCCTACGGCGGCGGCATGCGGATCTGTCCCGGCGCCGACCTGACCGACGGGCTGTTCGACATCACGGTGGTCGGGGACTGCAGCCGCACCACGCTGCTGCGGGTGTTCCCGAGGGTGTACCGGGGGACGCACGTCGACCACCCCGCGGTGACGGTGCTGCGGGCCGCCCGGGTCGAGATCGCCGCCGAGGACGTCACCGGCTACGCCGACGGGGAGCCGCTCGGTCCGCTGCCGCTGACCGCGCGCTGCGTGCGTGGGGGCGTGCGGGTCGTCGGTCCTTGAAGCGCGTCGCCCCGCCGTGCCCGGGGGCCCGTCGCCCCGCCGTGCCCGGGGCCCGTCGCCCCTGTGGTCCGCCGCCCCTGAGCTGCGCCGATCTCCGGTCTCCCGGGAACGGATCCGGATAATGATCGTCCTGTTGTCAGTGCGGCCCGGTACGCTCGAAAGCACGATGACAGAGGATCTCTCACCGGCCGAGCGGTACGCGGCAGCCCGCAAGCGCGCTGCCGAGCAGGCCACCGCGCTCGCCTCCTTCCGCGAGATGTACGACTTCGGCCTCGACCCCTTCCAGATCGAGGCCTGCCAGGCGCTCGAGGCGGGGAAGGGCGTGCTGGTGGCCGCGCCCACCGGCTCCGGCAAGACGATCGTCGGCGAGTTCGCCGTCCACCTCGCCCTCGGGCAGGGCAAGAAGTGCTTCTACACGACACCCATCAAGGCGCTGTCGAACCAGAAGTACGCCGACCTGTGCCGCCGCTACGGCACGGACAAGGTCGGCCTGCTCACCGGTGACAACAGCGTCAACTCCGACGCCCCGGTGGTCGTGATGACCACCGAGGTGCTGCGGAACATGCTGTACGCCGGTTCCCAGACCCTCCTGGGCCTCGGCTACGTGGTCATGGACGAGGTGCACTACCTCTCCGACCGGTTCCGGGGCGCCGTCTGGGAAGAGGTGATCATCCACCTGCCCGAGTCGGTCACGCTGGTCTCCCTCTCGGCGACCGTGTCGAACGCCGAGGAGTTCGGCGACTGGCTCGACACGGTCCGCGGTGACACCGAGGTGATCGTCTCCGAGCACCGGCCCGTGCCGCTGTTCCAGCACGTGCTGGCAGGACGGCGGATGTACGACCTGTTCGAGGAGGGGGAGGGCCACAAGAAGGCCGTCAACCCCGACCTCACGCGCATGGCGCGCATGGAGGCGAGCCGGCCGTCGTACCAGGACCGCCGGCGCGGCCGGCTGCGCGAGGCCGACCGCGAGCGTGAGCGCAGACAGCGCTCCCGGGTGTGGACGCCGAGCCGGCCCGAGGTCATCGAGCGGCTCGACGCCGAGGGGCTGCTGCCCGCCATCACCTTCATCTTCAGCCGCGCCGCCTGCGAGGCCGCCGTCCAGCAGTGCCTGTACGCGGGCCTGCGGCTCAACGACGAGGAGGCGCGGCACCGGGTCCGCTCCCTGGTGGAGGAGCGCACGGCGTCCATCCCGCGCGAGGACCTGCACGTCCTGGGCTACTACGAGTGGCTGGAGGGCCTGGAGCGCGGCATCGCCGCCCACCACGCGGGCATGCTGCCGACCTTCAAGGAGGTCGTCGAGGAGCTGTTCGTGCGCGGGCTGGTCAAGGCCGTCTTCGCGACCGAGACCCTCGCGCTCGGCATCAACATGCCCGCCCGCTCGGTGGTCCTGGAGAAGCTCGTCAAGTGGAACGGCGAGCAGCACGCGGACATCACCCCGGGCGAGTTCACGCAGCTGACGGGCCGGGCCGGGCGGCGCGGCATCGACGTCGAGGGCCACGCGGTGGTGCTGTGGCAGCGCGGCATGAACCCCGAGCACCTGGCCGGTCTCGCGGGCACGCGCACGTACCCGCTGCGCTCCAGCTTCAAGCCGTCGTACAACATGGCGGTCAACCTGGTCGAGCAGTTCGGGCGGCACCGGTCGCGGGAGCTGCTGGAGACGTCCTTCGCGCAGTTCCAGGCCGACAAGTCGGTCGTCGGGATCTCGCGTCAGGTGCAGCGCAACGAGGAGGGACTGGAGGGCTACAAGGCCTCCATGACCTGCCACCTCGGCGACTTCGAGGAGTACGCGCGGCTGCGCCGTGAGCTGAAGGACCGGGAGAACGAGCTGGCCCGGCAGGGCGCGGCCCAGCGGCGCGCGGAGGCCGCCGTCGCGCTGGAGAAGCTGAAGCCGGGTGACGTCATCCATGTGCCCACCGGCAAGTACGCGGGCCTGGCGCTGGTGCTGGACCCGGGCCTGCCCGCGGGCCGTTCGAACGGCCATCGCGGCTTCGACCACCACGACGGGCCGCGCCCGCTGGTGCTGACCGCGGAGCGGCAGGTGAAGCGGCTGGCGGCCATCGACTTCCCGGTCCCCGTCGAGGCGCTGGAGCGGATGCGGATCCCGAAGTCCTTCAACCCGCGTTCCCCGCAGTCCCGTCGGGACCTCGCGTCGGCGCTGCGCACCAAGGCCGGACACATCACGGCCGACCGGCACCGCAAGCGGCGCTCCCAGGCGGCGGACGACCGCGAGATCGCCCGGCTGCGGACCGCGCTGCGCGCGCACCCGTGCCACGGGTGCAGCGACCGTGAGGACCACGCCCGCTGGGCCGAGCGCTACCACCGGCTGCTGCGGGACACTTCGCAGCTGGAGCGGCGGATCGAGGGCCGGACGAACACGATCGCCCGGACGTTCGACCGTATCGTCGCGCTGCTGACCGAGCTGGACTATCTGCGCGGCGACGAGGTCACCGAGCACGGCAAGCGGCTGGCGCGCCTGTACGGCGAGCTCGACCTGCTGGCCAGCGAGTGCCTGCGCGAGGGCGTCTGGGAAGGTCTCGGCCCGGCCGAACTGGCCGGGTGCGTCTCGGCGTTGGTCTACGAGTCGCGCGTCGGGGACGACGCGATGGCGCCGAAGCTGCCGACGGGCAAGGCCAAGGCCGCGCTGGGCGAGATGGTGCGGATCTGGGGTCGGCTGGACGCGCTGGAGGAGGAGTTCCGGATCACCCAGACCGAGGGGGTCGGGCAGCGCGAGCCCGATCTCGGCTTCGCCTGGGCCGCGTACGAGTGGGCCTTGGGGAAGGGGCTCGACGAGGTGCTGCGCGAGGCGGAGATGCCGGCCGGGGACTTCGTGCGCTGGTGCAAGCAGGTCATCGACGTGCTCGGGCAGATCGCGGCGGCGGCGCCGCAGGGGTCTTCCGTGGTGAAGAACGCGCGGAAGGCCGTTGATCTGTTGCTGCGGGGAGTCGTCGCCTACTCGTCGGTGGGGTGACCGCACCCACCCGGTACTGAAGCCCATTCACCCGTCACGGTGAGTGGGCTTTCGTACGCGAGTTCGTGATTACGTTGCGCATTCGAACGACTTCACAGCGTGTAAACGATTGAGCCTACTATCCCTTCGCGTCCGGTTTCCGGCAGTTGCTGAATATGACACGGCGATGATCCGGTCGGACTAAGCTCGCCCGCAGCGCACCGGCTTGAGGTGAATTCGTGCGCTTGTTCCCCCATGTGTGGAAAGTCCAACGGTTTCATGACATACCCCTCTGCACGTTCCCCCGAACCCCAGCCGACTCCTGTCAGAAGGCCTACATGGTGAGTGTTCAATCCCCCCCTGTTCGCGGTGAACTCCCTTACGCGCGCCTGCTGTTGCTGCCCGCCATAACGATGGCCGCGGCGACCGGAGCCGCTGTCGCCCTGGTGTCGGCGCCGGCCCGGCCCGCCGTCGGCTGGCTGGGTGGCCTCGCCACGGTGCTGGTCCTCGCCATGGCGGTCGTAGCGGTGCGTCGCGGCCGTGCGATGCGCAGGCAGCAGGATGAGCACGCCCGTCACAGCGCGTTGCTGGAACAGCGGATCGCCGCCCACGAGAAGGAGTTCCTGCGCTTCTCCCGGGAGATCTTCCCCGCCGCGCTCAACCTGCTGCACACCGGAGAATCCCCCAGAGAGGCGATTCGCAAGCTCGGCCTGCGCCACCCCGAGTACCGCGACCTGCCGAAGCCGCTGCACGAGACCCTGCTGACGGCCCTGAAGATCGTCGACCACGAAGTGGTCATGCGGGACGCCGCCGCGCGGTCCTTCGTCACGGTCGCCCGCCGCGTCCAGGCGATCATCCACCAGCAGGCCCAGGAACTGCGGGAGATGGAGGAGGACCACGGCCGCAACCCCGAGGTCTTCGACGACCTGCTGCGCATCGACCACGGCAACGCCCTGATCGGCCGCCTCGCCGACTCCGTCTCCGTCCTCGGCGGCGGCCGCCCCGGCCGCCAGTGGCCCGAGCCGGTGTCCCTCTACAGCACGCTGCGCGGCGCCATGTCCCGCATCCTGGAGTACCGGCGCATCCAGCTGGCCTCCATCGCGAAGGTCAGCGTCAAGGGCATCTACGTCGAGCCGGTCATCCACGCCGCCGCCGAACTCCTCGACAACGCCACGCGCTACTCGCCGCCCCAGACCAAGGTCCACGTCACCGCCACCGAGGTGCAGACCGGCGTCTGCATCGAGATCGAGGACGGCGGCGTCAACCTCAACGAGGAGGCCAGGACCCGGATCGAGGGCATGCTGGAGGCCGCCAAGGCCGGCGTCGACCTCCAGGACATCGGCGAGCACCCGCGTCTGGGACTGGCCGTCGTGGGCCGTCTGTGCACGGCGTACAACATGGAGGTCTCCCTGCGCGCCTCCGCCTACGGCGGGGTCCGGGCCATCCTCATCGTGCCGAGCGAGATGATCACCCACGCGCCCGGTGTCGGCCTCGCCCACGGCATCGGCGCCACCGGCATCCCCATGACGGTCGGCATCCCCGAGGGGCCCAAGCGCACCCCCAAGAAGCGCCGTCCCACCATGCCGAAGCTCCCCGCCACGGTCTCCCTGGAGGACGACGACGTCCCCGAGGTCACCGAATGGACGGCGAACGGCCTGCCGCAGCGCCGCAGCCGGGTGAAGGTGCCCCTCGCCGAACGGCTCGCCCAGCAGGCCGCCTACGAGAAGGAGGACCGCGAGGCCGAGGAGCGCGGCGAGTACAACCCGTGGGCCGCGGCCAAGGAGCCCGAGGTGCCGCCGCTGCGCGACATGAGCGCCCCCGACGCCCCCGGCAAGGGCCTTGAGGCCTTCTGGGAGGGGCTCAAGCAGGGCATCGAGCCCGGCACCCACCCGACCGACTTCATCCGCAACCCCACCAAGTACCTGCACCTGCTCAACGACCCGGCCCCCACCGAGGCCGATGACGAGGGGGATCTCAAGTGATCCAGCAGCGAGGCAACTTCGACTGGATGCTCAAGCAACTCGCCGACGGCGTGCCGGGCATCGAGATGATCGTGGTGCTCTCCGCCGACGGCCTGCGCATCGCCCGCTACGGCGGCGAGCCCGACGCGGCCGACCGGGTCGCCGCGGCCTGCGCCGGCCTGCAGTCCCTGGCGAGCAGCGTCTGCCAGGAACTGACCGTCGGCGACGGCGAGATGAAGCTCGTCATGATCGAGATCGACCGCGGCTACTTCTACCTGATGAACGCGGGGGCCAACGCCTTCCTCGCGGTGCTCTCCGACGTGCGCTGCGAACCCGGCCGGATGAGCGCGATGATGCGTGACCTCGTCGTCCGGATCGGCGGCCACCTGACCAGTCCGCCCCGGCGCAACGGGCAGATCGTATGACCCCTCCGCAACGCCAGAGGCGCAGCCCCGCACCCGAACCGCCTCCGCAGCCGGCCCAGCAGGGCGAGGGGAAGGTCAAGAACCCCGAGCGGATGTACGTGGTCGCGGGCCCGGACGGAGAACGGGCCGAACTCGATCTGGTGACCTTAATCGTGGCGCGGGCCACGGACCCGCCGCCCTCCGCCTCCCCCGAGCAGGCGGCGCTGCTCCGGCTCTGCGCCGCCCCGCTGTCCGTGGCCGAGCTGTCGGCCTACCTCCACCTGCCGTTCAGCGCGATGGGCGTGCTGCTCACCGAGATGCTGACGGCAGAACTGGTACAGGCGCGCGCCCCGATCGTCCGCAAGGCGCGTTCCGACCGTTCCCTTCTCGAAGCGGTGATGAATGGACTTCAAAGGCTCTGACACCATCCCGGGCCCCCGGGCCGAGGACCAGCTGCCCCACACGGCACAGGCCGCGGCCAAGATCGTGATCGCGGGTGGCTTCGGCGTCGGCAAGACGACCATGGTCGGCTCGGTCAGCGAGATCACACCGCTGACCACCGAGGAGACCATGACGCAGGCCGGCATCGGTGTCGACGACAACTTCGGCTCCGCGTCCAAGACGGCCACCACCGTCGCCATGGACTTCGGCCGCATCAGCATCACCGAGCAGCTCGTGCTGTACCTGTTCGGCACGCCCGGACAGCAGCGCTTCTGGTTCCTGTGGAACGGCCTGTTCGAGGGCGCGCTCGGCGCGGTGGTCCTGGTCGACACCCGCCGGCTGGAGGTGAGCTTCGACGTCATGGGGCGCCTGGAGGAGCGCGGCGTGCCCTTCGTGGTCGCCGTCAACACCTTCCCCGACGCGCCCCGTTACGACATCGAGGAGCTGCGCGCGGCCCTCGACCTCACCCCGGACATCCCGATCATGGAGTGCGACGCACGCCGCCGGGCCTCCAGCCGGGACGTCCTGATGACGCTGATGCGCTTCCTGCACTCGCTCGCCATGCAGGGCGCGTCCACCTGATCCCGTTCGCCCCCCACCCACTTCCCCCAGACATCTGGAAAGCCTCGGAGCGACCACTGTGACGCCTGAATCCCACGCCCGGACCGGTACGGACGGACCCCGGCTCGATCCGCCCCCCGGCTGCCCCGCGCACGGCCTCGGGCCCGGGGGGCTGCACCGGCTGCACGAGTCGGAGGACCTGGGAGCGCTGTACGAGAAACTGCGGGAGGAACACGGCCCCGTCGCGCCCGTGCTGCTCCACGACGACGTACCGATCTGGATCGTCCTCGGCCACACCGAGAACCTGCACATGGTGCGCTCGCCCTCGCAGTTCTGCCGGGACAGCCGTATCTGGACCCCGCTGCGGGAGGGGCTGGTCAAGCCCGACCACCCGCTGATGCCGCACATCGCCTGGCAGCCCATCGCCTCGCACGCCGAGGGCGACGAGCACAAGCGGCTGCGCGGCGCGGTCATGGGCGCGATCTCGACCATCGACTTCCGCAGCCTTCGCCGCTACATCAACCGCAGCACACAGGCCATCGTCAACCGCTTCTGCGAGCAGGGCGAGGCCGACCTCGTCGGCCAGTTCACCGAGCACCTGCCGATGGCCGTGATGTGCGAGATCCTCGGCATGCCCGACGAGTACGACGACCGGCTCGTGGAGTGTGCCCGCGACGCGCTCAAGGGCACCGAGACCGCCATCGCCAGCCACACCTACGTCATGGAGGCGCTCAGCCGGCTCACCGCCCGGCGCCGCGCCCAGCCGGAGGAGGACCTCGCCAGCTACCTGATCACGCACCCGGCCCGGCTGACCGACGACGAGGTCAGGGAGCACCTGCGCCTGGTCCTCTTCGCCGCCTACGAGGCCACCACGAACCTGCTGTCCAACGTCCTGCTGACGGTGCTGATCGACCCGCGCTTCCGGGCTCAGCTCAACGGGGGCCAGATGACGGTGCCGGAGGCGGTGGAACAGTCGCTGTGGAACGAGCCGCCGTTCAGCACGGTCTTCGCGTACTTCGCCAAGCAGGAGACGGAGCTCGGTGGGCAGCGTATCCGCCGGGGTGACGGACTGCTGTTCGCCCCGCTCCCGGCGAACGTCGACCCGCGGGTGCGGCCCGACCTGAAGGCCAGCATGCAGGGCAACCGGTCCCACCTGGCGTTCGGCGGCGGGCCGCACGAGTGCCCGGGCCAGGACATCGGCCGCTCCATCGCCGACGTCGGCGTCGACGCGCTGCTGCTGCGGCTGCCGGACGTCGAGCTCGACTGCGACCAGGACGAGCTGCGCTGGACGGCGTCCATCGCCTCGCGGCACCTGGTGGAACTGCCCGTGCAGTTCTCGCCCAAGCCGCCGCAGGACGTGTCGGAGACGCCGCACCACAAGGCGGTGCCCACCCAGCGTGCCGACTGGCAGATCAGCATCTCGCAGCCGGATCCGCAGCCCGCCCCGGCGGCCGCGCAGCTCCGGCCCCAGTCCCAGCCCCAGCCCCAGCCCGAGCCGGCTCCGGTGCAGCCGCAGCCCGTCCCGGTGCTTCCGCAGCCCGCGGCCGCGGAGCCGGTGCGCCGCAAGGGTGTCTGGCAGCGCTTCCTGCTCTGGTGGCGCGGCTACTGACCGTCCCGCGGGCCGTCGTACGTCCCGGCGGCCCACCGGTCGTACGACGTCCAGGCCGCGAGCGTCCGGCCGCTGCGGAACCGGTGCTCCTCGCCCGTGACCGGGTCGGTGAACTCAAGGGTCCGGGCCAGGAGTTGCAGCGGGCGGCGGAAGTCGCCGGCCGGTACCGGACCGGTCACCTCGGGATAGAGCGGATCGCCGAGGATCGGCACGCCCAGCGCGGTCATGTGCACCCGCAGCTGGTGGGTCTGCCCGGTGGCGGGGACCAGCCGGTACCGGGCGAGTCCGCCCGGGCCCTGCGCGGCGCTTCCGGCGGGGCGGTGCCCGAGGAGTTCGACGCGGCTCTCCGCGTTCGGCTCGCCCGGCACCTCCCGGGCGGTCAGCATCCCGCGCTCCTTGACGATCCGGCTGCGTACGGTGCGCGGGACGGCGAGGGCGGGGTCGTGGGGGGCGACGGCCTCGTACTCCTTGCGGACCCGCCGGTCACGGAACAGCGTCTGGTACGCGCCGCGCTCCCCGGGGCGCACGGTGAACAGCACGAGCCCGGCGGTGAGCCGGTCCAGCCGGTGTGCGGCGGTGAGTGCGGGCAGGTCCAGCTTCCGGCGGAGCCGGGCCAGCGCGGTCTCGGCGACATGGCCGCCGCGCGGCGTGGTGGCGAGGAAGTGCGGCTTGTCGGCGACGACGATGTGCTCGTCCCGGTGCACGATCTCCAGCGGGAACGGCACGGGCACCTCGTCGGGCAGTTCGCGGTGGAACCACACGAACATCCCGGGCACGTAGGGCGCGTCGGCCGGGACCGGCCGTCCGTCCGCCCCGACGATCAGCCCGGCCTCGAACAGTCCGTCGACGGTTCCGTCGCCCGCCCCGGTGAGCCGTTCCACCAGATGCTCGCGCACGGTGGCCCACGAGCCGGTGGCCGGCAGGCGCACCCGTACCGGGTCCACGCCGTGGCGCTGCGGCAGGGGAGAGGGCGGGGTGCGGGTCTTGCGTCTCATCGCGGTCCAGCGTACGGGTGGCCCGCTTCTCGCCGGCCCGGTACCGCCCCGGCCCGCTCACGCCGCGGGCGCGTTCTCCTGTTCCGCCTCGATGCGGGCGTTCCACTCCCGCTTCGACGCCTGCCAGCCGTCCTCGTTGTGGCCGAGGCGCCAGTAGCCGGAGATCGACAGGTCCTCGCGCGGGATGCCGCGCTCGACCCGCAGCAGACGGCGCAGCTCCTTCACGAAGTGCGCCTCGCCGTGGACGAAGGCATGCACCCGGCCTGCGGGGAACTCCAGGTCCCGCACGGCCTCGACCAGCGCCTCGCCGCGGGGCCCGGCACCGCGGTGCAGCCAGACGACGTCCACGTCCGAGTCGATCTTCTGCTCCTCCTCGGGGCCGGAGATCTCCACGAAGGCGTGCGCCCTCGCCCCGCGCGGCAAGGCCTCCAGGGCGCGGGCGATCGCGGGCAGCGCGCTCTCGTCGCCGACGAGCAGGTGCCAGTCGGCCTGCGGATCGGGTGCGTAGGCCCCGCCGGGTCCCATGAAGCGCACCGTCTCACCCGGCTGGACCCGCGTGGCCCACGGACCGGCCAGGCCCTCGTCCCCGTGGATCACGAAGTCCAGCGTCAGCTCCCGGTGCTCGGCGTCCCACTGGCGCACCGTGTACGTCCGGGTCACCGGCCACTGTTCGCGTGGCAGCTCCTCGCGGACGCGCTGCAGGTCGAACGGCTCCGGGTAGGTCACGCCCGCCGGTGGGAACAGCAGCTTCACATAGTGGTCGGTGCACGTGTCCGCAGCGAAGTCGGCGAGGCCCTCGCCGCCGAGCACCACACGCTGCATGTGCGGGGTCAGCCGTTCGGTGCGCACGACCTGAGCGGAATGCGGCTTGCGCGGCTGGCGTCCCGGTCGCTCTGCCATGAGGGCCTCCCTGTGTCGCCTAGTTAGGGTTACCTAAGTTAGCACCCCGCCCCCGTTTCCCACCTCTCGAACACGAAGGTCGCATCAGTCACTTACCCGCACTCCCGCCGCCAGCGTCGTCAGCAGACGCTCCAGGGACCCGCCCAGTCCCCAGCGGGCCGCCAGCGTCTCCAGCGCCGCCGGGTCGCGCGGGGTCCGCGGCAGCGCCGTCGAGACGTCCGGGAGCGGCACGTCGTCCGCGACCCGGACCACCTTCGGCGCGACCGCGAGGTACGGGCGCGACTCGTCCAGGCGCCTGCGCTGCGTCGGCGTCAGCCTCGACCGCCGGTCCTCGACCGCCGCCAGGATCCCGGGCAGGTCCCCGAACTCCGCCAGCAGCTTCGCGGCCGTCTTCTCGCCGATGCCCGGCACCCCCGGCAGTCCGTCGCTGGGGTCGCCACGCAGCAGGGCCAGATCCGCGTACCCGCTCCCGCCGACCCCATACTTCGCACGCAGCACCGCCTCATCGGTGAGCTGGAGCGAGCCCACGCCCTTCAGCGGGTACAGCACGCGCACCCCGCGCGCGTCGTCCACCAGCTGGTACAGGTCGCGGTCGCCCGTGACGATGTCGACCGGGCCCGTCGCCCGCGCCGTGAACGTGCCGATCACGTCGTCCGCCTCGTACCCCGCGACGCCCACGCGCGCGATACCCACCGCGTCCAGCACGGCCTCGATGACCGGCACCTGCGGCGAGAGCGTGTCGGGCACCTCCTCCTCGTCCGGGCCGGCCGCGCGCTCCTCGGCGACGCGGTGGGCCTTGTAGGAGGGGATCAGCTCCACCCGCCACTGCGGGCGCCAGTCGGCGTCCATGCAGGCCACCAGGGCGTCCGGCCGGTGGTCCTTGACCAGGCGGTCGATGAAGTCGAGCAGGCCGCGCACGGCGTTCACCGGCGTACCGTCCGGTGCCTTGACCGACTCGGGCACGCCGAAGTAGGCGCGGAAGTACAGGGAGGCGGTGTCGAGGAGCATCAGTCGTCCGGTCACGCCACGCATCATGCCGTACGCCACCGACAGCCGGTCGCGTCGCGCAACGCGTTGCGCAGAGCGCGCCCCGTGTGATGCGGCCCACTTCCGAGTTTGCCCCCGGGGAACGGGGGGAGGCGCCGCCCCGGAGCGAGGCTGATTGCGCATGTCCACTGTTGCGCCCTGCCCTCGCTCTGTTTCTGTTGCCGAGGAAATAGAGGTGCACGTGTCAGCGACCCTTGAGGCAGAGAGCCTGTACAAGGTGTTCGGCAGGAGACCGGAGCGGGCGGTCGAGCGGCTCCGCGACGGCGCCGACCGCGAGGACCTGCGTGCCGAGGGCGCGACCGCCGCGGTGATCGACGCGTCCTTCACGGTCGAGCCGGGGCAGATCTTCGTCGTCATGGGGCTGTCCGGCTCCGGCAAGTCGACCCTGCTGCGCATGCTGAACGGCCTGCTCGAACCGACCGCCGGACACGTGCGCTTCGACGGCCAGGACCTGACCGCACTGAGCGACCGCGAGCTGCGCGGGGTCCGCTCGAAGAAGATCAGCATGGTCTTCCAGCACTTCGCGCTCTTCCCGCACCGCAGCGTCCGCGAGAACGCCGCCTACGGTCTGGAAGTGCAGGGCGTGCCCCGCGCCGAGCGCGAACGCCGCGCCGACGAGGCGCTCGCCCTGTGCGGCCTGGCCGGCTGGGAGAAGTCCTGGCCCGACGAACTGTCCGGCGGCATGCAGCAGCGCGTCGGCCTCGCCCGGGCACTGGCCACGGACGCCGACCTGCTGCTGATGGACGAGTCCTTCAGCGCCCTGGACCCGCTGATCCGCCGCGACATGCAGGACCAGCTGCTGGAGCTCCAGCAGAAGCTCAAGAAGACGATCGTCTTCATCACCCACGACCTGAACGAGGCCATGCGCCTGGGCGACCGCATCGCCGTCATGCGCGACGGCCGCGTCGTCCAGAACGGCACCGCCCAGGACATCCTGCTGCGGCCCGCCAACGACTACGTCGCCTCCTTCACCCAGGACGTCGACCGCTCCCGCGTCCTGACCGCCGGGGAACTCATGGACCCCTCGGTCACCGCCGACGACCCGGGCTGCCACTGCGAGACCGCCACGCCCGACACCCCGTTCACCGAGCTGTGCGCGATCAGCGCCCGGCTCACCCACCCGGTCCCGGTCGTGGACCGGGACAACAGGCAGATCGGCGTCGTCCCGCGGCAACGGCTGGTCGGCTTCCTCGGCGACGAGGAGGGCACCGCCCCGCAGCCCTGCGACTCCCCGCGCGACAAGGGCGGAGAGAAGGTGACCGCCCGTGCCTAGGATCCAGCTCGGCACCTGGGTCAACGACGCGGTCGACTGGCTCACCACCCACATGGCGTGGCTGTTCGACTTCTGCAAGACCGTCTTCCTCGGCCTCTACGACGGCATCAACGCCGTCCTCCAGGCCCCGGAACCGCTGCTCCTCGCCGGCATCTTCGCCGTGCTCGCCTTCTGGCTGCGCGGCACCCTCGCCGGTGTCCTCGCCTTCGCCGGGTTCGCGTTCATCGACTCCCTCGAGCTGTGGGAGAACGCGATGATCACCCTGGCGCTCGTCCTCGTGGCGACCGTCATCGCCCTGGTGATCGCCCTGCCCGTGGGCATCTGGGCCGCCCGCTCGGACCGCGTCAGCGGTCTGGTCCGGCCCGTGCTGGACTTCATGCAGACGCTGCCCGCGATGATCTACCTCATCCCGGCGATCCTGTTCTTCGGCACGGGCGCCCCCGCGGGCATCGTCGCCACCCTGATCTTCGCGCTCGCCCCCGGCGTGCGCATGACCGAGCTGGGCATCCGGCAGGTCGACAAGGAACTGGTCGAGGCGGCCGAGGCGTTCGGCACCACGCCCCGCAACACGCTGCTGCGCGTCCAGCTCCCGCTCGCCCTGCCCACCGTCATGGCCGGCGTCAACCAGGTCATCATGCTGGGCCTGTCCATGGCCGCGATCGCCGGCATGGTCGGCACCGGCGGCCTCGGCGGCGACGTGAACGAGGCCATCGGCCAGCTCAACGTCGGGCTCGGCTCCGAGGCCGGCGTGGCCATCGTGATCCTCGCGATCTACCTCGACCGCATGACCAGTGCGCTCGGCACCCAGGTCTCCCCGCTCGGCCGCCGCGCCGCCGCCCGGCTGCGCGCCGCGCAGGGGCTGAAGATCTGGTCCTACCGGCCCCGCCCGGTCGTCGCCGTGATCGGCGTCGTCGTCCTCGCGCTCGCCGCGGGCGGCATGGGCGTCCTCGGCGGCGGCAGGACCGGCACCGAGGCCGCGGGCGACGGCAGCAACGTCGGCCAGGGCAAGAAGATCAGCATCGGTTACATCCCCTGGGACGAGGGCGTCGCCTCCACCTTCCTGTGGAAGGAGGTCCTGGAACGGCGCGGCTACCAGGTCGAGGCCAAGCAGTTCGACGCGGGCCCCCTGTACACCTCGCTCGCCCAGGGCGACGTCGACTTCCAGACCGACGCCTGGCTGCCCACGACCCACGCCCAGTACTGGAAGAAGTACGGCAAGCAGCTCGACGACCTCGGTGCCTGGTACGACAAGACGTCCCTGGAACTGTCCGTGCCCTCCTACATGAAGGGCGTCGACTCCCTGGAGGACCTGAAGGGCAAGGCGTCGCGGTTCGGCGGCAGGATCACCGGCATCGAGTCCAGCGCAGGCGAGATGGCCCTGCTCAAGAGCAAGGTCCTCAAGGAGTACGGCCTGGACAAGGAGTACGAGGTCGTCGACAGCTCCACGCCGGCGATGCTGGCCGAGCTCAAGCGCGCGTACGCCCAGAAGAAGCCGATCGTCGTCACGCTCTGGTCGCCGCACTGGGCGTACAGCGACTACGACCTGAAGAAGCTCGAGGACCCCAAGGGCGCCTGGGGCGAGGGCGACGGCGTGCACACCCTGTCCCGCAAGGGCTTCGCCGACGACGACCCGACGGTCGCCGGGTGGCTGAAGGACTTCGAGATGAGCGAGAAGGACCTCACCAGCCTCGAAGCCGAGATCAACAAGGCGGGCAAGGGCCGGCAGCAGGACGCCGTCCGCGCCTGGCTGAAGCGGCACCCCGGCTACGCCGACAGGATGGCCCCGGTGCCCAACGCCGGCGCCACCCCCGCCGAGGCCGAGCGGCCGCTGGACGTCGCCTGGTTCCCCTGGGACGAGGACATCGCCGTCACCTACCTGTGGAAGAACGTCCTGGAGCGTCGCGGCTACAGGATGAACCTGAAGCAGATGGACGTCGGCCCCGTCTACACCGGCCTCGCCTCGGGCGACATCGACCTCAACTTCGACGCCTGGCTGCCCCACGCCCAGAAGAACTACTGGGACAAGAACAAGGACCGGCTCAAGGACCTCGGCACCTGGTACGAACCGACCTCCCTGGAGATCGCGGTGCCGTCGTACGTGAAGGGCGTCGACTCCCTGGAGGACCTCAAGGGCAAGGCCGGCACCTTCAACGGGAAGATCATCGGCATCGAGCCCGGCACCGGCGAGATGGACCTGCTGAAGAACAAGGTCCTGCCCGGCTACGGCCTCGACGAGGAGTACGAGGTCGTCGACGGCTCCACCCCGGCCATGCTGGCCGAGCTGAAGCGCGCCTACGCCGAGAAGGAGCCGATCGCCGTCACCCTGTGGTCGCCGCACTGGGCGTACAGCGACTACGAGCTGACCAAGCTGAAGGACCCGAAGAAGGCCTTCGGCGAGGGCAACACGATCCGCACCATCTCCCACGAGGAGTTCCCCGAGCGGTACCCGCAGCTCACGAAGTGGATCAAGAACTTCAGGATGAGCGAGGAGGAGCTCGGCAGCCTGGAGAGCGAGATCAAGGACCGCGGCCAGGGCCATGAGGAGGAGGCCGTCGCCGCGTGGCTGAAGCGGCACCCGGAGATGGTGAACCGGATGACACCGCAGTAGGGTTCCGGGGTGGGACGCGCGACACGCCCGCGTCCCGCCCCGCACCCCCTGGATCCACGGTCAGGATCCGGACAACCACAGAGCGCTACACCACCCCCTCAAGTCCCTTTCCCTCCCTGTTCCTCCCGGAGGAGGAATCCCCGTCCCGGCCTCCGGGCGGCGGATCTCCTGGCGTGAACGTGAGGTCGCGTCCCACCCCGGATGACGTCGATGTGACGGGCTCGGGGAACGGTTTGCCGGACATGCGTAGGGTGCAGACAACTCAGCAGGAGCCGTGCGCCGCGCCATCGGCGCACGGGACGCGGATCGACGGGCGAAGGAGGGAGCCGGAGCGATGGGCGACCACAAAGAGCAGCCCCTGCGGGTGGGCGCGGCCGTGCGCCGGCGGCGCCGCGCGCTGGAGCTCACCCTCGCCGTCGTGGCCGAGCGCAGCGGCCTGTCGGTTCCGTTCCTGAGCCAGATCGAGAACGACCGGGCGCGGCCCAGCACCAGTTCCCTGGAGAAGGTCGCCGACGCCCTGCGCACCACCGCCGTCGAACTCCTCGCCGCGGCCGATCCGGCGTGCAGCGTGGACGTCGTCCGCGCCGACGCCACCGAGCCGCCGTCCCCCCGGCCGCGGACCCGGTCCCTGGTGCGCGGCCACCACCAGATGCACGCCTCGGAGTTCATCGGTGACCATGACGCGGGCCGCGAATTCCAGTACCGCAACGACCAGTTGATGTACGTCGCCGACGGGGCCGTGGAGATCGAGGCCGAGGGCCGCGCCTACCGGCTCGGCCGCGGCGACACGCTGTACCTCACCGGCGGCGTTCGGCACCGCTGGCGGGCGACGGAGTCGGACACACGGCTGATCGTCGTCGCCGTGGCGGAGCACATCGAGGCGGTCCGGGACCGGCCACGCCGGTGAGGGCCGTCTCGCTCGTCCCCTCGCTGACCGAGGCGGTGGCCCGGTCCGCGCCCGGCGTCCTGGCCGGTGCCACCGACTGGTGCACGCATCCGCCGGACCTGGACGTCGTCCGTGTCGGCGGCACCAAGAACCCGAAGACCGACCGGATCGTCTCCCTCGCGCCCGACCTCGTCATCGCCAACGAGGAGGAGAACCGCGAGCCCGACCTGGCGGTCCTGCGCGCGGCGGGCGTCGAGGTCCTGGTGACGGAGGTCCGCGACGTGCCGCAGGCCTTCCCAGAACTCGAGCGGGTCCTGCACGCCTGCGGGGTCACGGCCCGGCCCCGCTGGCTGGACGAGGCGGAGGAGACCTGGTCGGCCCTGCCGCCGCCGGAGGTCCGCCGCACGGCGGTCGTGCCGGTCTGGCGCCGTCCGTGGATGGTCCTGGGCCGCGACACCTTCGCCGGAGACGTGCTGGCCCGCCTCGGTGTGGACCACGTGCACGCGGGGCACCCCGAGCGCTATCCCCGCGTGCCGCTGGAGGAGCTGCGCGCGGCGGCGCCGGACGTGGTGGTCCTGCCGGACGAGCCGTACCGCTTCACGGCGGACGACGGACCCGAGGCCTTCCCCGGCCTGCCGTGCGCGCTCGTCAGCGGACGGCACCTGACGTGGTACGGGCCGTCGCTGGCCGAGGCGCCGCGGGTGCTGCGCCGGGCCCTGCGAGCAGCTCGCCCCTGACCAGCCCGCGCACGGTGCCCACGACGGCCGTGCCCCAGGCGGCGACCAGCACCCCGTACAGCACGACCGCCGGCCCCGCGTAGGCCACCAGCCCGGTGTGCCGTCCCAGCGCCTCGGCGCCCGTGACGCAGGTGCCGACCGGGAAGGTGAACGACCACCAGGTCATCGCGAACCGCATCCCCTGCCGCCGGGCACGCCACACATGGGCGCCGGCCAGGCAGGACCACAGCAGCGCGAACCCCATGACGGGCACGCCGTAGAGCACGGCGAGGGCGCCGAAGCCCTGGCTGTACGGCTCCGGTACGACCCCGGGGGCGATGTCCGCGAAGGCGCCGACGGCGGTCGTGGACTGGCCGAGCGGGCCCAGCACCAGGAACAGCGTCGGGGTGAGGGCGAGGGGCAGCGGCCCGCCGGTGAGCAGCCGGGCGAAGACCAGGGGCAGCATGAGCAGGGTCGCGAGCAGACTGAGTCCGAACAGCGCGAAGCAGAGCAGCAACAGCGTCTCCCGGGCCTGGCCCGGAGGCAGATGCGGCACCAGTCGCGGTCCCACGGCGGCCGACACCATGGGCGCGACCAGCGGCAGCAGCCACACCGGCGTGGCCTGCCCCGGCTCCACCCGGTGGCGTACGGCCATCAGGTACGGAACGGCCACGGCGGCGGCCAGTCCGACGGCCGTACCGGCGGTGAACAGCACGGCGTCGAGCGCCACCGCGGCCCGCAGGCCGATCACGTCCCGGCCGACGGCGAGGGCACCGCCGCCGACGGCGAGCAGGGCCATGGCGAGGCAGCCGTAGAAGGGCGCCGTCGCCGGGTCGAGCAGGTGGGCGCGGGCCTGGTCGCGGTGGCGGGCCCAGTGTGCCGACCGGGCCAGGAGCAGGGCCAGGAGCAGCACGAGGGAGAGGGCCCACACACCGGCGAGGACGCCGCGCAGCCCGGGGAGGCGCGTCGGGAGAGCGGCTCCTGCGGTGGCCACGACGGCCGTGCCCATGACGGTGGCGTACCAGTTGGGCCCGAGATGCCGGACGGACAGCGGGTACGCGGCGGGCGGGGCTGCGGTGACCATGAGTCCACGGTCGGGCCGGGGGAGGCACACCACCAGGGAGTTCGCCTCTATGGCGACATAAGCTGGCTTTATGAGCAACACGGAGGAGCAGGCCGGTCCGTCGGTCGCCGGGTCCCTTGCGCACCGGGTGCCGGACCTCGGCGCCCTGGAGCTGCTGCTGGCGGTGGCGCGGGTCGGCAGTCTCGGCGGGGCGGCGCGGGAGGTCGGTATCACCCAGCCCGCGGCCAGCAGCCGGATCCGGTCGATGGAGCGGCAGCTCGGCGTGGCGCTGGTGGACCGCTCGCCCCGCGGGTCCCGGCTCACCGACGCCGGTGCGCTGGTGACGGACTGGGCGCGGCGGATCGTGGAGGCGGCGGAGGCGTTCGACGCCGGGGCGCAGGCGCTGCGCGACCGCCGTGACTCGCGGCTGCGGGTGGCGGCGAGCATGACGATCGCGGAGTACCTGCTGCCGGGGTGGCTGCTCGCGCTGCGGGCGCAGCGGCCCGACACGGCGGTGTCCCTGCACGCGGGCAACTCCACGGTGGTCGCGGAGCGGTTGCTGTCGGACGAG
The DNA here is from genome assembly GCF_031181705.1 of Streptomyces sp. Lineage (GTDB taxonomy): Bacteria > Actinomycetota > Actinomycetes > Streptomycetales > Streptomycetaceae > Streptomyces. Next base: position 34,931 of record NZ_JAPSKN010000031.1, read on the forward strand.
GCGGACCTGGGCTTCGTGGAGGGCCTGACGGTGCCGACCGGGCTGGACTCGGTCGTCATCGCCCACGACCGGCTGATAGTGGTCACGGCACCGGGACACCCATGGGGCCGCCGCGGACGGCCGGTGGCGGCCGAGGAGCTGGCGTCGACACCGCTGATCCTGCGGGAGAAGGGCTCCGGGACGCGCCAGGTGCTGGACGCGGCGCTGGGCGGGCTGGCCCGGCCGCTGATCGAGCTGTCCTCGACGACCGCGGTGAAGGCCGCGGCGGTCAGCGGGGCCGGACCGGCCGTGCTGAGCGAGCTGGCGGTCGGGGAGGAACTGGCGATGCGGCGGCTGGTGCGGGTGCCGGTGGCCGGGGTGGCCCTGGCGCGGGACCTGCGCGCGGTGTGGCCGACGGGGCACCGCCCCACGGGCCCGGCCCGCGACCTGCTGTCGCTGACGCGGGACTAGGTGCCCGGCCGGTGTCGTGCGGGGGAGTCCGGTGCCGCCCCTCGGAAGCCGGGCGGCACCGGACCGCTGACCCCGGCCTGCCCGCCCGAGGCGTCGGCCGGGCGCGGGTTGCCGCGGCGC
>NZ_JAPSKN010000031.1:35600-45677 GCF_031181705.1 Streptomyces sp.
GCGTCGGCCGGGCGCGGGTTGCCGCGGCGCGGCCGCCTCTATGTGTCCGCGGGCGGGGGTCACTGCGGCGCGGCTGTTTCCCTGCGTCGGCCGGGTGCGGGTCACTCCGAAGCCGTCGCTTCCCTGCGTGGGCGGGCGCGGGTCACTCCGAAGGCGCCGCTTCCCTGCGTGGGCGGGCGCGGGTCGCTCCGACGCTGCCGCCTCCTCGCCGACGCGCCGCCGCCCCGGTCACCGTCGACCTCGCACCCGTCGTCGACCGCGTCGAGCGCCGGCTCTCCCCCACGCGTCGGCCGGGCACGGGGCACTGCGACGTCGCCGCCTCCACGCGCCGGCGGGTGCGGTCACCCCGCAGCCGCCGCCTCCACCAGCGCGCGCATGACCCGCAGGTCGTCTCCCATCTCCGGGTGCCACTGCACCCCGAGCACCCAGCCGGGAGCGGGGAGTTCCACCGCCTCCACCGTGCCGTCCGCCGCGTACGCCGAAGGCACCAGGCCCTCGCCGAGCCGGTCCACGGCCTGGTGGTGGTAGGTCGGCACCGACGTCTCCTCCGGCACGATCCCGGCGTACAGCGTGCCCGGCACCGGCTTGACGGGGTGCCCGCCGAACACGCCCACGACCTCCGCGTGCCCGTCGAGGTGCTGCACGAGCGTGCCGCCCAGGGCGACGTTCAGCAGCTGCATGCCCCGGCAGATCCCCAGCAGCGGCACACCCCCCGCCAGGGCCGCGTCGATCAGGGCCAGTTCCCACGCGTCCCGCTCCGGCGCCGGCGGCCCCGTCCGCGGGTCGCGCTCGGCGCCGTAGCGCACCGGCTCCACATCGGGACCGCCCGCGACGACCAGCCCGTCCAGCCGGGCCACGGCCTCCGCGGCCCGCTTCGGGGCGTCGGGCGGCAGCATCGCGGCCAGACCCCCGGCCCGCTGCACCAGCCGGGGGTAGCCGACCGGCAGCAACGCCGCCTCCAACTCCCACACGCCCCAGCGCGCAGCGGTCTCCAAGTAGGTGCTGACCCCGATCAACGGCCTGGCCACGGCAGACTCCTCCTCGCTCGACGCCTCAGTCCCGTGCCAACTCCGCCTCGGCCGCGGCCAGCGCCGCGAACTCCTCCTCCGGCGCCTTCGCCACCAGCCGCTTACGGCTGTACAGGCCGAAGTACGCGACGGCCACGGCGTACACCACGAGCGCGATGAAGGCGGCCGTCACATCCACCAGGAACGTCGCCACCAGCGCCGCGCAGGCCAGCACCAGCGCGACCGAGGAGGTCAGCACCCCGCCCGGTGTGCGGTACGGCCGGGGCAGCTCCGGCTCGCGGCGGCGCAGCACGATGTGCGACAGGGACATCAGCGCGTAGGAGATGGTCGCGCCGAAGACGGCGATGTTCAGCATGCGCGCGCCGTTGCCGGACACCGCGGCCAGCAGGAAACCGATCGTGCCGGGCACCAGCAGGCCCAGGTAGGGCGCCTTGCGGTGGCTGGTCAGGGACAGGAAGCGGGGCAGGTAGCCCGCGCGGGAGAGGGCGAACAGCTGGCGCGAGCCCGCGTAGATCAGCGAAAAGAAGGAGGCCACCAGGCCCGCCAGACCCGCGTAGTTGACGATCCGGCTCAGGGTCGTCGCCTCGCCGTCCGGCTGGAGCGCCTCCACCAGCGGGTTGCCCGCCTCCTGCACGGCCGCCGACCCGCGCGCCCCGGCCGCCGCGAAGAACGTGACCACCGCGAGCACCACCAGGATGCCCATCGACCAGCGGATCGCCTTCGGCAGCGTACGGGCGGGGTCCCGGGTCTCCTCGGCGGCCAGCGGCACGCCCTCGACGCCCAGGAAGAACCACATGCCGAACGGGAACGCCGCCCAGATGCCGAGCAGCCCGAACGGCAGCCAGGAGTTCGACCCGGCGGCCGAGGCGTCGACCGGGATGTCGTCCAGCGTCCCGAAGGAGAAGTCCGGCAGGGCGGCCAGCGCGAACACGACCAGGGCGGCCACCGCGATGCCCGTGACGACGAAGCTGAACCGCAGTGCCTCGCCCACGCCCCACAGGTGGATGCCGAGGAAGATCGCGAAGCACACCAGGTACAGCGGCCAGCCCGACTCCAGGCCGAACAGGCCGAGCGACTCGACGTAGTCGCCGATGAAGATGACGATCGCGGCGGGGGCGAGGACGTACTCGATGAGGATCGCCGTACCGGTCAGGAAGCCGCCCCAGGGGCCCAGCGCGCGGCGGGCGAAACCGTAGCCGCCGCCCGCGGTGGGCAGGATCGAGGACAGCTCGGCGAGGGCGAAGACCATGCAGGCGTACATGGCGCCCATCAGCACCATGGCGATGGCCAGGCCCCCGAAGCCGCCCTCGGCCAGGCCGAAGTTCCAGCCCGAGTAGTCGCCGGAGACGACGTAGGCGACACCGAGGCCGGTCAGCAGCACCCAGCCGGCGCTGCCGCGGCGGAGCGCTCTGCGCTCCAGGTAGTCGTCGCCCTCGGGGGCGACGGATGGGGTGGTGGGTTCCTCGGACATGGGCAGACTCCCGACGGGCGGCGGTCACGGGGTCGAGCGCGCTACGACTCAATGGAATGAGGCCATACCTTTGCGGTGCCGACCGAGGGAAGGCAAGCCCCGTGCGTTAATCGCCCGTAAATCCTCACAGCGCCCGGCCGCGGCCCGGCTCAGCCCAGGAACCCCCGCAGCAGGGCCGCCGTGCCCCCGCAGTGCTCGCGCATGATCTCCCGTGCCTGGTCGGCGTCGCCCTCGATCACGGCCTCCACCAGGGCCGTGTGCTGCCGCTGGGAGTGCTCCAGGTTGCGGACCAGCAGCGGGATGCAGTCGAGCAGGTCGTTGACGCTCGCGCGCACCGCCGCGTACTGGGCGGTCAGCGTGGGGGAGCCGGACAGCTCGGCGAGCGTGAGGTGCAGCAGCGTGTCCCGGCGCCGGTAGTCGCTCAGCGGCGCGTCGTGCGTGGCCGCCAGCGCCGCGCGCAGCCGGGCCTCCTGGTCCCCGGTCAGCCCGTGCGCCGCGCACAGCCCGGCCGCGCCGACCTCCAGCACCTCCCGGAACCGCAGCACGTCCTCTATGTCGGTCTCGGCGATCCGCCGCCGCAGCTCGTCCTCGCCGCCGGCGTCGGTGCGCGGCAGTACGAACGTGCCCCCGTAGCGCCCGCGCCGCGACTCGACCAGACCCTGGTCCTGGAGCACCTTCAGCACCTCGCGCAGCGTCACCCGGCTGATCCCGAGCCGCTCCGCGAGTTCCCGCTCGGCCGGCAGCCGCTCGCCTCCCGCCACCAGGCCCAGCCGCAGGACCTGGAGGATCTGCTCCAGGGCCTCCTCGAAGCCGTTGCCCGCGCGCACCGGCCGCAGTACCGGCGCCAGCCGGTCCCGCACCCCGCCGGCCGATTCCTCCGGCATGTGGCCGTACCCCCTTCCCAAGCAATGGTTCTCCGCAATACCTTATGGCTCCCGGCTCGCCGAAAGAAGCCGAAGGAGGCTCTCCCGTGGCAGACCGCACACCCCCGCTGAGCGTCGAGGAACTGCACGCCCTCGTCGCCGGCGGTGAGATCGACACTGTCGTCCTGGCCTTCCCCGACATGCAAGGGCGGCTCCAGGGCAAGCGGTTCGCCGCACGCTTCTTCCTCGACGAAGTCCTCCACCACGGCACCGAGGGCTGCAACTACCTGCTCGCCGTCGACACCGAGATGAACACCGTCGACGGCTACGCGATGTCCTCCTGGGACCGCGGCTACGGCGACTTCGCCATGCATCCGGACCTGGCCACCCTGCGCCGGGTGCCCTGGAACGAGGGCACGGCCATGGTGCTGGCCGACCTCGCCTGGGAGGACGGCTCCCCGGTCGTCGCCGCCCCCCGCCAGATCCTGCGCCGCCAGCTGGAGCGCCTGGCCGAGCTCGGCTACACCGCCCAGGTCGGCACCGAGCTGGAGTTCATCGTCTTCAAGGACACCTACGAACAGGCCTGGAACGCGAACTACCGCGGCCTGACCCCGGCCAACCAGTACAACATCGACTACTCCGTCCTCGGCACCGGCCGCATCGAGCCCCTGCTGCGCCGCATCCGCAACGAGATGGCCGGCGCCGGCCTCACCGTCGAGTCCGCCAAGGGCGAGTGCAACCCCGGCCAGCACGAGATCGCCTTCCGCTACGACGACGCCCTGGTCACCTGCGACCAGCACGCCGTCTACAAGACCGGCGCCAAGGAGATCGCCGCCCAGGACGGCATGTCGATCACCTTCATGGCCAAGTACAACGAGCGCGAAGGCAACTCCTGCCACATCCACCTCTCGCTCGCCGACGCGGACGGCAACAACGCCATGGCCGGACCCTCCGACGACCACGGCGGCATGTCCGACGTCATGCGGCACTTCCTCGCCGGCCAGCTCGCCGCCCTGCGCGAGTTCTCCCTGCTCTACGCCCCCAACATCAACTCCTACAAGCGGTTCCAGCCGGGCTCCTTCGCGCCGACCGCCGTCGCCTGGGGCCACGACAACCGCACCTGCGCGCTGCGCGTGGTCGGCCACGGCCGCTCGCTGCGCTTCGAGAACCGCCTGCCCGGCGGGGACGTCAACCCCTACCTCGCCGTCGCCGGACTGGTCGCGGCCGGGCTGCACGGCATCGAGCGGAAACTCGACCTGCCCGAGCCCTGCGCCGGCAACGCCTACACCGCCGACTTCGCCCACGTCCCCACCACCCTGCGCGAGGCCGCCGAGCTCTGGGAGCACAGCGCCATCGCCAAGGCGGCCTTCGGGGACGAGGTCGTCGCCCACTACCGCAACATGGCGCGCGTCGAACTGGACGCCTTCGACGCCGCGGTGACCGACTGGGAGCTGCGCCGCTCCTTCGAACGCCTGTGAGGCCCTCGTTGTCTTCAGAGTCTTCAGAGTCCGCAGAGTCCGCAGAGTCCGCAGAGTTGTCTTCCGAGCACCTGCTGGAAGTACTGAACCCCGCGACCGAGGAGGTCGTCGCCACCGTCGCCGGCGCGAGTCCGGCCGACGTCGACACGGCCGTCGCCCGCGCCGCCCGGGCGCAGCGGACCTGGGCCGCCCTCGCCCCCGGCGACCGCGCCCGGCTCCTGCGCCGCTTCGCCGCCACCGTCGACGAGCACCTGGAGGAACTGGCCCGCCTTGAGGTCCGTGAGGCCGGCCACCTCATCGGCAACGCCCGCTGGGAGGCCGGCAACGTCCGCGATCTGCTGGACTACGCGGCCGGGGGAGTGGAGCGGCTCACCGGCCGGCAGATCCCGGTGCCCGGCGGCCTGGACGTCACGATCCTCGAACCGCTCGGCGTGGTCGGCGTGATCGCCCCCTGGAACTTCCCGATGCCGATCGCCGCCTGGGGCACCGCCCCCGCCCTCGCGGCGGGCAACGCCGTCCTGCTCAAGCCCGCCGAGACCACCCCGCTCACCGCCCTCCGCCTGGCCGAACTCGCCCTGCAGGCCGGGCTCCCCGAGCATCTCTTCCAGGTCCTGCCGGGCCGCGGCGACATCACCGGCGACGCGCTGGTGCGGCACCCCGGAGTCGCCAAGATCGTCTTCACCGGTTCCACCCGGACCGGCACGCGCGTCGCCGCTCTCGCCGCCGAGCAGGTCAAGCCGGTCACCCTCGAACTCGGCGGCAAGAGCCCGAACATCGTCTTCGCCGACGCGGACCTGAAGACCGCCGTCGACCCCTTCTCGTTCCTCGACAACTCCGGCCAGGACTGCTGCGCCCGCACCCGCGTCCTGGTCCAGGACTCCGTGTACGACGAGGTCCACGGCCTGCTCGCCGACGCTCTGTCCGCCGTGGTGGTGGGCGATCCGGCCGACGAGAAGACGCAGATGGGCCCGCTGATCTCCCGGCGGCAACTGGACCGGGTCCGCGGCTTCGTGCCCGACGACGCCCCGGCCCTGCGCGGCGGCGCCCCCGAGGGCCGAGGCTTCTGGTTCCCGCCGACCGTCCTCACCGGGGAGCGGCCGGACTCGCCCGCCGCCTGCGAGGAGATCTTCGGCCCCGTGGCCGTCCTGCTGCCCTTCACCGACGAGGAGGACGCGATCCGCCTCGCCAACGACACCCCCTACGGCCTCTCCGGCTCCATCTGGACCCGGGACGTCGGCCGCGCCCTGCGCGTCTCCCGGGCCGTCCGCGCCGGCAACCTGTCCGTCAACTCCCACGCCAGCGTCCGCTACTGGACCCCGTTCGGCGGCTACAAGCAGTCCGGCGTCGGCCGCGAACTCGGCCCCGACGCCCTGGCCGCCTTCACCGAGACCAAGAACGTCTTCATCAGCACGGAGGGCCCCGCACAGTGACTGCCCAGGACATCATCTGCCGCCGTCTGGTCGGCCGTACCGCCGTCGTCACCGGAGCCGGCAGCGGCATCGGACTCGCCGCCGCCCGCCGCCTCGCCTCCGAGGGCGCGCACGTCGTCTGCGGCGACGTCGACGAGGCCCGCGGCAAGGCCGCCGCCGAAGAGGTCGGCGGCACCTTCGTGAAGGTCGACGTGACCGACCCCGAGGAGGTCGAGGCCCTTTTCCACACCGCCTACGAGACCTACGGCAGCGTCGACATCGCCTTCAACAACGCCGGCATCTCCCCGCCCGACGACGACTCCATCCTGGAGACGGGCCTGGAGGCCTGGAAGCGCGTCCAGGAGGTCAACCTCACCTCCGTCTACCTGTGCTGCAAGGCCGCCATCCCCTACATGCGGCGCCAGGGCAAGGGCTCGATCATCAACACGGCCTCCTTCGTGGCCAGGATGGGCGCGGCCACCTCGCAGATCTCCTACACCGCCTCCAAGGGCGGCGTGCTCGCCATGTCCCGGGAACTGGGCGTGCAGTTCGCCCGCGAGGGCATCCGCGTCAACGCCCTGTGCCCGGGGCCGGTCAACACCCCGCTGCTGCAGGAGCTGTTCGCCAAGGACCCGGAGCGGGCCGCGCGCCGCCTGGTGCACATCCCGCTGGGCCGCTTCGCCGAGGCCGACGAGATCGCCGCCGCGGTGGCCTTCCTCGCCAGCGACGACTCCTCCTTCGTGAACGCCACCGACTTCCTCGTCGACGGCGGCATCGCGGGGGCGTACGTCACACCCCTGTAAGCCCGTGTCCGCGCGGCCCGGATCGCGGCCTACAGTGCCGGGATGAGCATGACGCCCCCACCCGGCTGGTATCCGGACCCGCACGCACCGCACCTGCGGCGCTGGTGGGACGGCACCGCCTGGACCGAGCACCGCCGCACGCCCGAGGCCCCCACCGTCCCGGTGGCCACGCCGCCGGGCGGCGGCACCGGACGGGCCAGGACCGTCGCCCTGGTCGCGGCGGCGGCCGTCCTGGTCGCGGCGGTCGTCACCGGAGCGGTGGTCCTCGGCAGCGGCGACGACGGCGGGGCGGAGACCAGGACGGCCCCGACGCCCACCCCCTCCGCCACGCCCGAATCGCCGGAGCCGACCCCGGAGGAGTCCGCCTCCCAGCCGCCCCCGGACGACCCCTCGGTCGTCGAGGACCAGCTCAACGGCGTCACCTTCCCGCTCCTCGACGGCTGGGTCCGCCCCCGGTACGTCGCCCAGGACGACGTCGTCATGACCACGGACGGCACCTACGACTGCCCCGGCGACGGCGCGGTCTGCCGCCACGGCCTGGTCGTCTCCCGCACCGTGACCGCGAACGACGAGACCTCACCCGAGGCCCTGGCCAAGGCGGACATCTCCGACGCCGCCAAGGAGGCCTTCGACCGCGACGCGATCGGCCAGAAGCCCTACGGGGGAATGGAGTCCCACGAGCTCGTCACGTCCGGGCCGGTCGCGGTGGCGGGCCGTGCGGGGTACTTCGTGCGCTGGCGGGTGCACACCGCCAAGGGCCCGGGCGGCTACGTGCAGTCGCTCGTCTTCCCCTCCAGCGTCGGCACCGAGTCGCCGGTCCTGGTCCGCTTCGTCTTCGACGCGGGCGCGGACGGGCCGCCGCTGGCCGACATGGACCGCATCACCAAGGGCATCCGCGCGGTCGGCGACGCGGACACCGGCGGCGGCGTGGGCAGCAGCATCGGCCCGACGGACTGACGAGGCAGCCGGCTAGAGGAACGTGTGCCCCTCGCCGCGGTAGGTCGGCACGGTCGCCGTCACCGCGTCGCCCTCGACGAGATGCAGCGTGTCGAACCGCTCGCACAGCTCGCCGGCCTTCGCGTGCCGGAACCAGACCTTGTCGCCGATCAGCAGGTCGTCGGCGGGCGAGCCGAGCAGCGGCGTCTGCACCTCACCGGCTCCCTCCTGCGGGTCGTAGCGCAGCCCCTCGGGCAGGTACGGCACGGGCGACCTGTCGGGCCCGGCCGCACCGGACGCGGGATACCCGCCGCCGAGCACCGTCACCACCCCGACGCCCGGCCGCCGCACCACGGGCTGCGCGAACAGGGCGGCCGGCCTGCCGCGGAACGAGGTGTAGTTGTCGAACAGCCGCGGCACGTACAGCCCCGAACCGGCCGCGATCTCGGTGACGGCGTCCTCGGCCGCCGTGTGCTGCACCGACCCGGTGCCCCCGCCGTTGACGAACTCCAGCCCCGGCACCACGGCCCGCACCGCGCGCACCACCTCCGCGCGCCGCTCGGCAAGTTCGCGCCTGGCGGCGGCCTGCATCAGCCGGACGGCACGCGAGCGCAACGGCCGCCCCGCCACGGCGTCCCCGACCCCGGCGACATGACCCTCGTACGCCATGATCCCCACGACCTCGAACCCGGGCCGCCGGGTCACCGCGCGGGCCACGTCGGCGACCTCGGCGGGGGAGTGCAGCGGCGAGCGCCGGGCCCCGATCCGCACCCGCCCGCCCAGCAGCCTGAGCGAGGTGTCCAACTCCAGGCACACCCGCACGACTTCGCGCCCGCCGCCCCGGGAGGCGTCGATCAGGTCCAGCTGCGCCACGTCGTCGACCATGACGGTCACGGCGGCGGCGAGCTTGGGATCACCGGCCAGTTCGGCGTACGCGGCGCGGTCCGCGGAGGGGTAGGCGAGCAGCACGTCCTCGAACCCCGACCGGGCCAGCCACAGCGACTCGGCGAGCGTGAACGACATGATCCCCGCGAAGCCGTCCCGGGCCAGGACGCGTTCCAGCAGCGCCCGGCACCGCACGGACTTGCTGGCGACCCGGACGGGCTTGCCCCCGGCACGGCGGACCAGGTCGTCGGCGTTGGCGTCGAAGGCGTCCAGGTCCACGATCGCGAGGGGGGCGTCGAGATGGGCGGTGGCCCGGTCGTAACGGGCACGGTCGGCGGCGCGCGCAGTCATGAACGCAGCCTGCCAGACCGGATTACCGCAGGGTAGGGGGACGTTCCGGGCAGATGCCCCGGGCTCGCGGACTGGTTCCCGTTCGCCCCGGGACAAGCCGTAGAGTGACGCGCACGTACGGTGGACGACGCCGGCCGCTCAGCCGTGCCGGGATGACGCTCCGTCCGTACGGGTATGTGTGCCCGGACGCGTCGGTGCCGGGCCTCGGGCGGAACGACAGCGGCCCGCGCGCGCAGCGGCCCGGGCCGGGGAAACGGGGGGTGCATGAGCACGGAAGCGCGACGCGCCTCCTTCCCCCCACGCCCCGCGCATCCACCGGCCCCCACGGAGGCCCCGCGGTCCGCGTCCGGCCCGCAGGGCCCCGGATTCTTCGCCCCCGGCGACGCGCCGACGCCGGACGGCACCGGTTCCGGCCCGGACGGTACGGCGGGCTCCGCCGAGGACGGCACCTCGAACGACCGCCGCCCGTACGGCCCCCGCTTTCCGAGCTTCGGCGCGACCGCGCCCCGGGGCGACGAGCCGACGTCACCTCCGCCGCCCCGCGCCTCGTCCCGCTTCCCGGACACGCCGCCCCGCCCGGAGGGCGACCGCGGCCCCGCCCCCGGGACATCCACGCGTCCCTTCCGCCTGACCGCACGAGGCGGCACGCAGCCGCCGTCGGGCACGTCACCGCAGAAGACCAGCAGCTCACCGCGCCCGGCCGAGGGCGGCCGTGCAGGGTCGGCCGACAGGTCCCCTGCGGCCGAGGGCGGCCGTGGAGGCGCGGTTCATGGGTCCGCGCGTGCGGCTGAGGGCGGCCCTGCCGGGGGTTCGTCCGAGGCGGCTGGTGGGTGGTCGCGCCCGGCCGGGGGCG
>NZ_JAPSKN010000170.1:0-4687 GCF_031181705.1 Streptomyces sp.
CCTAGGGCGTAAGCCCCGAATATCGCCCTTCCCTGTGGGCCCTTGGGGTCTTCTTGGCCTGCGCAGGGCGCTTCTTGGGCTCCGCATTCCCCCGGCATGAACGGTTCCTCGCGAGAGTGGCGGGCGGTGAGTGATCCACTCGCGACGAACCGCACAGGGGGTTCCATGAGATCCAACCGCGCCACGGTGCGCGCCGGGCTGGGCATGGCGGCGACGCTGCCGATGCTCGCCGGTGCGCTGGCGCTCGGCATACCCGCGGCGCACGCCGTCGGCCACCCGCTCCGCGCCCCGCTCGCCGGGAGCAGGCCCGCGTGGGCCACGGCCCGTGCCGACCGGGGTGCCGCCCCGGACGCAGCCGGGGTGTCGGCCCGGGTCTACCTCCGCGGCAAGGACGCCGCCGGCCTCGCCGCCTACGCGAGGGCCGTCTCCGACCCGCACTCGCCCTCGTACGGCGCGTATCTGACGGCGAAGCAGGCGCAGGCCCGCTTCGGCGCCACGAAGGCGCAGGTGGCGGCCGTCAAGGCCTGGCTGGCGGGTGCCGGCCTGCGGGTCACCGGCGCCACGCGGCACTCCCTCTCGGTCACCGGTGACGTGGCCGCCGCCGAGCGGGCCTTCGGCACGCAGCTGCACGACTTCGCCAAGGGCGACCGCACCTATCGCGCCCCGGTGAGCACCGCCTCCGTGCCGCAGGGCCTGGCCGACGCCGTCCTGACCGTCACGGGCCTGGACAACGCGCCGCACCGGGTCACGCACGACGACCGGCTGCCGCCGCCCGACACGGTGTTCCGCAACGCCGGCCCGTTCTCCTCGTACTACGGCTCGAACACCGCGAGCACCCTGCCGGACGCGTACGGCACGAAGGTCCCGTACGCGGTCAAGGGCTACACGGGCAGGCAGCTGCGGGCCGCCTACGGCGCGGGCACCCGCACCGGCAAGGGCGTCCGGGTCGCCATCACGGACGCCTACGCCTCCCCGACGATCGCCTACGACGCCGCCGCCTACGCCCGGCGCAACGGCGACGCCGCGTGGAAGTCGGGCCAGTTGCACCAGGTGCTGCCCGCGAAGTACACGAACACCAAGGACTGCTCGGCGTCCGGCTGGTACGGCGAGGAGACCCTGGACGTCGAGGCGGTGCACGCGGTCGCCCCGGCCGCGGACGTGACGTACGTGGGCGCCGCCTCCTGCGCGGACGGCGACCTGCTCGACGCGCTCGGCAAGGTCGTCGACCACCACCTGGCCGACATCGTCTCCAACTCCTGGGGCGAGGTGGAGGCCGCGCAGACCCCCGGCCTGGCGGCCGCCTACGACCACGTCTTCCAGCTCGGCGCGGTCGAGGGCATCGGCTTCTACTTCTCCTCCGGCGACGACGGCGACGAGGTCGCGAGCTCCGGGACGAAGCAGGTCGACTCCCCGGCCGACTCGGCGTGGGTCACCGCCGTCGGCGGCACCTCCCTGGCCGTCGGCAAGGGCGACACCTACCTCTGGGAGACCGGCTGGGGCACCGAGAAGGCGAACCTGTCGGCCGACGGCACGGGCTGGACGGACTTCCCGGGCGCCTTCACCTCCGGCGCGGGCGGCGGCACCAGCCGGACGGTCGCCGAGCCCTCCTACCAGCACGGCGTGGTGCCCGGGGCGCTGGCGCGGGCCCACAGCGCGGACGGCAACCGGGTCGTGCCGGACATCGCCGCGATCGCCGACCCGAACACGGGCTTCCTGGTCGGGCAGACGCAGACCCTGCCCGACGGGAGGAAGCAGGCGTACGGCGAGTACCGCATCGGCGGCACCTCGCTCGCCTCGCCGACCATCGCCGCCGTCCAGGCCCTGGCCCAGGAGGCCCGCGGCGGCACGGCGATCGGCTTCGCCAACCCGGTGATCTACGCGAAGTACGGCTCGGAGGTCTACCACGACGTCACCGACGACCCGACGGGCGGGAGACTCGCCGTGGCCCGCGTCGACTTCGTGAACGGCTACGACGCCACCGACGGCCTGGCCACGTCCGTGCGCAGCCTGGGCAGGGACAGCTCGCTCAAGGCCGTCGAGGGCTACGACGACGTCACCGGCGTGGGCACGCCCGCGAACGGTTACGTCGAGTCGTACCGGCGCTGACCACCGCGCGGCGTCGGGGGTGGTGTGGGATGGCCCACACCACCCCATTGCGTCGCACTGACGATTACACTGACCACGTGCCTCAACTACGTCTCGCCCTGAACCAGATCGACTCGCGCGTCGGCGACCTCGCCGGGAACGCGGAGTCGATCGTCCGCTGGACCCGGCACTCCGCCGAGCAGGGAGCGCACCTCGTGGCGTTCCCGGAGATGGCGCTGACCGGGTACCCCGTCGAGGACCTGGCCCTCAGGTCGTCCTTCGTGGAGGCCTCCCGGGCCGCGCTGCGCTCGCTCGCCGCCCGTCTGGCCGAGGAGGGCCTCGGCCGGCTGCCGGTGATCGTGGGCTATCTCGACCGCAGCGAGACCGCCCAGCCGAAGTACGGCCAGCCGGCCGGTGCGCCGCGCAACGCCGGGGCGGTGCTCCACGGCGGCGAGGTGGTCCTGACCTACGCCAAGCACCACCTGCCGAACTACGGCGTCTTCGACGAGTTCCGCTACTTCGTGCCCGGCGACAGCATGCCGGTGCTGCGGGTGCACGGGGTGGACGTCGCCCTGGCCATCTGCGAGGACCTCTGGCAGGACGGCGGCCGTGTCCCCGCCGCCCGTTCGGCCAAGGCGGGCCTGCTGGTGTCGATCAACGCCTCCCCCTACGAGCGCAACAAGGACGACACGCGTCTGGAGCTGGTGCGCAAGCGGGCCCAGGAGGCCGGCTGCACCACGGCGTACCTCGCCATGATGGGCGGCCAGGACGAGCTGGTCTTCGACGGCGACTCGATCGTCGTCGACAAGGACGGCGAGGTCGTGGCCCGGGCGCCGCAGTTCTCCGAGGGCTGTGTGGTCCTGGACCTGGACCTGCCGGCGGCGGCCGCGGACGCCCCGGAGGGCGTGGTCGACGACGGTCTGCGCATCGACCGCGTGGTGCTGTCGGAGGACCCGCTGCCGGCGTACGAGCCGGAGCTGACGGGCGGTTACGCGGACCGTCTGGACGACGACGAGGAGGTCTACTCGGCGCTGGTCGTGGGCCTGCGGGCGTACGTCGAGAAGAACGGCTTCTCGTCGGTCCTCATCGGCCTGTCGGGCGGCATCGACTCGGCCCTGGTCGCGGCGATCGCCTGCGACGCGGTGGGCGCGCAGAACGTGTACGGCGTGTCGATGCCGTCGAAGTACTCCTCGGACCACTCCAAGGACGACGCGGCCGAGCTGGCCCGCCGCACGGGCCTGAACTACCGCACGGTCCCCATCGAGCCGATGTTCGCCGCCTACATGGGCTCGCTGGGCCTGACCGGCCTGGCGGAGGAGAACCTCCAGTCGCGCCTGCGCGGCACGCTGCTGATGGCGATCTCCAACCAGGAGGGCCACATCGTCCTGGCCCCCGGCAACAAGTCGGAGCTGGCGGTCGGCTACTCCACGCTCTACGGCGACTCCGTCGGCGCGTACGGCCCCATCAAGGACGTGTACAAGACGTCGGTCTTCCGGCTGGCGGAGTGGCGCAACCGGGCGGCCCGGGAGCGCGGCCAGACCCCGCCGATCCCGGAGAACTCCCTCACCAAGCCGCCGAGCGCGGAACTGCGCCCCGGCCAGGTCGACACGGACTCGCTGCCCGACTACCCGGTGCTCGACGCGATCCTGGAGCTGTACGTCGACCGGGACCGCGGCGCGGACGAGATCGTCGCGGCCGGCTTCGACCGCGAGCTGGTCGTGAAGACCCTGCGCATGGTCGACACGGCCGAGTACAAGCGGCGGCAGTACCCGCCGGGGACGAAGATCTCCGCGAAGGGGTTCGGGAAGGACCGGCGCCTGCCGATCACGAACGGGTGGCGCGAGTCGGTCTGACGGGCGAACCGCGAGGGGACTTGATAGGCAAGTGGACGCTTGCCTATCCTGGGGTCGTGGCCGACGACGTCTTCAAAGCCTTGGCCGACCCCACCCGTCGCACCATCCTCGACGAGCTCGCGGAGAAGTCCGGGCAGACACTGTTCGAGATCTGCTCGCGGCTGAGCATGAAGCACCGGCTCGGCATCTCGCGCCAGGCGGTCTCCCAGCACCTCGCGGTGCTGGAGGCCGCCGGGCTCGTCGAGACCCGGCGGGAGGGCCGCTACAAGTTCCACGACCTGAACACGGCCCCGCTTCGGCAGATCACCGAGCGGTGGCCGGCGCCCGCCCCCTCCCGACCGGAAGAGAGCACCCCATGAGGATCCATCTGACCAGCGTCTTCGTCGAAGACCAGGCCAAAGCCCTCCGGTTCTACACCGAGGTCCTCGGCTTCGTGAAGAAGCACGACGTCCCGCTCGGCGAGCAGCACCGGTGGCTGACCGTGGTCTCCGCGGAGGAGCCGGGCGGCACGGAACTCCTGCTGGAGCCGGCCGGTCACCCCGCCGTCAAGCCCTACCGCGACGCCCTGGTCGCCGACGGCATCCCGCTCGCCCAGTTCGCCGTCGCCGACGTGCACGCCGAGTACGAACGCCTGCGCGCCCTCGGCGTCCGCTTCACGCAGGAACCCCTGGAGATGGGCCCCGTCACCACCGCCGTCTTCGACGACACCTGCGGCAACCTGATCCAGATCGCGACGCAGCCGGAGTAGC
>NZ_JAPSKN010000170.1:4787-10842 GCF_031181705.1 Streptomyces sp.
CAGTGGCTCAGTGGCTCAGTGGCTCAGTGGCTCAGTGAACGGAGTGCTCCTCCTGGGGGAACGTTCCGCCGACCACGTCCTCGGCGAAGGCCTTCGCCGCGTTCCCCATGACCTCCCGCAGGTTCGCGTACTGCTTCACGAACTTCGGCACGCGCCCGCCGGTCAGACCCAGCATGTCGGTCCACACCAGCACCTGCGCGTCCGTCTCCGGGCCCGCCCCGATCCCCACGGTCGGGATGTGCAGCACGCGCGTCACCTCGGCCGCGAGCTCGGCGGGCACCAGTTCCAGGACCACGGCGAACGCGCCCGCGTCCTGCACGGCCTTGGCGTCCCGCAGCAGCTGCTGGGCCGCCTCCTCGCCCCGCCCCTGCACGCGGTAGCCCATCGCGTTGACGGACTGCGGGGTCAGCCCGATGTGGGCCATCACCGGGATGCCGGACTCGACGAGCAGCCGGATCTGCTCGTGCGAGCGCTCGCCCCCTTCCAGCTTCACGGCCTGGACACCGGCCTCCTTCACCAGCCGGGTCGCCGAGCGCAGCGCCTGCACCGGACCCTCCTGGTAGGAACCGAAGGGCAGGTCGCCGACGATCAGGGCGCGCGAGGTGCCCCGTACGACCGCCGCCGACAGCATGGTCATCTCGTCGAGGGTGACGGGCACGGTGGTCTCGTACCCCAGGTGGCAGTTGCCCGCCGAGTCGCCGACGAGCATGACCGGGATGCCGGCCTCGTCGAAGACGGACGCGGTCATCGCGTCGTAGGCGGTGAGCATGGGCCACTTCTCGCCGCGTTCCTTGGCGGCGGCGATGTCGCGCACGGTGATGCGGCGAGTGCCCTTGCCCCCGTACAGGGTCTTGCCGCCGTCGGAGGGCTTCGTCGCAGTCTGGGCAGCCGGAAGCTGCGTCATGGCACGGCTCCTAACACGTCATCTCGAGGCGCCCTGACGGCGTCCCCGGACCACGTCCATGGTGGCACCTCGTGCCAAGGAGGGCTAGGGGAGCCCCCGTGTGTTCCGCTCGGCCGCCATCCGCGGTCCGTAAGAGCACGGTAAAAGTATTCCAATACGAGACGGTCTCGTATCGGAAAGGGCCTAGGCTCGACCGCATGACCACACCTGCCGACGGCGCCGCCCCCACCGGCCGCCGCATACCGGAAGCGGTGCACCGGCGCCGCTGGGCGATCCTCGGCGTGCTGATGCTGAGCCTGCTGATCGTCGTCCTGGACAACTCGATCCTGAACGTCGCCATCAAGACCATCTCCACCCCGGCCCCGACCGGCCTGGGTGCCACACAGAGCGAGCTGGAGTGGGCGATCAACGCCTACACCCTGGTCTTCGCCGGTCTGCTGTTCACCGCCGGACTGCTCGGTGACCGGCTCGGCCGCAAGAAGGTGCTGCTCGGCGGCCTCGTCGTGTTCGGCATCGGCTCGGCGTTCGCCGCGTTCTCCGGCTCGCCCGGCGAGCTCATCACCTTCCGTGCCGTGATGGGCCTGGGCGCCGCGTTCGTCATGCCCGCCACCCTCGCCGTCCTCATGAACGTGTTCGAACGCGAGGAGCAGCCCAAGGCCATCGGCATCTGGGCGGGCGGCGTCGGCCTCGCCATCGCCATCGGCCCGATCACCGGCGGCGTGCTGCTCGACCACTTCTGGTGGGGCTCGGTCTTCCTCATCAACGTGCCGATCGTGCTGCTCGCGCTCGCCCTGATGCTGTGGCTGGTCCCCGACTCCCGCGACCCGAGGCCGGGCCGGCTCGACCCGGTCGGCGTGGTCCTGTCGGTCGTCGGCCTGGTGCTGCTCGTCTACGGCATCATCAAGGGCGGCCAGCTCGCCGACTTCACCGATTCCGCCGTGCTGACGACGATCGGCGCCGGTCTCGCCGTGCTCGTCGCGTTCGTGGTGTTCGAGAAGCGCAGCGCCCATCCGTCCATCGACGTCACGTACTTCGGGAACAAGGTCTTCTCGGCCGCCATCGCCGCCATCGCGCTGGTGTTCTTCGCGCTGATGGGCGTGACCTTCTTCTCCGTCTTCTACACGCAGAGCGTGCGCGGCTACTCGCCGCTTCAGACCGGTCTGCTGATGCTGCCGCTGGCCGCCGCCCAGATGATCTTCGCGCCGCGGGCCCGGCTGCTGGTCGACCGGTTCGGCAACCGGGCCACCACGACCGGGGGCCTGCTGGTCATCGCCGCGATGCTGGCCGCCTTCGCCACCCTGGACGCCGACACCCCGATCTGGATCCTGGAGGTCGTCTTCTTCCTGATGGGCACCGGCATGGCGCACATCATGACGCCCGTCAGCGTCGTCATCATGCAGGCCCTGCCCCGCGAGAAGGCCGGCTCGGCCTCCGCCCTCAGCAACACCTTCCGGCAGGTCGGCGGCGCCCTCGGCATCGCCGTCCTCGGCTCGGTCCTGTCGACGGCGTACCGCACCGGCATCGAGGACAAGCTGGGCGCGCTGCCGCCCGCCCTGCGGCACACCGCGGGCGAGTCCATCGAGGCGACCCTGGGCGTCGCGGCCAAGCTGGGTCCGCGGGGCGAGGCCCTGGTCGCCCCGGCCCACGACGCCTTCCTGCACGCGATGCACGTCACCGCCCTGTGGGGCGCGGGCGTCGCGCTGGTGGGCGCGGTCGTGGTGGCGCTGTTCCTGCCCGGCAGGCAGCGGGCCGGGCAGGCGGGCGAGGAGGAGCGGGAGTTGACGGACGCGCGGTCGTAGACCTGCTGCGAGAATCGGTCCACCCCGGTCCACCCCGGTCCACCCCCCCCGGCCCACCCCGGCCCCCAGGCCAGAAAGGACGCAACGACGTGAGCCTCGCCGAACGGCAGCCCCGGCACGACGGCCCCCCGAGGGGCCGCCCCAGAAGCGAGGCCGTCGAACGCGCCATCATCGAGGGCGTGATGAGGCTCCTGGAGGAGGGCGTCCCGCTGGCGGAGCTGTCCATCGAGCGCGTGGCCCGGACCGCCGGGGTGGGCAAGGCCACCATCTACCGCCGCTGGAGCGGCAAGGAGGAACTGTTCGTCGACGTCGTACGCGCCGCCGAACCCGCCGACCCGCCGCTGCCCGGCACGTCCATGCGCGACGACCTCGTGGTGCTGCTGGAGCAGATGCGCCGGCGCGGGCTCGCCAAGCGCTCGTCGGCGATCCTGCACAGCGTGCACGCCCAGATGAAGAGCAGCCCGAAGATCTGGGCGGCGTACCACGCCATCGTCGTCGAACCGCGCCGCCGTCTGGGCCTGGACGTCCTGCGCCGGGGCCAGGAGAACGGCGAACTGCGCACGGACGTCGACCTGGAGCTGCTGAACGACCTGTTCGTCGGCCCGCTGTTGGTGCGTTCCGTGCTGCACCCGGACGCCGACCTGCCGGAGGGCCTCGCCGAACAGGTCGTCGACACGCTGCTCGAAGGCCTGCGCCCCGCGGGTTCCCCGCCCGTCGGTTCCGGGTGAGCCCGGCCCCAGTGTGCGCGTTTCGTCACAGAGCGCGCTTTCGGGGGCCGGGGCCGGAACTCACCGGACGGACTCGAACGTCCTCGCCCCCGTACGGCCGTCGCGGGACGGCGGGAACGGAACGGATCATCCCCTAGGGTCGTAGAGACACGGGGGCGATGGTGTGCACGGCAGGTAGTGAGGCGACGGTATGGCGCAGCAGGCGTACATGACGGAGACGGACAACGGCGGCTCGGGGCCCGAGCACCGCGGAACCCGGCTTCGGCGCCTGTTCGACCGGCTGGTGAGCGGCTGGCGGGGCGATCCGAGAATCTGGCGGCGCGGACTGGTCGTGGCCGGGTGCGCGGTGCTGCTGGCGGTGGTCATGCTGCTGCACGCGCAGATCCCCAACGCCATCGGCAACCTGGGCAGCCTCATCGAGACGTTCCTGCCCTGGCTCGGGCTGTTCGTGCCGGTGCTGCTCGTGCTGGCACTGGTGCGCAGGTCGGCGACCGCGCTGATCGCGGTGCTCGCGCCGGCCCTGGTCTGGTTCAACCTGTTCGGGGGGCTGCTCAGCGACAAGACCGTCGCCGGGGGCGACCTCACCGTGGTCACGCACAACGTCAACGCCGAGAACCCGGACCCGTCGGGCACCGCCCGTGACGTGGCCGCGTCCGGCGCGGACGTGCTGGCCCTGGAGGAGCTGTCCCCGGCCGCGGTGCCGACGTACGAGAAGGCGCTGGCGTCGACCTACCGCTACCACGCGGTGGAGGGCACGGTCGGCGTGTGGAGCAAGTACCCGCTCAGCGGCGTCCGGGCCGTCGACCTCGACATGGGCTGGACGCGGGCGATGCGCGCCACCGTGACCGCGCCGGCCGGGCGGGTCGCGGTCTACGTCGCCCATCTGCCGTCCGTGCGCGTGAAGATGGAGGCCGGGTTCACGGCGAGGCAGCGCGACCGCAGCGCCGACTACCTGGGCGAGGCCATCGCGCACGAACCGCTGGAGAACGTGGTGCTGCTGGGCGATCTGAACGGCACCATGAACGACCGCGCCCTGAACGCCGTCACCTCCCAGATGCGCTCCACGCAGGGCGCGGTGGGCAGCGGCTTCGGGTTCAGCTGGCCGGCCTCGTTCCCGATGGCGCGCATCGACCAGATCATGGTCCGGGGCCTGGAGCCGCACAGTTCGTGGACCCTCCCGCAGACCGGCAGCGACCATCTGCCCGTCGCCGCCCGTGTGAGGGTCGCCACAAGCGGTTTCTGAAAACCGCAGGTCAGGGCGGTTCCGGCAGGATTCGGCAACCTCGGCTTCACCTCGTGGAATAGTGCGCCTGCGAGACTTTGTTCCGTACTTGAACATATGACGTACGGATCTCACGCAAGTCTCGAAAGGTTCTTCATGCCCCTGGCCCTGCTCGCCCTCGCCGTGGGTGCCTTCGGCATCGGCACCACCGAGTTCGTGATGATGGGGCTGCTGCCCGATGTCGCGGACGACCTGAACATCTCGATACCCAGCGCCGGCCACCTGGTGTCGGCGTACGCGCTCGGCGTCGTCATCGGCGCCCCGCTGCTGGCCGCCGTCACCGCGAAGGTGTCCCGCCGCACGGTCCTGATCGGCCTGATGGGGCTGTTCGTCGTGGGCAACGCCCTGTCGGCGCTCGCGCCCGACAACGGCTGGCTGCTGGCCGCGCGCTTCCTGAGCGGGCTGCCGCACGGCGCCTTCTTCGGCGTGGGCGCCGTCGTGGCCACGAACATGGTCGCCCCCGAACGCAAGGCGCGCTCGGTCTCCCTGATGTTCCTCGGCCTGACGGTCGCGAACGTCGCGGGCGTGCCGGTCGCGACCCTCATGGGCCAGCACCTCGGCTGGCGGGCCACCTTCCTCGGCGTCAGCGCCATCGGCCTGGCGGCGATCGCCGCGCTCGCCCTCCTCATCCCGCGCGACCACGAGCACGCCACCGCCCAGGGGCTGCGCGGCGAACTCGCCGCCCTGCGCTCCGTCCCGGTCTGGCTCTCGCTCGGCACGACCGTCGCGGGCTTCGGCGCCCTGTTCGCGGCCTACAGCTACATCACCCCGATGCTCACGGACGCGGCCGGCTACGCCGACGCCAGCGTGACCCTGCTGCTGGCGCTGTTCGGTGTCGGCGCGACCGCGGGCAACCTGCTCGGCGGCCGCCTGGCCGACCACTCCCTGCGCGGCACCCTGTTCGGCGGCCTGGTCTCGCTGGTGGCGGTCCTGGCGCTGTTCCCGCTGCTGATGCGTACGGAGGTCACCGCCGCTGTGGCGGTGACGCTCCTGGGCACGGCGGCCTTCGCCACCGGATCCCCGCTGCAGCTGATGGTCATGGAGAAGGCCTCCTCGGCCCCCTCGCTGGCCTCCTCGGCCAACCAGGCCGCCTTCAACCTGGCCAACGCCGGTGGCGCCTGGATCGGCGGCCTGGCCCTGGCCGCCGGCTTCGGAGCCACCTCCCCGGCCCTGGCCGGCGCGGCCCTGGCCGTGATCGGCCTGGGCGTCGCCGCGCTGGCCGCGGTCGTGGACCGGCGCCGGGCTCCGGTCGCCGGGCGCGAGCGGATCGTGGCCGGCCATGTCCCGCGGGAGGCCGAGGCGGTACGCCACTGACGGTTCCCGGCGAACGGCGGCGGGTGGG
>NZ_JAPSKN010000171.1 GCF_031181705.1 Streptomyces sp.
CGCCCGTCGGCGGGCAGCCGAGGTCGCGCCGATGAACGGCCACCGGCCGCCCCCGCTCCTGACCCTCGTCCACGCCTGTGCCGCCGTCCTCGCCGCCGGCTCCCTCGCCGTCACCCTCTACGGCGGGCTGGAGGAACGCCGGGTCGCCCTCGCCTTCGGCGTCCTCGTCACCGTCGGCGAGTTCGCCCGGCGCAACGACGCCGAGGTCAGGGAGCCGGCACCGCTCGGGGCCGCGGCGGCCCTGTCGTACGGGCTGCTCGGGGAGGCCGGCGGGCGGGCCACGCACCACGGTCCCGCCCAGGTCGTGGCCGTCGTGCTGGCCGCCTCGCTGCTCGGCAGCGTGCCGCACGTCGCCCGCGGGCAGGGGCCCACGCTCGACCACCTCGCCCGCCGCGTGCTCACCGTCGGGTTCGTCGCCGTGTGCTTCCAGCCCCCGTACAACCGCGGCATGTTCGACGACTGGGGCGGGCCCGCCTACGCGCTGCTGCTGCTCGCGCTGCTGTCCCTGACCGCGCTGTGCGACGCGGTGCTCGCCGCCGCCCTCGCGCACTCGCGGACCGGCTGGCCGTTCGGGCCGGTGCTGCGGGACGAGTTGCGGGCCGTACGCGGCATCGGCTCCGCCGTCATCGCCACCGGGGCGGTGATGGCGCTGGCGGTGGCCGTCGTGGGGTTGTGGGCGCTGCCCGTCTTCTCCGTGCCGCTGCTGCTCGCCCAGATGTCGTTCCGCCGCTACGCCGCCGTCCGGGCGACCTACCGGCAGACCATCGCCTCCCTCGCGCGGGCCACCGAGGTCGCCGGGTACACCCCGGCCGGGCACGCCCGCCGGGTCGCCGCGCTCAGTCTGGCCGTCGGGCGCGACCTGGGCCTGACCGAGCCCGAGCTGGCCGTGCTGGAGTACGCGGCGCTGATGCACGACATCGGCCAGCTGAGCCTCGTCGACCCCGTGCCGGCGGGCGCCACCGCCGCCCTGCCCGCCGCCGAGCAGCGCCGGATCGCGCTGCTCGGCGGGGCCGTGGTCCGGCAGACGGGGGTCGACGGGGCCGTCGCCGTGGTCGTGGAGCGGCAGGCGGACCCGTACGCGGAGCAGCCGCTCGCGGCCCGGATCGTGCGGGCCGTGAACGCGTACGAGGAGAAGTCCCGGGAAGGCGGCCCGGGCGGGCCGCTGACGGCGCTGGAGGAACTCCGGCTCGCCACCGCCGGGGAGTACGCGCCGGAAGTGGTGGAATCACTGGCCCGGGTACTGGCAAGGAGCAGTCTGACGCTGCCCGTGGCTGGGTAACCCATGGGTAATGAGCGCCCCCGAGGCCGTACGTGGTTGGATGCGAAGGAGAAGGTGTCCGGGGGCTCGAAACACAGCTACGGCCAGCCCACAGCACGGAACTGGCAGGCGGGAATCGTGAGGATCTTCGGCAAGGGACGGCACCGGCCCTCCGCCTCCTGGCGGCAGGCCACGGACCGGGCATTCACCCTCATCGGCGACGGCCGGTACGAGGACGCGGGCGCGCTGCTGACACGTGCCGCCGATCTGGAGCCCTGGCTGTCCGAGTCCTGGTTCAACCTCGCCCTGCTGCACAAGTTCCGGCACGACTGGGAGCAGGCCCGGGCCGCCGGCCTGCGGGCGGTGGCCCTGCTCGACCGGGACTCCGGCGCGCCCGACTGGTGGAACGTCGGCATCGCCGCCACCGCCCTCCAGGACTGGCCGCTGGCCCGCCGTGCCTGGCAGGCCTACGGGCTACGGGTACCGGGCGCCGCGAACGACTCGGGCGAGCCCGTCGGCATGGAC
Source organism: Streptomyces sp. (assembly GCF_031181705.1). GTDB lineage: Bacteria > Actinomycetota > Actinomycetes > Streptomycetales > Streptomycetaceae > Streptomyces. The sequence goes on from NZ_JAPSKN010000171.1 coordinate 1,784, forward strand.
CTCGGCAGCGCGGCCGTACGGCTCTCCCCGGAGGGCGAGGCGGAGGTCGTGTGGGGGCGGCGGCTGGATCCCGCGCGGATCGAGGTGCTGTCCATTCCGCTGCCGTCGTCGGGGCGGCGCTGGGGCGAGGTCGTCCTGCACGACGGCGTGCCGCACGGGGAGCGGACCACGGCCGCGGGGCACGCCTACCCGGTGTTCGACGAGATCGAGCTGTGGGCGCCGTCCCCGGTGCCGACCTGGGTGGTGCTGCTGGAGGCGGCGACGGAGGCCGACCGGGACGCGCTGGAGCAACTGGCCGCGGACGCGGGGTTCGCCGCGGAGGACTGGTCCTCCTCGGTGCGGCTGCTGTGCCGGATGTGCTCGGAGTCGCGGATGCCGTCGGACGAGGGCGACGGGGAGCACCTGGATCCGCACGACCACAGCGAGCCGGGGCATCCCGGGCCGCTGGGGCACCGGACGGACGGGCAGCTGTGGGTGCCGGAGCGGGAGTGCGGGTTGGCCGCGCCGGCTTCGCTGGTCCGGGGGTTGCTGGACGGTTGGGTGGCCGACAGTCCGGATTCCCGGGATTGGCGGGATCTGGAAGAGGTGTGCTAGCGCCGTCGCCGGGTGCGGCCGCGTCGGTGGTTCGCCGGTTCCCCGCGCCCTGAAGCAGGGCGTTTCACCCGCGTACCCTGTATCAGCATCCCTTGGAACTGTTCAGGAAGGCGTACGTAACGTCATGGCTCAGCAGGACACCGATCAGCAGCACGCGGGCGTGCTCCCCGTCGATGACGAGGGGTACGTGATCGACACGGAGGACTGCGAGGAGCGCGAGGCGGCCTGGCGGGAGCGGGGGACCTCGCGGCCGATCACGGTGGTCGGGAACCCGGTGCTGCACAAGGAGTGCAAGGACGTCACCGACTTCGGCGAGGAGCTGCAGCAGCTCGTCGCGGACATGTTCGCCAGCCAGCGCACCGCCGAGGGCGTGGGCCTGGCCGCCAACCAGATCGGCGTCGACGCGAAGGTCTTCGTCTACGACTGCCCCGACGACGAGGGCGTCCGGCACACCGGTGTCGTCTGCAACCCCAAGCTCGTCGAACTGCCCGCCGACAAGCGCCGGCTGGACGACAGCAACGAGGGCTGCCTGTCGGTGCCGACCGCGTACGCGCCGCTCGCCCGGCCGGACTACGCCGAGGTGACCGGACAGGACGAGCGCGGCAATCCGATCAAGGTGCGCGGCACCGGATACTTCGCTCGGTGTTTGCAGCACGAGACCGACCACCTCTACGGCTACCTGTACATCGACCGGCTCTCCAAGCGTGAGCGCAAGGACGCGCTGCGGCAGATGGCCGAGAACGAGCCCCGCTACCCCGTGGTGGCCAACGACTGACACCTCGGACGCACCAGGCGAACGGCGCCTGTTCGGGTTCCTCACCCTGAACAGGCGCCGTTCGCCTGTGTCGTTCGCCTGTCCGTCGCACGTTCGATCGCTTCCGCTCTCCTGGTGATCCCGCACCAGTCACACGACGGGAGGATCCCGGCACTGTGAGGTAGTGAATGAAGCAAATACGTTCCCAGAACGGTCAGTTGTAGGGCTGAATGGGGTGAGCGGGGTATGCAACGGCGCACGCCCGGCACGAAGGGAGGGGCGCCCGCGCCAACCGGCGGCTGAGAGGGGTTAGTTCGTGCATGCTTTGTCACACGGCACCACATCGACACCGACCACCATCGCAGTTCCACCGTCGCTCTCCCTCCCTGTGATCGAGGCGGCGTTTCCCCGGCGACTCCACCCGTATTGGCCGAAGTGCCAGGAGAAGACGCGGGCATGGCTGCTCGAAAAGCGGCTCATGCCCGCCGAGAAGGTGGCGGAATATGCCGACGGCCTGTGCTACACGGACCTCATGGCCGGGTACTACATCGGCGCCCCCGACGAGGTGATGCAGGCCATCGCGGACTACAGCGCCTGGTTCTTCGTCTGGGACGACCGGCACGACCGCGACATCGTGCACGGGCGCCCGCTCGCCTGGCGGAATCTGCGGGACCTGTTGCACACCGCGCTCGACTCCCCCGGGGAGCACCTGCACCACGAGGACCCACTGGTCGCCGGGTTCGCGGACAGCGTGCTGCGGCTGTACGGGTTCCTGCCGCAGACGTGGAACCTCCGGTTCGCCCGGCACTTCCACGAGGTGATCGAGGCCTACGACCGGGAGTTCCACAATCGCACGCACGGCATCGTGCCGACGGTCGAGGAATACCTCCGGCTGCGCCGGCTCACCTTCGCCCACTGGATATGGACGGACCTGCTGGAGCCGGCCGCCGGGTGCGAACTCCCCGACACCGTGCGGAAACACCCGGCCTATCGGCGGGCGGCGCTGCTCAGCCAGGAATTCGCCGCCTGGTACAACGACCTCTGCTCGCTTCCGAAGGAGATAGCGGGCGACGAGGTGCACAATCTCGGAATCAGTCTCATCACCCATGAGGGGCTGACGCTGGAACAGGCGGTGATGGAGGTCCGGCGCCGGGTCGAGGAATGCGTCACCGAATTCCTCGACGTCGAGCAGGAGGCATTGCGGTTCGCCGACGACCTCGCCGACGGCACCGTGCGCGGAAAGGAACTGAGCGCCGCCGTGCGCGTCTGCCTGAGCGATATGCGGAACTGGTTCAGTTCCGTCTACTGGTTCCACCACGAGTCCGGCCGGTACATGGTCGACAGCTGGGACGACCGGTCCACGCCCCCGTACGTCAACAACGAAGCGGCAGGTGAGAAATGACCGTCGAGTCTGTGAAGCCTGAAGCCCCCCGGGCCACGGAACTGCGCGAGCCGCCCCGGGCCGGCGGCGCCGTCCCCGTCCTCGGGCACGGCTGGAAGCTGGCGCGCGACCCGCTGGCGTTCATGTCCCGGCTGCGCGACCACGGCGAGGTGGTCCGCCTGAAGCTCGGTCCCAAGACCGTCCACGCCGTGACCACCCCGGCCCTCACGGGCGCGCTGGCGCTGAGCAACGACTTCATCATCGCCGGACCGCTGTGGGAGTCCCTGGAGGGCCTGCTCGGCAAGGAGGGCGTGGCCACGGCCAACGGCCCGCGCCACCGCCGCCAGCGGCGCACCATCCAGCCCGCCTTCCGGCTCGACGCCATCCCCGCCTACGGGCCGGTCATGGAGGAGGAGGCACACGCGCTCACCGAGCGCTGGAAGACCGGCGAGACGGTGGACTGCACCTCCGAGTCCTTCCGGGTGGCCGTGCGCATCGCGGCCCGCTGCCTGCTGCGCGGCGACTTCATGGACGAGCGGGCGGAGCGGCTGTGCGTCGCCCTTGCCACCGTCTTCCGCGGGATGTACCGGCGGATGGTGGTCCCGCTCGGACCGCTCTACAACCTCCCGCTCCCGGCCAACCGCCAATTCAACCGGGCCCTGGCCGATTTGCATCTCCTGGTCGACGAGATCGTCGCCGAGCGCCGCGCAAGCGGTCAAAAGCCGGACGATTTGCTGACGGCATTGCTGGAGGCGAAGGACGAGAATGGCGACCCCATCGGGGAACAGGAGATCCACGATCAGGTCGTAGCGATCCTCACCCCGGGCAGCGAAACCGTGGCATCCACGATCATGTGGCTCTTGCATATGCTCGCGGAACACCCTGAACACGCCGACCGGGTGCATGACGAAGTGCAAGCCGTCACCGGTGGGAGGCCGGTGGCATTCGCCGACGTCCGAGAGCTCAGGCACACCAACAATGTCGTGGTCGAGTCCATGCGTTTGAGTCCGGCGGTGTGGATTCTGACGCGCCGGGCGGTGCGGGACACGGAACTCGGTGGATACCGCATTCCGGCCGGAGCGGACATCGTCTACAGTCCGTACGCCATCCAGCGCGACGCGAAGTCGTACGAGCGGAACCTGGAGTTCGATCCGGACCGCTGGCTGCCGGAGCGGGTCAAGGCGATCCCGAAGCACGCGATGAGCCCGTTCAGCACGGGCAACCGCAAGTGCCCGAGCGACCACTTCTCGATGGCGCAGCTGACGCTGATCACGGCGGCGCTGGCCACCAGGTACCGCTTCGAGCAGGTGGCGGGCTCGAACGACAGCACACGCGTCGGCATCACGCTGCGGCCGCACGACCTGCGGGTGCGGCCGGTGGCGAGGTGACGGTTCCCGACCTCAGGCCGCCTCGGTGCCCCTGAACGTGCGCCGGTAGGCGTTCGGCGTGGTCCCGACCGCCCGGACGAAGTGGTGGCGCAGCGTGGCCGCGTTGCCGAACCCCGTCCGGCCGGCGATCGCGTCCATCGTCTCGTCCGTCGCCTCCAGCAGCCGCTGGGCCAGCAGTACCCGCTGGCGCAGCACCCAGCGGTAGGGAGTCGTACCCGTCTCCTGCTGGAAGCGGCGGGCGAACGTGCGCGGGGACATGTGGGCGTGGGCGGCGAGCTGCTCGACGGTCACCTCCTCGTCGAGGTGGCGCTCCATCCACGCCAGCACCTCGCCGATCGTGTCGGCCTCGGAGTGCGGCAGCGGGCGCTCGATGTACTGGGCCTGGCCGCCGTCGCGGTGCGGCGGCACCACCATCCGCCGGGCGATCTTGTTGGCGACCTCGGAGCCCTGCTCCTTGCGGACCAGGTGGAGGCAGGCGTCGATGCCGGCGGCGGTGCCCGCGGAGGTGATCACCGGGTCCTCGTCGACGTAGAGCACGTCCGGCTCGACGGCCACCCGGGGGTAGCGCAGGGCCAGGTCCCGCGCGTGCTTCCAGTGCACCGCGCAGCGCCGGTCGTCCAGCAGCCCGGCCGCGGCCAGCACGAAGACGCCGGAGCAGACGCTGAGCACCCGGGCGCCGCGGTCCACGGCGTGGCGCAGGGCGTCCAGCAGCTCCGGCGGGAAGGTGCGCGTGGAGTAGCCGTCCCCGGCCGGGACGGCGATGAGGTCGGCCGTCTCCAGCCGCTCCAGGCCGTGCTCGACCTGCAGCGACAGGCCCGAGGCCATGCGCAGGGCCGGGCCCTCGGCCGAGGCCACGGCGAAGTCGTACACCGGCAGGCCGTCGTCACTGCGGTCGGTGCCGAAGACCTCGCACACCACGCCGAGTTCGAAGGGGGTCACACCGTCGAGCAGGGCGACGGCCACGTTCTGCAGCATGCGTCCAGTGTGCCGCACCGTTGGCAGTAATTCGAGGGTCTACGGCAGTACTGCCACTGACGGTAAGGACCATTCGGCGCGACAGTGGTGTCCATGGACACGAACCAGACTCAGACACTCATCGCCATGGTCTTCGTACTCGGGACGCTGGTCCTCCTGGTCCTCCCGTCCGTGCTCGGCATCGTGCGCGACCGGCGCATCGACCGGCAGATCCGGGAGGCCCAGGAGGCCCGCGAGAACGCGCCGGCTCAGAAGTCCTCGTCCAGGTCGACGGTGCCCTCCACCGCCACCTGGTACGCGGAGGGCCGCCGCTCGAAGAAGTTGGTCAGCTCCTGAACCCCCTGGAGCTCCATGAAGGAGAAGGGGTTCTCGGAGCCGTACACCGGAGCGAAGCCCAGGCGGGTCAGCCGCTGGTCGGCGACGCACTCCAGGTACTGCCGCATCGACTCGGTGTTCATGCCCGGGAGGCCGTCACCGCACAGGTCGCGCGCGAACTGCAGCTCGGCCTCGACGGCCTCGCGGAGCATGTCCGTCACCTCCTGCCGGAGCCGCTCGTCGAAGAGCTCCGGCTCCTCCTTGCGGACGGTGTCGACCACGTCGAACGCGAACGACATGTGCATGGTCTCGTCGCGGAACACCCAGTTGGTGCCGGTCGCCAGGCCGTGCAGCAGGCCGCGGCTGCGGAACCAGTAGACGTAGGCGAAGGCGCCGTAGAAGAACAGGCCCTCGATGCACGCCGCGAAGCAGATCAGGTTGAGCAGGAAGCGGCGGCGGTCCGCCTGTGACTCCAGCCGGTCCAGCTTCTCGACCGAGTCCATCCACCTGAAGCAGAACTCCGCCTTCTCGCGGATGGACGGGATGTTCTCCACCGCCGCGAAGGCCGCCGCCCGGTCCTCCGGATCGGGCAGGTAGGTGTCGAGCAGCGTCAGGTAGAACTGCACGTGCACGGCCTCCTCGAAGAGCTGGCGGCTCAGGTACAGCCGCGCCTCCGGGGAGTTGATGTGCTTGTACAGCGTCAGCACCAGGTTGTTCGCGACGATCGAGTCGCCCGTCGCGAAGAAGGCCACCAGCCGGCCGATCAGGTGCTGCTCCGCGGCGGAGAGCTTGGCGAGGTCGGCGACGTCCGAGTGGAGGTCGACCTCCTCCACGGTCCAGGTGTTCTTGATGGCGTCCCGGTAGCGCTCGTAGAAGTCCGGGTAGCGCATGGGGCGCAGGGTCAGCTCGAAGCCGGGGTCGAGGAGATTCTGGTTGCTGGGCATTACTGGCAGGCCTCGCAGGACTCGGGGTTTTCCAGGGAGCAGGCGACCGCGTCGGGGTCCGGGGCGGCCTGCGCGGGGACGGTGGCCTGGGCGGCGCGGGCGATCCGGGTCGCCGGGCGCGAGCGCAGGTAGTACGTGGTCTTCAGCCCGGACTTCCAGGCGTAGGCGTACATCGAGGAGAGCTTCCCGATGGTCGGCGTCTCCAGGAAGAGGTTCAGGGACTGGGACTGGTCCAGGAACGGGGTCCTGGCCGCCGCCATGTCGATCAGGCCGCGCTGCGGAATCTCCCACGCCGTGCGGTAGAGCGCGCGGACGTCCTCGGGGATCCAGGCGAAGCCCTGCACCGAGCCGCCCGCCTCGCGCAGCGCCTCGCGGCTGCGGGCGTCCCACACGCCGAGCCGCTTCAGCTCGTCCACCAGATAGGAGTTGACCTGGAGGAACTCACCCGACAGCGTCTCGCGCTTGAACAGGTTGGACACCTGCGGCTCGATGCACTCGTAGACGCCCGCGATGGAGGCGATGGTGGCCGTGGGCGCGATGGCCAGGAGCAGCGCGTTGCGCAGGCCGGTCGTGGCGATCCGCTCGCGCAGGGCCGCCCAGCGCTCCGGCCAGGTCGGTTCCACGTCGTAGTGGTCGGGGTGCAGCACACCCCTGGCCGTACGGGTCTTCTCCCAGGCCGGCAGCGGGCCGCTCCGCTCCGCGAGATCGGCGGAGGCCTCGTAGGCGGCGAGCATGATGCGCTCGGCGATGCGGGTGGACAGGGCCTTCGCCTCGGGCGAGTCGAAGGGCAGGCGCAGCTGGAAGAAGACGTCCTGCAGGCCCATGGCGCCCAGGCCGACCGGGCGCCAGCGGGCGTTGGAGCGGCCCGCCTGCTCGGTCGGGTAGAAGTTGATGTCGACGACCCGGTCGAGGAACGTCACGGCCGTGCGGACGGTCGCGTCCAGCCGCTCCCAGTCGATGTCCCCGTCGCTCACGAAGGCACCGAGGTTGACCGAGCCCAGGTTGCAGACGGCCGTCTCCCCGTCGCTGGTGACCTCCAGGATCTCCGTGCAGAGGTTGGAGGAGTGGACGACGTGGCCCGGCTCGGCGGTCTGGTTGGCGGTGCGGTTGGCGGCGTCCTTGAAGGTCATCCAGCCGTTGCCGGTCTGCGCGAGGGTGCGCATCATCCGGCCGTACAGCTCGCGCGCGGGCAGCGTCTTCCTCGCCAGGCCCTTCGCCTCGGCGGCCCGGTAGGCGGCGTCGAACTCCTCGCCCCACAGGTCCACCAGCTCGGGCACGTCCGCGGGGGAGAACAGCGACCACGGCGCGTCGGCGTTCACCCGCCGCATGAACTCGTCCGGGACCCAGTGCGCGAGGTTCAGGTTGTGCGTACGGCGGGCGTCCTCACCGGTGTTGTCCCGCAGTTCCAGGAACTCCTCGATGTCGGAGTGCCACGTCTCCAGGTAGACCGCGGCGGCGCCCTTGCGGCGGCCGCCCTGGTTCACGGCGGCGACCGAGGCGTCGAGGGTCTTCAGGAACGGCACGATGCCGTTGGAGTGGCCGTTGGTGCCGCGGATCAGCGAACCCCGGGCGCGGACGCGGGAGTAGGCGATGCCGATGCCGCCGGCGTGCTTCGACAGGCGGGCGACCTGGTGGTAGCGGTCGTAGATGGAGTCCAGCTCGTCCCTGGGGGAGTCCAGGAGGTAGCAGGACGACATCTGGGGGTGCCGGGTGCCGGAGTTGAAGAGCGTGGGGGAGGAGGGGAGGTAGTCGAGGCGGCTCATCAGCCGGTAGAGAGCGGCGACTTCGTCGACGGCCCGTGGGGTGTCGTCCTCGGCGAGGCCGCTCGCCACGCGCAGCATGAAGTGCTGGGGGGTCTCGATCACCTTGCGGGTGATCGGGTGCCGCAGCAGGTAGCGGCTGTGCAGCGTGCGCAGGCCGAAGTAGCCGAAGCGGTCGTCGGCGGCGGTGTCGATCAGGGCGTCGAGCCGGGCGGCGTGCAGCCGGACGAAGCCGGCGGTCCGGTCGGCGATGAGCCCCTCGCGGTGGCCCACGGCGACCGATTCCGTGAAGGACGTGACGCCCTGGGAGGCGGCCTCGGCACGGATGGTGAGGGTCAGCAGCCGGGCGGCCAGCCGGGAGTAGGCGGGGTCCTCGGCGATGAGACCGGCGGCCGCCTCCGTCGCCAGCTCGCGCAACTCCGTCTCGTCCGCCCGCGCGGACCGGCCGCGCAGGGCGGCGGCGGCGACCCGGCCCGGGTCGGCGTCGGGGAGGTCGGCGGTCAGTTCGGTCAGGGTCCGCAACAGCGCGGCACCGGGAGCGTCGTGCGCTTCGGCGGCTTGTTCGGCGGCTGAGACCGGATCTGCTGGCGCGATGGTCACGTGGGGCTCTCCCTCGCTCGGCACGGGGCCTCGTCGAGGGCAGGGGGGAGCACACGAGCGCACGCGGCGTCGCGTCCACCGGCCCATTCCGCGAGGCCCGGACGTCAGGCACACCGGCCGGATGGCCGGGTGCACTGTCGGCAGGTCCTCGGACTGACGCCCATGCGCCTTTATGGGCACGGGTACACCGTTGCGGGACAGTTCCGGATTCGCACCGGATTCCCCTGCGGCGACAGCGAGCATGAGCATACATCTTGTGTTGGGTTCCGGT
>NZ_JAPSKN010000172.1 GCF_031181705.1 Streptomyces sp.
AACGCGGTGAGGAGCGCCTGCACCACCAAGGGGTGCATGTGCGCCGACAGGGACCGCACGTCCCGCGCGTCGCGCTCCGCCATCTCGGCGCGGAAGAGCTGGGAGAGTTCCCGGGCCGCGGCGCGCGTGTGTTCCAGGAGGACCTTGCGCGCCGCGAAGATCGCCTGAGGGGAGAGCGGCACGTCCAGCAGCCCGGCGCCCAGCCGGAGCAGGCCGAGGTCGGTCTCGTAGCCGTCCTCGGCGGGCCGGACCACGCCCATCGCGACGAGCCGCTCGACGTCCTCCTCGTCCAGCGGCCGCCCGGCCCGCCGCGCCAGCTCCTCGTGGGTGACCGTCTCGACGGTGTCCGGCGCCCAGGACGCCACCACCGCACGGTGCACGGCCAGGTCGTGCGCGCTCAGGTCGGGCGGCAGCTGCCGCAGGTACCGCTCGATGCCGGCCAGCGTCATGCCCTGCCGCTGCAGCTCCTCGATCAGCGCCAGCCGGGCCAGGTGCTCCCGCCCGTAGTGGCCCACGCGCCGGGGACCGAGCACCGGCGGCGGCAGGAGCCCCTTCGTGCCGTAGAAGCGAACCGTGCGCACCGTGACACCGGCCCGGGCGGCCAGCTCGTCGATCGTGAGGGTCGGCTCCTCGGCGTCGGTCGTCATGTGCAGCAGTATCGCTGTCCCACCAGTGTGGTGACACCTCGTCCGCAGCAGTCGATGAGCATGCGGTGAACGCCGGGCGGCGGCTGTGCGGGTCCCTGGTGGACCTTGTGAGAAGTGACGCTCTGTGACGCCGGTCACCGTGTGCGAGCTGAGGCGTGTGGGAAAGTGCTGCCTTGGTCTGTGCCGCGTCACAAGGGTGGTGCGGGCCGACGCACTGTACGGACCCCGGACCCACCACGTCCGGGGCGATCCAGGAAGTGGAACCACCCGTGAGCAAGGACGCCGTGAACACGGCTGCGGCCACGCCGCGTACCGATGCGGCCCAGGTGCCCGCGGACGCGGGCGACGCCGGCTACAGCAAGGACCTCAAGGCCCGCCACGTCAACATGATCGCCATCGGCGGCGCGATCGGCACCGGACTGTTCCTGGGGGCGGGCGGCCGGCTGCACAACGCGGGCCCGGCGCTCGCGCTGGCCTACCTGGTCTGCGGCATCTTCGCCTTCTTCGTCGTGCGGGCCCTCGGCGAACTGGTCCTGTACCGGCCCTCCTCCGGCTCGTTCGTGTCGTACGCGCGTGAGTTCCTCGGTGAGAAGGGCGCCTACGTCGCCGGCTGGATGTACTTCCTGAACTGGTCGACCACCGGCATCGCCGACATCACCGCGATCGCGCTCTACACGCACTACTGGAGCCTGTTCACCGACATCCCGCAGTGGGTGCTGGCGCTGATCGCCCTGGCGGTGGTGCTGGCCGTGAACCTGATCTCGGTGAAGATCTTCGGCGAGATGGAGTTCTGGTTCGCGATCATCAAGGTCGCGACGCTGGTCGGCTTCATGCTCATCGGCATCTTCCTGCTCGCCACGCAGCACGAGGTGGGCGGTCAGACCCCGGGCCTGAGCGTGATCACGGACAACGGCGGCGTCTTCCCGCACGGCGTGATGCCGGTCGTCCTCGTCATGCAGGGCGTGATCTTCGCGTACGCCGCGCTGGAGCTGGTCGGTGTCGCCGCGGGCGAGACCGCCGAGCCGGAGAAGGTCGTCCCGCGCGCGGTGAACTCGATCATGTGGCGCGTCGGCCTGTTCTACGTCGGCTCGGTCGTCCTGCTGGCCCTGCTGCTGCCCGGCTCGGTCTACTCGGCCGACCAGAGCCCGTTCGTCACGGTCCTGTCGAAGATCGGCGTCCCGGCCGCGGGCGACGTGATGAACCTGGTGGTCCTGACCGCCGCCATGTCCTCGCTGAACTCGGGCCTGTACTCCACGGGCCGCATCCTGCGCTCGATGGCGATGGCCGGCTCGGCGCCCAGGTTCACCGCCCGGATGAACCGCAGCCAGGTCCCCTACGGCGGCATCCTGCTCACCTGCGCGGTCTGCGTGCTCGGCGTCGGCCTGAACTTCCTCGTGCCGGCCCAGGCCTTCGAGATCGTGCTGAACGTCGCCTCCCTCGGCATCATCAGCACCTGGGTGATCATCATGATCTGCCACCTGGTCTTCGTCCGCCGCGCCAGGGCGGGCCTGGTCGCCCGCCCCTCCTTCCGCCTCTTCGGCAGCCCGGTCACGGAGATCGCCACGATCGTCTTCCTCATGGCCTGCCTCGGCATGATGTGGAACGACCCCGAGGTCGGCCGCAGGACGCTCCTGCTCATCCCGCTGATCGCGATCATGCTCGTGGCGGGCTGGTTCGGCGTCCGCCGCCGGGTGTCGCAGACGGCCGACCAGGAGCTGTCGAACCTGACGAGGTAGCGGACGGGGGCCGCTGCCCGTGGCCCCCACCGGTCGAGCGCCGCGTCCGGGTGCCCGGGTCGAGCCGCTGATCGAGGAGCGGCTGGTTGGCCGGTCGGTACCGGTGACCGAGTACGACCACGGCGACGGAGCCGGCGCGTCGCGTCAGCGCGGGACGCCGAAGCCCCGCAGCAGGCAGTCGGCCAGCCGTCGGGCGATCGTTCCGCCGGGATCAAGGCGTGGGTTGAAGATCGTGACGGTGAGGCCGAGCGCACCGTCACCGGACAGTGCCGTGCGCAGCACGGTCTCCAGTTCCCGCCAGGACAGGCCGTCCGGCAGACGGTAGTCGACGGCGGGCATCACCGCGTCGTCCAGGACGTCGACGTCGAGATGGACCCAGTACCCGGCGCCGCCGCGGGAACCGGTCAGCAGCCCGACCGCCCGCCGGGCGGCCTCGCCGGCGCCCAGGGCGCGCACGGTGCGCAGCTCCATCGCGTGCAGCGCCTCCGGCAGCGGCTGCGTCCCGTACGCCGCGGACTCCTCCGCGTCCCGGAACCCCAGGGCGACGACGTCCTCGTCCCGTACCAGCGGGCCACGCCCCTCCAGGTCGGCCAGCACGCGCGGGCCGCGCCCGGTGGCCAGGGCGAGCTCCATGGAGGCCACCTCGCCGGCCGGCTCGGCCCGAGGCTGGTAGAAGTCCGTGTGCCCGTCGAGGAACAGCAGCCCGTGCCGGTCCCGGCGGCGCAGCGCGAGCAGGGTGCCGAGCAGCACGCTGCAGTCGCCGCCGAGCACCAGCGGGAACCGGCCGCCGTCGAGGACCCCGCCCACGGCGTCGGCCAGCTCCGCGGAGTAGGCCGCGATGCCGCCCGGGTTCAGCATCCCGGTCCCCGCGTCCCGCTGCGGGTCGTAGGGCGGCGGCTCGGCCCGCCCCGCGCTCTGTGCCGCGAGTGCCTCGGCCAGCCCGGCGCCGAGCAGCGCCGGCGCCAGGTCCTCGACCCCCGTGGGACGCAGTCCGAGCACGGACGGTGCCTCGATGATCGCCACGTTCCGCACGCCCGGCTCCTCGTCCTCGTCGCCGGCCCTGTGCACGCCGGGCCCATACGCCCGGTGCGTATGGGCCCACCGTAGACCGCGGGGCGGGACGGGGCGCGTCAGTGACGGTGCCCCGCGCCCTGCGCGTGGCCGCCGTGCTCGTGCACCCCGTCGGTCGCCGCGATCTTCTTCCACGACCTCGGCTGGGCCACCGTCCTGACCGCCTTCGCGACCGCCGCGTCCCGGGCCGCGGGCGCCCCCGGCTTGGACGGCTGGAACAGCCAGGTGTCGAAGAGAGCGGCCAGCGGCTTGCCGGACACCTCCTCGGCGTACCGCCGGAAGTCGGCGACGGACGCGTTGCCGTGGGCGTACTTCCGCGGCCAGCCCTTGAGGATCGTGAAGAACGCCTCGTCGCCGATCGCGTTGCGCAGTGCCTGCACGGCCAGCGCGCCGCGGTCGTAGACCGCGATGTCGAACTGGTCGTCCGGGCCGGGGTCCCCGGGCCGCACCGTCCAGAAGGGGTCGTCGGCGGGGTGCGAGGCGTACACGTAGTCGGCGAGTTCCTGCGCGGTGCCCTCGCCCTCGTGCTCGGACCACAGCCACTGCGCGTACCGCGCGAAGCCCTCGTTGATCCAGATGTCCTTCCAGCCCTTGAGGGACACCGCGTCCCCGTACCACTGGTGGGCCAGCTCGTGGACGACGAGGGACACGTTCGAACCGTTGGCGAACTGCCGGGGGCTGTAGAACGGCCGGGTCTGGGTCTCCAGCGCGTACCCGGTGTTCGTGTTCGGGACGTACCCGCCGAGCGCGTTGTACGGGTAGGGCCCGAAGTAGCCGCTCAGCCAGTCCACGATCTCGCCGCTGCGCTCGATGCTCGCGCGGGCCGCGCCGGCGTGGTCGCCGAGGTCCTTGCTGTACGCGTTGACGACCGGGATGCCGCTCTCGGTCGTGCCGGTGGTGAGGTCGAACTTCCCGACCGCGAGCGTGGCGAGGTACGTGGCCTGCGGCTTGTTGGAACGCCAGTTCCAGCGCGTCCAGCCGAGCCGTGAACTCGTCGACTGCAGCGTGCCGTTGGAGATGGCCTGGGTGCCGTCCGGCACCAGCACGGACACGTCGTAGGTGGCCTTGTCGAGCGGGTGGTCGTTGCTCGGGAACCACCACGCGGCCGCCTCCGGCTCGTTGGCCGCGACACCGCCGTCCGGGGTGCGGTGCCAGCTGGTGAAGCCGTAGGCCCGCTTCGACGACGGCACGCCGTGGTAGCGCACGACGACCGTGACGGCCGTGCCCTTGGACAGCGGGGTCTTCGGAGTGATCTCCAGTTCGTGTTCGCCGGAGGTCGTGAACGTGGCCTTGACCCCGTTCACGCGCACCTCGTCGACGTCCAGCAGGAAGTCGAGGTTGAAGCGCGACAGCTCCTGGGTGGTGCGGGCCACGAGGGTGGCCGTGCCCTCCAGCTCGTCCGTGGCCGGCTGGTACCTCAGCCGGAGGTCGTAGTGGGAGACGTCGTATCCGCCGTTGCCGTAGGCCGGGTAGTAGGGGTCGCCGATCCCCGGCGCGCCGGGGGAGTGGGGGGCGGCCGATGCCGGGATCGCCAGCAGGAGGACGGCCGCTGCCAGGGCTCCCGGCGCGATGATTCTGCGGTGCACGCAAGGCTCCAAGTCGTAGGTCCCGAAGTCTGTCCGGAGCCTATTGACTCCCTGTGTCACTGGTCATGTCCATGGCCCCTGTTGTCACACGATCGCCATTCGGCCGACATGAGACACCCGCCCCGCGGAGCGCTCCCGGACACGCCGACCCGTCAGCGGCCCTCTTCTGAACAGGAGTTCACCGATGTACCGTCCGGCGCATGCCGAAACGCACGCGCTTCACGACCTGGAGACCGCTCGCGACGGCGGCCACGGCCGCCCTGATGGCCACACTGCTCACCCCGGCGGCCGCACAGGCGGCCCCCCGCGGGAGCCAGCCCGTCCACTCCTACGAGAACGCCATCCGCGAGGCCGTCTGGGTGGACACCGGACTCGACGGGGACGGCGACGGGAAGGCGGACCGGGTCGCCGTCGACATCGTCCGCCCCCGCGAACCCGCCGCCCGGGGCCGCAAGGTCCCCGTCATCATGGACGCCAGCCCGTACTACTCCTGCTGCGGGCGCGGCAACGAGAGCCAGAAGAAGACGTACGACGCGAACGGCGACGTCGTGCAGATGCCGCTGTTCTACGACAACTACTTCGTCCCGCGCGGCTACGCCGTCGTCGGCGTCGACCTGGCCGGAACCAATCGCTCGGACGGCTGCGTCGACGTCGGCGGCCGCTCCGACGTCCAGTCGGCCAAGGCCGTCGTCGACTGGCTCAACGGCCGCGCCAAGGCCTACACCACGCGCACCGGCACCACCCGCGCCGAGGCCGGCTGGACCAACGGCCGCACCGGCATGATCGGCAAGAGCTGGGACGGCACCATCGCCAACGGCGTCGCCGCAACCGGCGTCGAGGGCCTGGAGACCGTCGTCCCGATCAGCGCCATCTCCTCCTGGTACGACTACTACTTCCAGCAGGGCGCCCCGCTCTACGACTCCGGCCCCGACTGGCTCTCGCACTACGTCAACAGCCCCGACGCCCGCGCCAAGTGCGGCCCCGTCCAGCAGAAGCTGGCCGAGGGCGCTCCGCGCACCGGCGACTGGACCCCGCTGTGGACCGAGCGCGACTACGTCGAGGCCGCCCGCAAGGTGAAGGCCAGCGTCTTCCTCGTCCACGGCATGCAGGACCTCAACGTCCGCATGAAGCACGTCGGGCAGTGGTGGGACGCTCTCGGGAAGAACGGCGTCGACCGCAAGATCTGGCTCTCCCGGACCGGCCACGTCGACCCCTTCGACTTCCGGCGCGCGGCATGGGTCGAGACCCTGCACCGCTGGTTCGACCACGAACTCATGGGCCACGACAACGGCATCGACCGCGAGCCCATGGCCGACATCGAACGCGCGCCCGACCAGTGGAGCACCTCCCGGACCTGGCCGCCCAGCGGCACCCGCGCCGCCACCCTGCGCCCCGGCCAGGGCGCCCAGGACGGCGTCGGCACCCTCGGCCTGCACCGCCGCCACGGCACCGAGACCATCACCGACGACCCGGCGCTGAGCGAGACCGACTGGGCCGCGAGCATCGACAAGCCGACACCGGAGAAGGCCGGCTTCGTCACCGGAGCGCTCACCCGGGACCTGCGCCTGTCCGGCTCGTCCGAGGTCACCGTCACCGCGACCCCCTCCACCCCCACGGCCCACCTCTCCGCCGTCCTCGTCGACATCGGCCCCGCCACCATCCGCGACTACGCCGACCCGGGTGAGGGCGTCACCACGCTCACCGACCGCACCTGCTGGGGCGCGAGCACCGCCGGCGACAGCGCCTGCTTCAAGGAGACGAAGGCGAAGACCGCCGACGTCGACTACACGATCGTCAGCCGCGGCTGGGCCGACCTGGGCAACCACGCCTCCGACGCCAAGGGCACCCCGCTCACCCCGGGCAAGCGGTACACGATCACCCTCGACCTGGCGGCCACCGACCATGTCGTGCCGAAGGGCCACCGCCTGGCACTGATCGTCGCGGGCACCGACAAGGGTCTCATCGACCCTCCCCCAAGCTCTCGGCTTCGCTCGAGCAGGGAGGACCCCCATGCCGACCGGCCGGAGCTGACGCTCGACCTCGCGCGTACCTCGGCACGCGTGCCGTTCGTCGGCGGGGCCACCGCCTTCGCCCGCGCCACCGCGGGGAAAGCGTCCGCCACGCCCGGCGCCTCCCTCCTGGACGGCGTACGGGAGCCGCGCACCACCCACCGCGTCCCGGGGGGAGCCCGGTGATCCGCGCCCGCGCCCTGACCTTGACCCTGACCGCCGCGGCACTCGCCGCGTCCCTGGTCGCCGTCCCGGCCGAGGCGACGGCCACGGACGCACCGCCGCGCACCGGCTTCGAACGGACGAACGGAGCCCGGTGGACCACCCAGCCCGAGGAGCAGGACTTCCTCAGGGCCGTCGACCGGTCGAGCAGCCGCGTCTCCGTGTCCCGCTTCGGCACGACGAAGCAGGGCCGCCCCCTCCAGCTCGTCCGGATCGGCACCCGGCCGAGTCCCAGCAAGGTGCTCCTCGTCTGCAGCCAGCACGGCGACGAGCCCTCCGGCCGGGAGGCCTGCCTCACCACGATCCGCGATCTCGCCCACGCCCGGGACAGCCGCACCCGGCGCTTCCTGGACCGCACCACGGTCCTCGTCGTGCCCACCGCCAACCCGGACGGCCGGGCCGCGAACACCCGCGGCAACAGCGACGGCGTCGACATCAACCGCGACCACCTCGCCCTGCGCACCGCCGAGGGCCGCGCCCTCGCCGCCGTCCTGCGCGACCAGCGCCCCGACCTCGTCTACGACCTGCACGAGTACGGCGCCACACCCCCCTACTACGACAAGGCCCTGTTCGACCTGTGGCCGCGCAACCTCAACACCCGTGACGCGGTCCACGAGGAGGCGCGGACACTGTCCGAGGCGTACGTCCGGCCCGCCGCGCAGCGGGCCGGCCACTCGACCGGCACCTACGGCATCTGGACCGACCCGGACACGGGCGAACCGATCAGGCAGGTCGCCGGGGACGGGCAGGAGCGCATCCTGCGCAACATGTCCGGGGTGAAACACTCCGTCGGCCTGCTCATCGAGAGCCGCGTGGACCCGCTCACCGACGCCGAGAAGGCGGACGAGGCGCTGAACAACCGGCGCCGGGTGACCTCGCAACTGGCCGCCCTGAAGGGCGTGTTCGGCTACACCGAGGAGCGCCGTGGCCGGATCGAGGCGGCCACGGGCCGGGCCCGTCTCGCCGGGTACGCCACCGGCGGCCCGGTCTACCTGGGCGGCGCCGACAACGACCCGCCCGAACCGGCGGACGTCATCGCCGACCCGCCCTGCGGTTACCGGCTCACGGCCGCCCAGTACGCCGAGGTGGGAGACGAACTCGCCCTGCACGGTGTGCGCGTGCGCAGCGACGCCGAGGGTGTGCTCGTGCCCGTGCGCCAGTCCCTGCGGGCGCTCGTCCCGCTGCTGCTCGACGACCGGGCCGAGTACCACCTGACCGGAGGTTCACGCGAAACCGCATGCTGAGGGGGGTGAAAATCCGCCACACGTGGTAGCAGCGATACGGAGGAACCGATTCTCCACGCTGTCCCGATGAAAGGTGCCGCCTGTGACGCAAGAACGACCAAGCGACAAGGACCCCCACGAGGGAGCCGCGCTGCCGGGGTCGGAAGCGGGCCTGCCCGGCCGGACCCGGCCGCAGACCGACCGCATCGTCTTCGGCGTCACAGCGGTGCTCACCCTCGCCTTCGTGGTCTGGGGCGCCGCGGCGACCGACTCGCTCGAAGACGTCTCCACGAGCATGCTCAGCGGCCTGATGCACAACGGCGGCTGGGCGTTCATGCTCGCCGCCTCGGGCTTCGTCGTGTTCGCCCTGTGGCTCGCGATCAGCCGCTACGGCCGGATCCACCTCGGCGCGGAGGGCGAGGAGCCCGAGTTCCGCACGGTCTCCTGGGTCGCCATGATGTTCAGCGCCGGCATGGGCATCGGCCTGATGTTCTACGGCGTGAGCGAGCCGCTGTCGCACTACTCGACGGCCCCGCCGGGCACCGACCCGGCCGACTCCGGTGAGCGCATGGAGACGGCCATGGCGACCACCCTCTTCCACTGGACGCTCCACCCCTGGGCGATCTACGCCGTGGTGGGCCTGGCCATCGCCTACAGCACCTTCCGCAGGCGCCGCCGGCAGACCATCAGCGCCGTGTTCACCCCGCTCATCGGCAAGAAGCACGCCAACGGCGCCGCCGGCCGGGTCATCGACATCCTCGCGATCGTCGCGACCGTCTTCGGCTCCGCCGCCTCCCTGGGGCTCGGCGCGCTGCAGATCGGCTCCGGTGTGCAGGAGCTGGACTGGATGGACGAGGTGAGCACCGGGCTGCTGGTCACGATCATCGCGGTGCTGACCCTGGCCTTCGTCGCGTCCGCGGTGTCGGGCGTGGAGAAGGGCATCCAGTGGCTGTCCAACACCAACATGGTGCTGGCGCTGGTGCTCGCCCTGTTCGTGTTCGTCGCCGGGCCGACCATCATCGTCCTGGACCTGCTGCCGACCTCGGTCTTCGCCTACCTCGGCGACCTGCCCCGGCTGGCCGGCCGCACGGAGGCCAGCGGCGGCGAGGGCGTCGGGGACTGGCTGGGCAGCTGGACCGTCTTCTACTGGGCGTGGTGGATCTCCTGGACGCCCTTCGTCGGCATGTTCATCGCCCGCATCAGCCGGGGCCGCACCATCCGGCAGTTCGTCGGCGGTGTCATCCTCGTGCCCAGCACGGTCAGCCTCATCTGGTTCGCGATCTTCGGCGGCTCGGCGATGAAGATGCAGGAGCAGGGGCAGCTCGGCAAGGAGACGACCCCGGAGGGCCAGCTCTTCGGCGTGCTCCAGCAGTTCCCGATCGCCACCGTGACCAGCCTGCTCGTGATGATCCTGGTCGGCATCTTCTTCGTCTCGGGCGCCGACGCGGCCTCGATCGTCATGGGCACGCTGTCGCAGAAGGGCGCGCTCGAACCGGGCCGGCTGGTCGTGGTGTTCTGGGGCGTGGTCACCGGCGCGGTCGCGGCGATCATGCTCATGGTCGGCAGCGGGCAGGGCGACGCCCTGACGGGCCTGCAGAACCTCACGATCCTCGCGGCGGCGCCGTTCGTCGTCGTGATGACCTTCATGTGCGTGGCCCTCATGCGCGACCTGCGCCGCGACCCGGTCATCGTGCGCGAGCAGATGGGGTCCGAGGCCGTCGAACTGGCCGTCATCGAAGGCCACAAGAAGTACGACGGCGAGTTCGAGTTCCGCGTCGGCCCGGGCCGCGGCCCGGACGTCGAGGGCGACCCGATCGGCAAGCACTGACACGAACCTTCAGGGCGCTTTGGGCATTCCACCCGGGGCGCCCTGGCCGTTCCACGGGCCCCGCGCACCGGGTGCGGTCCTCGCCGCAGTCGTTGTCCGGCCGCACCGCTTTCCCGGGCGCATCCGGCGGCCGGGGTCGTGCACGGGGTCGGCGGCCCTGCGGGGGGGCCTGGTGGCGGTGTGGGCTCCGGCGCGGCGCCAAAGCTGCCGGGCGCGGTGGGTCGGGCGACTCCGGCCCGGTGCCGAAGCAGCCGGGTGCGGGCCCCGCCTCAGCCGGTGGCCAGTCCGGCCGCCTCCTCCGCGCAC
>NZ_JAPSKN010000173.1 GCF_031181705.1 Streptomyces sp.
CCGCGCGGTCCTCGCCGCCGGGGCGGTGGGCGTGAACATCGCGGACGCGGTGCACGGCGCCGCGACGGGCGGGCCGCCGCGCGAACGTCGCCGAGCGGGCCGAGCGGGTCGCCGCCGCGCGCGAGGCGGCCGACGCGGCGGGGGCGCCGCTGTTCGTCAACGCCCGCCCCGGCACCTTCCCGAGCGGCGCCGGGGCGGGGGCACCTCCCGCGCCTTCGGGGCAGTGGGGGAGGCCTCACCGTGGAGCGGGCCGCCGCCCTCCGGGCCGCGGGCGCCGACGGGATCTTCGTCCCCGGGGCCCCCGGGGCCGTCGACCCGGGAACCGTCGGAGAGCTCGTGGCGGGCGTCGACGGCCCGCTCCACGCCATGGCCGGTCCCGGCGTGCCGCCGGTCGCCGAACCGGCCGCCCTGGGCGCCACCCGCGTCAGCACCGGCCCGGGCCTCGCCCGGGCCGCGCACCCCTTGGTCCGCCGAGCCGCGCGGGAGCTGCCGGCGGCGGGCACCTACCGGTCGCTGACCCGGAGGGCTCGGCTACGGCGGGGTCAACACCCTCTTCCCGGCGCCGTGTCGACGCTCAGCAGGCGTCCCGCATGAGCTCCGCCAGGCCGTGGTCGAGGTCCAGCTGCAGGTGTTCGAGGCCGACGGGAACGAGCTCGCTCGTCGCCGCAAGGAACGAGCGGATCTCGCTCGACCGGACGTGCACCACGGCGGTGCCCTCGGGGGCGTGGAACTCCAGCACCGTGCGGTCGTACCCGTAGGGCCGCACTCGCACGTCGCCGTGCCCCTCGGAGTTGCTCAACCCGGCGGCGAGCAGCTCGCGGGAGAAGGTCCAGCACACGTCGACGCCCTCCAGCGTCGCCGGGGCGGGGAAGGACATACGGACGGCGAACGGGTCGCGCCGGTCGTAGTGCAGCGTCGCGGGAATGCTCGGCATACGCGGCGCGGCGGCGACGAGGCGGGCCTCCACGGGCTGCTCGATGACGATGGACAACGCCTTGCTCCCTTGTGACGGCTGGACGGACACGTCCGGGCGGATGAGGCCGGGCATGGGAAGAGACGATGGAATCGGCCATTCCGTGCACACGAGATGCGAGTGACCTCTGTCACCGCGTTCATGCGCGGGAGTGACCTGGCTCTCCTCGTGTGCCCCGAAGGGCACTTGTGACGCCTGCCGGGCAGCCCGGCGTGACCACGAGGCCGTCTGGACGCCTCCCGGGCGGTGGGCTAGCTTCCCCGGCCATGAGGCGGATGGGGAGCAGGCGACGGACGGGACGGACAAGGCGCGGCGTGATCGCGGCCACGGCGTGCGCGGCGGCACTGGCCGCCCTGACCACCGGGCCCGCGGGGGCGGGGGAGCCGGACCGCCGGGTGCCGCGCTGGGAGCTCAAGGACACCGGCACCCCGGACGTGCGGTTCCGCGGTCTCGCCGCCGTCGGCCGGAACACCGCCTGGGCCGCGGGCACCGCCGGCACCGTGCTGCGCACCACCGACGGCGGTGCCACCTGGCGGAACGTCTCCCCGCCGGGCGCCGGGGAGTTGCAGTTCCGGGACGTCGAGGCGTTCGACGCGCGCCGGGCCGTCGTCCTGGCCATCGGCGAGGGCGAGGCGTCCCGCGTCTACCGCACCGACGACGGCGGAACGACCTGGACGGAGTCCTTCCGCAACACCGACCCGAGGGCCTTCTACGACTGCCTCGCCTTCTTCGACCACCGCCACGGCCTCGCCCTGAGCGACCCGGTGGACGGGAGGTTCCGCATCCTGTCCACCGGTGACGGCGGCCGGACCTGGACGGTGCTGCCGGACGGGGGCATGCCGCCCGCGCAGGAGGGAGAGGCCGCCTTCGCCGCGAGCGGGCAGTGCCTGGTGACGTCCGGGCCGCGGGACGCCTGGATCGCCACCGGCGGGGCAGCGCACGCGCGCGTGCTGCACTCCGCCGACCGGGGGCACACCTGGCGGGCCACCGGCATGCCCCTCCCGGCGGGCGACCCGGCCCGCGGGGTCTTCGCCCTGGCCTTCCGCGACCGGGCCCACGGCCTCGCCGTCGGCGGTGACTTCCGCCCCGAGGAGCCCTCGCCCCGCACCGCCGCGCGCACGTCCGACGGCGGCCGCGGCTGGCGTCCCGCGGCCACACCTCCCCCCGCCTACCGCTCCGGCGTCGCCTGGCTCCCGCGCAGCCGCGCCGCCGCCCTCGCCGTCGGCCCCACCGGCACCGACCTCACCAGCGACGCCGGCCGCACCTGGCGGACCGTCGACGCGGGCTCCTACGACACCGTCGACTGCGCTCCGGACCACGGCTGCTGGGCCGCCGGCGAGAAGGGGCGGGTGGCCCGCCTGGAGCACTGAGCGAGCGGGGTGCGGTGAGGGTTGGCAGTGTGGGTACCCGTTCACGGGACGTGAAAGGAAGTGAGCGAGAATGCCACGCGGTTCCAGTTCCAAGCGGGAGCGCCAGTACGAGCACATCAAGGAGAGCGCGAAGGACCGGGGCGAGAGCACCGGCCGCGCCAAGGAGATCGCCGCACGGACGGTGAACAAGGAACGCGCCCGCTCCGGCGAGTCGAAGACGGCCAGCCGCACGTCCACCAAGGACATGTCGTCCGGCAAGCGCGGCGGTCAGCGGTCGGGGCAGGGCTCCCAGGGCCCCACCTACGACCAGCTGTACCAGGAGGCCAAGCGCAAGGGCGTCGAGGGCCGTTCCAGCATGAACAAGAGCCAGTTGCAGCGCGCACTGGGCAAGTGAGGCGCCCGCTCCACGAGGCAGGCGGGACACCCCGACCCCGCCTGCCTCGGCGCGCGACGTAGGCTCGGGGCACCATGACGACCGTACGCATCCCCGAGGACTGGCCCGCCACCGAGGAGCAGGCGCGCGCCGTCCAGGACGCCCTGCGCGAGCGGGTCGTCCTCGACGAGCCGGGCCCGCCGCCCGGAAGCGGCCGTGTCACGGGTGTCGACGTCGCCTACGACGACGACCGCGACGTCGTCGCGGCGGCCGCCGTCGTCCTGGACGCGGCGAGCCTCGACGTCGTCGCCCAGGCCACCGCGGTGGGCCGGATCTCCTTTCCCTACGTGCCCGGACTGCTCGCCTTCCGCGAGATCCCCACGGTCCTGGCCGCCCTCGAAGCCCTGCCGTGCGACCCCGGATTGGTCGTCTGCGACGGCTACGGCCTCGCCCACCCCCGCCGCTTCGGCCTCGCGAGCCACCTCGGCGTCCTGACGGGTCTGCCCACGATCGGCGTCGCCAAGAACCCGTTCACCTTCACCCACGACGCCCCGGACAGCCCGCGCGGCAGCACCTCGGCGCTGCTCGCCGGCGACGAGGAGGTCGGCCGCGCCCTGCGCACCCGGGACGGGGTCAAGCCGGTCTTCGTCTCGGCGGGCCACCGCGTGAGCCTGGCCAACGCCTGCGCCCACACCCTCGCCCTGACCCCCGCGTACCGCCTCCCGGAAACCACCCGCAGGGCGGACGCGCTGTGCCGCGAGGCGCTGCGGGCGACCTACCCGGCCTGACCCTCCACCCGTCGGCGGCCCACCTCCCGGTGCTCCGAGTCCTGGATCGCCGACCCGTCGCCGGGACGGCGCGCGTGATGGCGCAGCTCGACGTCGCGCACCTCGAACCCGGCGCGCTCCAGCAGCGCGTTCTTGTCGGCACTTCGTGCGCGGTCGCCGAGCGCGGCCGGGAGAACTCCCAAGCCGGGGCAGAGGCTTCCGGCCGGACGAGGCGGCCGGAAGTGAGTACCACCTCTGAGTACGTGTACGGATGTCTGCCCGACCCCCTCTCGGCAGGCTGGTGGGCATGACAACGCACCGCGCGCCCAAGCCAGTTGCCGGCCCGACCCAGACCGTCGAGCGGGCCGTCACCATCGGCCTGATCCTCGCTGTGCTCGCGGGGCTCGGCTGGGTAGCCGGGATGATCTACACCATCGCCGAGTGGCCGCTGTAGACCACCCGGCGACTCCTCAGCGCACCGACGCCACGCGGAAGCGGATGCCGGCCGCCCGCAACCGGCCGACGAGCGCGTCGCCCATCGCGACCGCCGTGGTGACCTGGCCGGCCGTCCTCGGCAGCTCGTCGAAGGCCAGGCACAGCGCCGACTCGGCCAGCATCTTCGCCGTCTCGCCGTAGCCGGGATCGCCGCCCGACACCTCCGTGTACACCCGCCGGCCACCGCCCTCGCCCACGAAGCGCACGGAGAACCAGCTCCTGGCCCGCTTCTGCGGGTCCGGCCCGTCCCCGGGCGCGAGCCGGTTCGACAACCAGCGCCGCGCGGGCGGCACCTGGGCCGCCGCCACCAGCGCGCCCACGGCCGCGACCCCGCCCACCGCGACCGGCAGCCGGCGCACGGCCGCGTACTGGCGGTAGCGGAAGTCGGGCCCGTACCGGTCCAGGGCCGCCGCCGAACGCCGCACGATCTGCGGGTCGATGGTCGGCAGCGGCAGCGCCCACGCCCCGACCTCCTGGGCGAACCGCGGCCCGCCCAGCGGCGCCGAAGCCCGCCGGCCCACCAGCCGCGGCTCGTGCCGCCGCCGGTCCCGCGCGGCGGCCGCCATCTGCCGCTGCCGTGCGAACTGGTTGAGGGCCGAGGCGAAGGTCCCGCCCGAGAAGGCCGCGTCGGCGGACACGAAGCCCTCGATGCTCAGCGGCACCTCCTGGGGCAGCTGTTGCACGGTGAAGTACACGCCCAGGTCGTGCGGGATCGAGTCGAACCCGGCGGCGTGCACCAGCCGCGCCCCGGTCTCCCGCGCGCGTGCGTCGTGCCGGACGTACATCAGGTCCACGAACTCCGGCTCGCCGCACAGGTCCAGGTAGTCCGTCCCGGCGTCCGCGCAGGCGGCGACGAGCGCCTCACCGTAGGCGACGTACGGCCCGACCGTCGTGGCCACCACGCGTGCCCGTTCGGCGAGGGCTAGCAGCGAGGCCGGTTCCGACACGTCCGCCCGCACCACATCCACCTGCGCCTTGCCGGGCAGCAGCTCCCGCAGCCGCGCCAGCTTCGCCTCGCTGCGGCCCGCGATCGCCCAGCGCAGCCCCTCCGGCGCGTGCTCGGCCAGGTACTCGGCGGTGAGCGTGCCGGCGAAACCGGTTGCTCCGAAGAGCACGATGTCGTAGGGACGGTCCGTCCTGCTTTGCCTGTTCATGACACCCCTCGGTCGCGCAGCCCGTGCCGCTGTCGGTGGCCGAGGCTAGCGTGAACGGTGCGGAGCCCGACGACGAGCCCGGAGGAACGCGATGGCCGTGCCCAGGAATGCCCTGAAGAAGCGGGAGAAAGTGCGCGCGTTCGCGCTGGGGCTGCCGTGTGCCGTGGAGGAGTTCCCGTGGGGCGAGTCCGTCGCGAAGGTCAACCGGAAGGTGTTCGTCTTCCTCGGTGCGGAGGACGGCAGTCACCCCCTCGGGGTGACGGTGAAGCTCACGGACGAGACGGCGCACGCGCACGCGCTGGCGTGCCCCGGAGCCGAGCCCGCCGGATACGGCCTGGGCAAGGCGGGCTGGGTGAGCATCCCCCTGGAAGCGCAGGGCGCCCCGGCCGCGGAACTCCTGTGCGACTGGGTGGAGGAGAGCTACCGGGTGATCGCGCCGAAACGGCTGACGGCGGAGCTGGACGAGGCCTGACCTGTGCGGCACATTACCAAGCGCTTGCTCGTTCAGCTCTTGTGCCGAGTGGAACGCGTTCTTAGCATCACTGGTGTTACATCATGTGTGTCACAGACCTGGGGGCCGGATGACCACGGCAGGGACGGCAGCACACGGCCCGCTCACCGGCGTGCGCGTCGTCGAGCTGGCCGGGATCGGACCCGGCCCGTTCGCCGCCATGCTCCTGGCCGACCTCGGCGCCGACGTCGTACGCGTGGACCGGCCCGGCGGCCCCGGGCTCGCCATCGACCCGGCCTACGACGTCACCAACCGCAACAAGCGCTCGGTGCTCGTCGACCTGAAAGCCCCGGACGGCCCGGACCGGGTGCTCGCCCTGGCCGCTCGCGCCGACATCCTGGTCGAGGGCTACCGCCCCGGCGTCGCCGAGCGCCTCGGTGTCGGGCCCGGGGACTGCCACGCCCGCAACCCGCGCCTGGTGTACGGCCGGATGACCGGCTGGGGCCAGGACGGGCCGCTCGCCCCGCGGGCGGGACACGACATCGCCTACATCGCCCCCACCGGCACACTCGGCTTGATCGGCCGCCCCGACGAGCCGCCGCCGGTCCCCGCCAACCTGCTCGGCGACTACGCGGGCGGCTCCCTCTACCTCGTCGTCGGCGTCCTCGCCGCTCTCCACCACGCGCGGGCGACCGGGGCCGGGCAGGTCGTGGACGCCGCCATCGTCGACGGCACCGCCCACCTGGCCACGATGATCCACGGCATGCTCGCCGCCGGCGGCTGGCAGGACCGCCGCGGCGCCAACCTCCTCGACGGCGGCTGCCCCTACTACGGCACCTACGAGACGGCCGACGGCCGGTACATGGCCGTCGGCGCCCTGGAGCCGGGGTTCTACGCGGAGTTCCTCGCCCTGCTGGGGATCGAGGGCCGGGGCGCCGCCCGCACGGACGTCGCCCGCTGGGGGGAACTGCGCGAGGAGGTCGCCGCCCGCTTCAGGAGCCGCACCCGCGACGAGTGGACGGCCGTGTTCGACGGCACCGACGCGTGCGTGGCGCCCGTACTGTCGCTGCGCGAGGCCCCGCACCATCCGCACCTGGCCGCCCGCGGCACCTTCACCGACCACGGCGGCATCACCCAGCCCGCCCCGGCCCCCCGTTTCTCCACGACCCCGACCTCCGTCCGCGGCGGCCCGGCCCGGCCCGGCGCCGACACGGCGGACGTCGCCCGGGACTGGGACGTCCCCGGGCTGCTCCCCTCGTCCCGCACCCCGAAGTGAAAGGCCTCCTCGTGAGCACCGAAGCGTACGTCTACGACGCGATCCGCACCCCGCGGGGGCGGGGCAAGGCCAACGGCGCTTTGCACGGCACCAAGCCCATCGACCTGGTCGTCGGACTCATCCACGAGATCCGCGCCCGGTTCCCCGGCCTCGACCCGGCCGCCGTCGACGACATCGTGCTCGGCGTCGTCGGCCCGGTCGGCGACCAGGGCTCCGACATCGCCCGGATCGCCGCCATCGCCGCAGGACTGCCCGACACGGTCGCCGGAGTGCAGGAGAACCGCTTCTGTGCCTCGGGCCTGGAAGCCGTCAACCTGGCCGCGGCGAAGGTCCGTTCCGGCTGGGAGGACCTCGTCCTCGCGGGCGGTGTCGAGTCGATGTCCCGGGTGCCGATGGCCTCCGACGGCGGCGCCTGGTTCAACGACCCGATGACCAACCTCCAGGTCAACTTCGTGCCGCAGGGCATCGGCGCCGACCTCATCGCCACCATCGAGGGCTTCTCCCGCCGGGACGTCGACGAGTACGCCGCGCTCTCCCAGGAGCGGGCCGCGACCGCCATGAAGGAAGGCCGCTTCGACCGGTCCGTGGTCCCCGTGAAGGACCGCAACGGGCTCGTCGTCCTCGACCACGACGAGTTCCCGCGCCCCGGCACCACCGCCGACTCCCTCGCCAGGCTGAAGCCGTCCTTCGCGGACATCGGCGAACACGGAGGATTCGACGCGGTCGCGCTCCAGCAGTACCACTGGGTGGAGAAGATCGACCACGTCCACCACGCGGGCAACTCCTCCGGCATCGTCGACGGCGCCTCGCTCGTCGCGATCGGTTCCAAGGAGGTCGGCGAGCGCTACGGGCTCACGCCCCGCGCGCGGATCGTCTCCGCCGCGGTCTCCGGCTCCGAGCCCACCATCATGCTCACCGGCCCCGCGCCCGCCACCCGCAAGGCCCTCGCCAAGGCCGGGCTGACCATCGACGACATCGACCTCGTCGAGATCAACGAGGCGTTCGCGGCAGTCGTGCTGCGCTACGCGCGGGACATGGGCCTGTCCCTGGACAAGGTCAACGTCAACGGCGGCGCGATCGCGCTCGGCCACCCCCTCGGCGCCACCGGCGCGATGATCCTCGGCACCCTCGTCGACGAACTGGAGCGCCAGGACAAGCGCTACGGCCTGGCCACGCTGTGCGTCGGCGGCGGCATGGGCGTCGCCACGATCATCGAGCGCATCTGACCTCCTCCTGACGGATCACACGGAGCACCTCCACATGAGCACTGAGTCCACCACCATCCGCTGGGAGCAGGACCGCACCGGCCTCGTCACCCTGGTCATCGACGACCCGAACCAGTCCGTGAACACCATGAACCAGGCGTTCCGCGAGTCCCTCGCCGCCGTCACCGACCGTCTGGAGGCCGAGAAGGACACCATCCGGGGCGTCATCATCACCTCGGCCAAGAAGACCTTCTTCGCCGGCGGGGACCTGCGCGACCTCATCCGGGTCACGCCCGAGACCGCCCAGGAACTGTTCGACGGCGGCATGGCCGTCAAGCGGAACCTGCGCCGCATCGAGACCCTCGGCAAGCCCGTCGTCGCCGCCCTCAACGGCGCGGCCCTCGGCGGCGGTTACGAGATCGCCCTGGCCTGCCACCACCGCGTCGCACTGGACGCGCCCGGCTCCAAGATCGGCTGCCCCGAGGTCACCCTCGGCCTGCTCCCCGGAGGCGGCGGCGTCGTGCGCGCCGTCCGGCTGCTGGGCATCGCCGACGCCCTGCTGAAGGTCCTCCTCCAGGGCACCCAGTACAGCCCGCGCCGCGCCCTGGAGAACGGCCTCGTCGACGAGATCGCCGACAGCCCCCAGGACCTGCTCGCCAAGGCCCGCGCCTTCATCGACGCCCACCCCGAGTCGCAGCAGCCCTGGGACCGGCCGGGCTACAGGATCCCCGGCGGCACACCGGCCGACCCCACGTTCGCCGCGAACCTGCCCGCCTTCCCGGCCACCCTGCGCAAGCAGACCAAAGGCGCCCCCTACCCGGCCCCGCGCAACATCCTCGCCGCCGCCGTCGAGGGCGCCCAGGTCGACTTCGAGACCGCCCAGGTCATCGAGGCCCGCTACTTCGTCGAACTGGCCGCCGGGCAGACCTCGAAGAACATGATCCAGGCGTTCTTCTTCGACCTCCAGGCCGTCAACTCCGGCGCCGGCCGCCCCAAGGGCGTCGAGCCGCGCACGGTCCGCAGGGTCGCCGTCCTCGGCGCCGGCATGATGGGCGCCGGCATCGCCTACTCCTGTGCCCGCGCCGGCATCGACGTCGTGCTCAAGGACGTGTCCCTGGAGGCGGCTCTCAAGGGCAAGGGCTACTCCGAGAAGCTGTGCGCCAAGGCCGTCGCCAAGGGCCGCACGACCCGGGAGAAGGCCGACGCGCTGCTCGCCCGCATCACGCCCACGGCCGAGGTCCAGGACCTGGCCGGCTGCGACGCGGTCATCGAGGCCGTCTTCGAGGACACCTCCGTCAAGCACAAGGTGTTCCAGGAGATCCAGCACGCCGTCGCCCCCGACGCGCTGCTGTGCTCCAACACCTCCACCCTGCCCATCACCGCCCTCGCAGAAGGCGTCGAGCGCCAGGGCGACTTCGTCGGCCTGCACTTCTTCTCGCCCGTCGACAAGATGCCGCTCGTGGAGATCATCAAGGGCGAGCGCACGGGCGAGGAGGCCCTGGCCCGCGCCTTCGACCTGGTCCGGCAGATCGACAAGACGCCGATCGTCGTCAACGACTCGCGCGGCTTCTTCACCTCCCGCGTCATCGGGCACTTCATCAACGAGGGCGTCGCCATGGTCGGCGAGGGCGTCGAGCCCGCCTCCGTCGAACAGGCCGCCGCCCAGGCCGGCTACCCGGCCAAGGTCCTGTCCCTCGTGGACGAGCTGACCCTCACCCTGCCGCGCAGGATCCGTGCCGAGACCGAGCGGGCGGTCGAGGAGGCGGGCGGCACCTGGACGCCCCACCCCGCCGAGGCCGTCATCGACCGCATGGTCGACGAGTTCGGCCGCACGGGCCGCGGCGGCGGCGCCGGTTTCTACGACTACGACGAGGACGGCAGGCGCACCGGACTCTGGCCGGGCCTGCGCGAGCACTTCACGAAGCCCGGCCACCGGATCCCGTTCCGGGACATGCAGGAACGGATGCTCTTCGCCGAGGCGCTGGACACCGTCCGGCTGCTGGAGGAGGGCGTGCTGACCTCCGTCGCGGACGCCAACATCGGCTCGCTGTTCGGCATCGGCTTCCCCGGCTGGACCGGCGGCGTGCTCCAGTACATCAACGGCTACGAGGGCGGGCTGCCCGGCTTCGTGGCCCGCGCGCGGGAGCTCGCCGAGCGCTACGGCGACCGGTTCACCCCGCCGGCCCTGCTCGTCGAGAAGGCGGAGAAGGGGGAGCGCTTCGCCGACTAGTCGGCGGCCGGCCCGCCGGCAGGACCGGTCAGCCACTCGCCCAGCTCTTCCCTGAGCGAGCGCTGGAACGCGGTGAGGAGCGCCTGCACCACCAAGGGGTGCATGTGCGCCGACAGGGACCGCACGTCCCGCGCGTCGCGCTCCGCCATCTCGGCGCGGAAGAGCTGGGAGAGTTCCCGGGCCGCGGCGCGCG
>NZ_JAPSKN010000174.1 GCF_031181705.1 Streptomyces sp.
AGGCGGGCACGATGCTCAAGAACCTGGAGAAGAAGGGCAACCCCTGGGGCCTGGCGAAGAAGCAGCGCCTGGAGTGGCTCAAGGAGGTCGACTTCGAGGTCCCGGTCGTCGGCAAGGACATCGAGGACCTGTCCGAGGTCGAGTACCTGTACTGGGTCGGCTGCGCCGGCGCCCTGGAGGACCGCGCGAAGAAGACCACGAAGGCCTTCGCGGAACTCCTCCACATCGCGGGCGTGAAGTTCGCGATCATGGGCGGCGACGAGAAGTGCACCGGTGACTCCGCCCGCCGCCTGGGCAACGAGCCCCTGTTCCAGGAGCTCGGCATGGAGAACGTCATGGCGCTGAACATGGCGTTCGGCGAGGAGATGGACGACGAGGGCAAGGTGACGCCCGAGTCGGCGAAGCCGAAGTCCGCGAAGAAGATCGTCGCCACCTGCCCGCACTGCCTCAACACGCTCGGCAACGAGTACCCGCAGCTCGGCGGCGACTACGAGGTCATCCACCACACGCAGCTGCTGCAGCACCTCGTCGACGAGGGCAAGCTCATCCCGGTCACACCGGTCGAGGGCATCATCACGTACCACGACCCGTGCTACCTGGGCCGCCACAACAAGATCTACACGCCGCCGCGCGAGATCATCGCCGCCGTCCCCGGCGTCCGCAACGAGGAGATGCACCGCCACAAGGAGCGGGGCTTCTGCTGCGGCGCGGGCGGCGCGCGGATGTGGATGGAAGAGCGCATCGGCAAGCGCATCAACAACGAGCGCGTGGACGAGGCCCTGTCGGTCAACCCCGACATCGTCTCGACGGCCTGCCCGTTCTGCCTGGTCATGCTCACGGACTCCGTGAACGGCAAGAAGAACGAGGGCAAGGCGAAGGAGTCCATCACGGTCGTGGACGTCGCCCAGCTCCTGCTGGACTCGGTGAAGACGCCGGTCCCGGCGGAGACCGAGGACACCGACGGCGACGACGAGCCGCCGGCGGGCACGGCGGACTCGCGGAACGCCCCGGAGCCGGAGCCGGTGAAGTAGCCGTCCAGGACGCCTGCTTCGTCGGTCTCGAAGCCCCCCGCCCGATGACTCGGGCGGGGGGCTTCGGCGTGGTGCGGCCACCACGGCGCGGAGCGGCTGTCGGTCCGGCGACGCGACAGCGGGCCGGACCACGCCTCGCCGGTCCTCCGCCCCCTGCTCCCGGCGACCGCAGCATGATGCAGTCGTCCGGCTCCAGCGGTTCACAGGCGCGGTTCAAGCCCTCCCGGAAGCAGAACCCGGCCCGCCCCGCAGCCGCCGGCCGAGGGTCCGGCGGGCGGGGCCGATCACCACGCGGCCGTGTTCCTTGTGGCCGACCAGCTCCACGCGCAGCGTGACCGGCGTATCGGAGCCCGCCGGAGACGGCCGGTGCTTGATCCTGCTGTGCACCAGTTGCAAGCCGTCGGTGTCGACCACGACGCCCGGCCTCGTGACCAGGGTCAGCGTCTTCCCCGTCATCGCCACGTCGATCCGCAGCGTGTCGTGCAGGAGCACCGCTTCGGTGAAGTCGAGCGTCACCTTGCAGTACGTCACCGCGAGCTCCAGCCTCCGCGGCACCACCCAGCGCCCCGCGCGCACGACCGGGCCGCTGTGGACCTGCTCGATCCGGACGACGTCCCTGGCCTCCGCCCCGGCCGCCGCCAGGGTGGGTGGGAGATCGGCCGTGAGGGACGCGAGTTCCTTCAGGGTCCGCGCCGACAGGGCCGTCTCCAGGCGCTCGTCCAGCTCGTCCGCGGTCAGCAGCCCGTCCCCCGCCGCGATGCGCAGCACGTCCACCACCCGGTCCCGGTCGGCGTGGGAGGCGCGCAGCTCGGGCGTGGAGCCGGGGCCGTGCTGCTTCCCGGTGGGCGAGATCTCTCCCGGCATGCTTCCGTCCTGCTTCCGTCCTGATCGGGGCGACCGTCGACGCGCGACGCGGCCGGCGGCCCCCATCATGCCGAGGCCCGGTCGGGGCAACAACCGCACCGGCGCGGTTCCGTTCGACGGCAGGACAGCGCGGAGGGGGCTCGCCACCCCGCCGTCCGGCCGGGAATCTAGAATCGAACGTATGAACGATCCAGAGTCGCGGCTCGCGCTGCTCCGTTTTCTGGAGCGCGTGCAGGAGCGCGACCTGGCGCGCACCCGCCGGTGGATCGCGGACGAGGAGCGCCGCCAGGCGGAGCGGCGGCGCGGACTGGTGGCCCGGCCGCCCGCGCCCGACTGGCTGATCGAGCGCGGGCTGTCCGGGCAGGAGGCCGTGTACGTGCACGTCGGCGGCTGCTGGAACGCCGGGCAGCGCAGCCGGGGCGTCGAGCGTGATCACGCCCGGCGTGCCCTCGCCGAGGGCGTCAAGGCCTGCCCGCAGTGCCGGCCGGACACGGCCCTGGGCTTCATGGACGGCTAGGGCCTGTGCCGCCTGCCTCAGCGCCCCACCCGGACCACCTGGGACGTGACACCGCGGAACGATTCCGTCTCCTCGAAGCGCGCCCGGTAGGAGCCGCGCCCCGCGTCCGGCAGGTCCGCCGAGAAGGCGTGTCCCTCACCGGACCAGACGGCCTCCGTCGTCAGCAGGTCCTTCCAGCGCTTGCCGTCCCGGGAGTACTCGATGTGCACCGGAACGGTGCCCGGCGTCCAGCCGTCGGGGAAGTCCATCGCGCCCTCGACGTGCACCCCGCCCCCCTCCGCACGGCCGGCCGAGAACGACGTGAAGACCGAGGCGCGCAGGACCCTGATCTCCGCGCTGTTCCCGGAGGCCGGGGCGATGAACGGGTCGTCGCTGCGGGACGACACCCGGAAGGTGCCGGTCTCCCACGGGGTGTGCGTGAAGCTGATCCGGCCGTCCGCCCCGGTGGTGAAGTAGCCGACACTGGCGAACTGCCCGCCGGACGACGGCTCGAACAGCACCCCGCCGCTCTGCCCCTCGAACGGCACCCAGCCCTCGGGCGTCTCGCGCTCCAGGGTCGCCGTGATCGTGACCTCCTGGCCGAAGTCGACCGTCCGGGCCGCCGCCGGGGCCTCGATCGTCCAGCGCGTGGCCACCTGCCGGACGCCGATCGGGATCGGCGAGGACTCGCCGTAGAGGACGTGGGGGTGCGCGCCGTCATGCCGGTACACGGCCTGGACCGGGTCCGCCTCGTTCACGGTGACCGTGCCGGAGAAGTGCCCCTCCGCGTCGGTGCGGACGGTGTCCTCCGTCCAGTGGTCCACGTCGAGGTCCACCCGGTGGTCGGCCAGCGGCTTCAGCTCGCGGGTCCCGGGCCAGCGTCCCTTCAGGTCACCGTCGACCCGCACCTCGCGGTGGTCGGTGTCGACCTCCGTGCGGTCGGTGCGCATGTTCTCGAAGACGGCCACGACGTAATAGGCGAGCGAGCCCGCCGCGTTGTCGACGGTGTGGTCGCCGTCGGCGTCCGTGGCCTCGACGCGGACGTCGTAGCTGCCGAGGGAAGGCAGGTCGAGCGGCTGCTTCGTGTTCCACACGCCGTCGTCCGCCGTACCGGAGGCCAGGGTGAACGCGTCGGTCCCCACGACCGCGACCTCCCGCCCGGTGGCCGGGGAGACGATGTGGGCCGTGATGCCCGTGATGGCGCTGTCGGAGCGGATGCTGACCTCCAGGGTGCCGAGGTCGTCCGAGACGCTGTCCGCCCAGCGGACGTCCGGTGCCTGCCCCTCCGCGGTCCCCGCCCCCTCCGCCGCGTACGCCGCCGGCACACCGGTCAGCAGGAGCGCGGCGGCCGTACCGATGGCGGCCCAGGCCGCCCGGGTTCTGAACAAGATCCCCCCACAGGAACGTGTCGAAAGCCGTCCCGCCAGCTCGGGAACGGCCGAACGCCCTTTCTACCGCAGGGTTGTGACAACGGTCCTGCGGGTTTCCCCCCGCCGCGCACCGGACCGCCGGGCCCCGAGGCCCCCGGGAACCCCGGCCGTGCCCCCCGGCTGCCCCACACCCCCGGAACCCGCCCCGAAACCAACCGAACTCACGTACAACCCTTACGTCCTCACACAGGTCTCCTGATCGCCGACCGCCCATGATCGCCCGCACAACTCCCGGCGAACGGGGACGACCCCGGCACCCCATCGACCGTGGATGCCCGCCAGGCACCCCGCACGCCGCCGGAGACCCCGTATGAACCTGCCGCCCCGACCGCACGGCAGACCGCGCAGCGCCCCGCACGCCACACCACGCAGCAGCGCACCGCACCGGGACCGCGCACCCACGCCCCGGGCCGGCCGCGGCACCCCCGCCGCCGTCTGAGCCCTCCCGCCCCACCCCCGACCCGGAGTCCGTCTTGCGCAAGCGCACCCTCGTCCTGGCCGTCGCCCTCACCACCGGCCTGCTCTCCACCGCCCCCGCCGCCACCGCCGCACCCTCCGGCCTGTCCGGCGACTTCAACGGCGACGGCTACCGCGACGTCGCCATCGGCGCGTTCGCCGCCGACGTCGGCTCGGTGCACGGCGCCGGCGCCGTCGTCGTGCTGTACGGCTCGTCGTCCGGCGTGTCCGCGGCCCGCAGGACCGTCATCACGCAGGACTCCGCCGGTGTCCCGGGCGCCGCCGAGGAAGACGACCGCTTCGGCTACAGCCTCGCCGCCGGCGACCTCGACCGCGACGGCTACTCCGACCTGGTCGTCGGCGCCCAGTACGAGGACATCGGCGATCGGGACGGCGTAGGCTCGGCGACCGTCGTCTGGGGCGGCAAGTCCGGCCTGTCCGGTGGCAGGGGCCTGCCCCAGCCGTCCGACCTCACCGAGTGGGGCGGTTTCTCCTCGGGCGTCGCCACCGGCGACTTCGACGGGGACGGCGCGACCGACGTGACGATCACCGGCCAGTCCCGCACCCGCCTCTACAAGGGCCCGTTCACCCGCACGAGCGGCCCCGCGAGCCACACCAGCCTCGGCACGTTCGGCTCCACGTACGAGGTGTTCGCGGGCGACCTGAACCGGGACGGGGACGCCGAGCGCGTCTACCCGTTCCTGGTCACCGGTGACCCGGGCGGCGAGATCGGCTACCACGGCTGGACCGGCACCAGGTACGCCGCCACCGACCTGCCGAACGCCGACGGCGAGCAGGGCACCATCGCCGACGTCAACGGCGACGGCTACGGCGACCTCGTCCTCGGCGACTACCAGGACCCCCGGCCCGAGAAGCCCGGCGGCCACAAGGGCGGCCAGATCACCGTCTGGTACGGCGGCCCGGCCGGCCCCGACCCGGCGCAGAAGCCGACCGTGATCCACCAGGACACCACGGGCGTGCCCGGCGCCGGCGAGACCGGCGACCTGTTCGGCTCGGCGCTCGGCGCCGGGGACGTCAACGGCGACGGCTACGCCGACATCGCGGTCGGCGCCTGGTCCGAGGACATCGGCTCGGTGGAGGACGCCGGCTCGGTCACCCTGCTGTTCGGCTCGGCCAAGGGCCTCACCGGCACCGGCGCCAAGTCCTGGTCGCAGGACACCGCGGGCGTCCCCGGCAGCAACGAGACCATGGACGCCTTCGGCATGACCGTGCGCCTGGTCGACCTGGACAAGAACGGCAAGGCCGACCTGGTCACCGGCGCCGGCTACGAGAACGGCTACGGCGCGGTCACCGTCCTGCGCGGCTCCGCCTCCGGCCTGACCGCCTCCGGTTCCCTGTTCGTGTCGGCCCGGGACGTCTCCCTCAAGGGCGGCGCCGCCTTCGCCTGGGCCATCGCCCAGTGACCCGTCGACGACTCCTCAGCGAGGCACCCACCCCCATGCGGACCCGTATCACCGCCGTCCTGCTCGCGGCGGCCGCCCTGACCCCGCTCACCCTGACCGTGCCCGCCCACGCCGCCACCGCCGCCGCCCCCTGGGACTTCGACGGCGACGGCCGCACCGACCTCGCGATCGGCGCGCCCGGCGCCACCGTCTCCGGCAAGGCGAAGGCGGGCGCGGTCTCCGTCGTCTACGGCAGCACCAGCGGCCCGAAGACCTCCACGCGCACGCTCCTCACCCAGGACACGGCCGGCCTGCCCGGTGCCGCCGAGGCCGACGACGCCTTCGGCTCCGCCCTGGCCTCCGCCGACCTCGACAGGGACGGCTACGCCGACCTGCTGATCGGCGTGCCCGGCGAGGACGCGTACGACACCGACAACGGCAGCGTCACCCTGGTGTGGGGCTCGGCGACCGGCCTGAGCGGCGCCCGTTCCCTCTCCAGCCCCTTCGACCGGGACTACGACCGCTACGGCCAGACCCTCGCCGCCGGCGACTTCGACAACGACGGCGATCCCGACGTGGCGGTCGGCTCCACCGGCCCGGTCACCCTCACCCTCGTCAGCGGCCCGGTCACCAGGACGAGTTCACCGAACGGCGCCTCGGGCTCCCGCAACGACTGGTGGTCGGCCACCACCGGCGTCACCCACCTCTCCTCCGGCGACGTCACCGGCGACGGCCACCCCCGCGCCGTCCTGCACGGCCGCGCCGCGCACAACGGCGCCGCCACCACCGCCCTGGCCGACATGACGATCGGCAACTACACCGACTGGCTGCAGGACCTGCCCGGCGGGTTCGTCTCCGCCGTCGGGGACATCGACGGCGACGGCCACGCCGACATCGCCGTCGGCAACGACCGGGAGGCCTCCGCCGACCCCGCAGGCGCCCTCGGCGGCAGGGTCTCCGTCGTCTACGGCGGCCCCGCGGGCATCGGCTTGGGCCGCGCCCCGCTCGTCCTCACCCAGGACACCGCCGGGGTGCCCGGCGCCGCCGAGAAGGGCGACCGCTTCGGCAGCGGCGTCGCGCTCGGCGACGTCAACGGCGACGGGTACGCGGACCTGGCGATCGGCACCCCGGGCGAGAACTCCGCCGCCGGCGCGGTGACCGTGCTCTACGGCTCGGCGGCCGGCCTGACCACCAAGGGCGCGGTGTCGTACACCCAGAACACGGCGGGCGTGCCCGGCGGTTCGGAGAACGGCGACCGGTTCGGCGAGCGCGTCACCCTCACCGACACCACCGGCGACCGCCGCGCCGACCTGGCGGTCTCCGCGCCGGGCGAGAACGCGGGCGACGGCGCCCTCTGGTCCCTGCGCGCCACGGCCACCGGCCTGACGACGTCCGGCGCGACGAGCTTCGGCCCGGGCACCACAGGCGTCTCCACAGCGGGCACACCGGGCTACGGCACCGCCCTCGCCTCCTGATCACCGACCCTCGCACGACGTCCTCGCGGGCCGTCCCCGCACCCTCACCGGGAGGTTCCTCCCTGCGCAGGCAGACCGCGGCCGCTCTCGCCGCCGCCCTGCTCACCGCCGGTCCCACCCCGCTCACCCTCGCGGCCCCGGTGTCGGCCGCCCCGGCCAGGCACGCCGACGCCTTCAACGGCGACGGCTACCGCGACCTGGCCACCGCCGCGCCCTCCACCCCGGTCGCCGGCAAGGCCGACGCGGGCGCCGTCGTCGTCACCTACGGCTCCAGCCGCCCCGGCGAGGTCCCGGCGGAGCCCGTACGGCCGAACCCTGACGACTCACGGACGCCCAAGGACCCTGCCCCTTAAGGGATGTCACAGCTCGGCCGCAAAGCCGGGCCCGGATGCCCGGGCCCGGCACGCCACCGTCCGGGACCAGGTACGTTCGAAGACGTGGCTGGATTCAGGATCGGACGCGGCCGGAACAACGGCGCTCCTCAGACGCGACCGCAAAACCCTCCGTACGGGCAGCAGACGCCGCAGGGGCCGTCCTACGGCTACCCGCCGGCGCCGCAGCCGTACCCGCAGCAGCAGCCGTACGGCAACGGCGGCGGCCCCACCTGGCCGCAGTCGAACGCCGGCCCCGGCGGCGGTTACGGCGGCCAGGGCGAGCCGGAGTACTTCGGCGACGGCGCGTACCCGCCCGGCCCCCAGGGCCCGCACGACCCGTACGCGGCGAACAACCCGGGCCACACCCAGGCCTTCTCGGTGGGCGAGGACCCCTACACCCAGGGCGACACCTACCGCGCCGGCTCGGCCGCCCCGCCGCCCGGCCCGGTCGGCCCGCGCCTGCACTGGAAGGCCCTGCTGAGGGGGATCGTCCTCGCCCCGAACCAGACGTTCCTCCAGATGCGGGACTACACGATGTGGGGCCCGGCCCTGATCGTCACGTTCCTCTACGGACTGCTCGCCGTCTTCGGCTTCGACGGCGCCCGCGCGGATGCGATAAACGCCACACTGTCCAACGCGGTGCCGATCGTCCTGACGACGGCCGTCGCGATGGTGCTGAGCGCGTTCGTCCTGGGCGTGGTCACCCACACCCTGGCCCGCCAGCTCGGCGGTGACGGCGCCTGGCAGCCCACGGTCGGCCTGTCCATGCTGATCATGTCCCTCACGGACGCGCCCCGCCTGGTCTTCGCGATGTTCGCCGGCGGCGACGCGATGTTCGTGCAGCTGCTGGGCTGGGCGACCTGGGTCGCGGGCGGCGTGCTGCTGACCCTGATGGTCGGCCGCTCCCACGACCTGCCCTGGCCGAAGGCGCTGGGCGCGTCGGCGATCCAGCTGATCGCGCTGCTGTCGATCGTGAAGCTGGGCACGGTCTGAGACCGGGCCGCACGCGCGGAAGGGGCTCCCCTCGGGGAGCCCCTTCCGCGTAGGCCGTACTCGTACTGCTCAGGCGTCGAGGACCTGCCCGGCCCGCCGCACCACGGGCGGTTCGACACTCCACGGGAAGTTGATCCACTCGTCGGTCCGCTTCCACACGTACTCGCACTTCACGAGCGAGTGCGACTTCTCGTAGACGACAGCGCTGCGCACCTCCGCGACGGTGTCGAGGCAGAAGTCGCGCACCAGCTTGAGCGTCTTGCCGGTGTCGGCGACGTCGTCGGTGATCAGCACCTTCTTCTCGGAGAAGTCGATCACGTTGGGGACGGGCGCGAGCATGACGGGCATCTCGAGGGTGGTCCCCACACCGGTGTAGAACTCCACGTTCACCAGGTGGATGTTCTTGCAGTCCAGGGCGTAGGCGAGGCCGCCGGCCACGAAGACGCCGCCGCGGGCGATGCTGAGCACGATGTCGGGCTCGTAACCGTCGTCGGCGATCGTCTGCGCGAGCTCGCGCACGGCGACGCCGAACCGCTCGTAGGTCAGGTTCTCCCGCACACCGCTCATGTCCGTGCCGCCCATGTCCGTGCCGCCCCTGTCCGCGCCGCTCACACCTGGGTCCGATGGAAGTTGAGGAAGGACCGGGAGGCGGTCGGCCCCCGCTGGCCCTGGTACCGCGATCCGTACCGCTCGCTGCCGTACGGGAAGTCGGCGGGCGAGCTGAGCCGGAACATGCACAGCTGCCCGATCTTCATCCCCGGCCAGAGTTTGATGGGCAGGGTGGCGAGGTTCGACAGCTCAAGAGTCACGTGCCCGCTGAAGCCGGGGTCGATGAACCCGGCCGTGGAGTGCGTCACCAGCCCCAGCCGCCCCAGCGAGCTCTTGCCCTCCAGCCGGGAGGCGAGGTCGTCGGGCAGCGTGATGACCTCGTACGTGCTGGCGAGGACGAACTCCCCGGGGTGCAGGATGAACGGCTCGTCCCCCTCCGGCTCCACGAGCCGGGTCAGGTCGGCCTGCTCGATGGCGGGGTCGATGTGGGGGTACCGGTGATTCTCGAACACCCGGAAGTAGCGGTCGAGACGCACGTCGATGCTCGACGGCTGCACCATCGCGTCGTCATACGGATCGATGCGTACCCGTCCGGCGTCGATCTCGGCCCGGATGTCCTTGTCTGAGAGAAGCACGCCCCGAGGATACGCAAGGCGCGCGGAGCGTCCGCAACCGGACACCACCGCGCGCCTGCGCTGCTGCTGAGTGCTGCTGCCCGCTGTGCCCGCTACTGCTTCTGAAGGCTGACGGGAACCACGCTCCGGAGCCGCGCACATCGCGGACACCGAAGCAGGCGCCCGGGGCCGAGCCGCTCGGCCTGCTGCATCGGGAACGAAGCGGTGGTGAACACGTGCCCATCGGCACAACGGACGACGGTGCGCTCCATCAAGTCCAAGAGTCCCTTCCCCAAGAGCCGCGTCCGGCTGCTGCTCGCCTGACGACAAAAGCCACAGTACGGGATCAAAGGGACGGCCCTCCAGGCGGCACTCCGATCCCGCCCGGCCCCTCCTCGACGCCCACACGGTACGCCCCAACTCCGTTCCCCCGCAGCCGCATCTCATCCCTGAAAGACCATCAGGCCCCACGGCGCGGACACCGGGGGCCTGGCATGTTGTAGAGTGGGCGAGCATTCGGACACCGACTCCGGTCGGCGTCTTACGCGGGTGTAGTTTAATGGTAGAACATCAGCTTCCCAAGCTGAGAGCGCGAGTTCGATTCTCGTCACCCGCTCCACGAAGAAGGCCCAGGTCGGAGACCTGGGCCGTTTTGCTGTCCGGGGTGATCACTGGCCGCGTGCCAGGTGTGAGCCGGAG
>NZ_JAPSKN010000032.1 GCF_031181705.1 Streptomyces sp.
CTCGGCGAGGTTGCCGGACGTGATCCGCTTGCGCGACAGGTCGTCCAGCCAGATCGCGACGCCCTCCTCGGAGAGGCGCTTGAGTGCGTCTGTCATGGAAATTCCATCTCCTACGTGTCGTATATGAGCGTCAGCGCTGGGCTGCGGCGATCGATTCCCGGGCGGCGGCGGCCACGTTCTCGGCAGTGAAGCCGAACTCCCGGAAGAGCACCTTGCCGTCGGCCGAAGCACCGAAGTGCTCCAGGGAAACGATGCGGCCGGCGTCCCCGACGTACTTGTGCCAGGTGAGACCGATCCCGGCCTCCACCGCGACACGCGCCTTGACGGACGGCGGCAGGACGCTGTCCCGGTACCCCTGGTCCTGCTGCTCGAACCACTCCACGGACGGCATCGACACCACGCGCGTGGGCACGCCGGCGCCCTGGAGCTGCTCGCGCGCCTCGACGGCGACGTGCACCTCCGAGCCGGTGGCGATGAGGATGACCTCCGGCTCGCCGCCCTCGGCCTCGAACAGGACGTAGCCGCCCTTGGCCGCGTCGTCGTTGGGCTCGTAGGTCGGCACACCCTGCCGGGTCAGCGCCAGGCCGTGCGGCTGGCCCTTGCCGAACTCCTTCGTCCAGCGCCGGAGGATCTCGCGCCAGGCGATCGCGGTCTCGTTGGCGTCCGCCGGGCGCACGACGTTCAGGCCCGGGATGGCGCGCAGCGAGGCGAGGTGCTCGACCGGCTGGTGGGTGGGGCCGTCCTCGCCGAGACCGATGGAGTCGTGCGTCCACACGTACGTCACCGGCAGGTGCATCAGCGCCGACAGCCGCACCGCGTTGCGCATGTAGTCGGAGAACACCAGGAAGGTGCCGCCGTAGATGCGGGTGTTGCCGTGCAGCGCGATGCCGTTCATCTCCGCGGCCATCGCGTGCTCGCGGATGCCGAAGTGGATCGTGCGGCCGTACGGGTCCGCCTCCGGCAGCGGGTTGTCCGCCGGGAGGAAGGAGCTGGTCTTGTCGATGGTGGTGTTGTTGGAGCCGGCCAGGTCGGCCGAGCCGCCCCACAGTTCGGGGACGACCGCGCCGAGGGCCTGCAGCACCTTGCCGGACGCGGCACGCGTCGCGAAGCCCTTGCCGACCTCGAAGACCGGGATCTTCTCCTCCCAGCCCTTGGGCAGCTCACCCTTGGCGACGCGGTCGTACTCGGCGGCGCGCTCGGGGTTGTTGTCCCGCCACTGCTGGTACGCCTTGTCCCACACCGCGCGGGCCGCCTTGCCCCGCTCCAGCGCCTTGCGGGTGTGCTCGATGACCTCGTCGGAGACCTCGAAGGACTGCTCCGGGTCGAAGCCGAGGACGCGCTTGGTGGCCGCGACCTCGTCGTCGCCGAGCGCCGAGCCGTGGGCGGCCTCGGTGTTCTGCGCGTTCGGCGCCGGCCAGGCGATGATCGAGCGCATCGCGATGAACGACGGCCGGTCCGTGACGGCCTTGGCCTGCTGGATCGCCTCGTAGATCGCGGCCGGGTCCAGGTCGCCGTTCTCCTGCGGCTCGACACGCTGCACGTGCCAGCCGTAGGCCTCGTAGCGCTTGACGGTGTCCTCGGAGACGGCCGTCTCGGTGTCGCCCTCGATCGAGATGTGGTTGTCGTCCCACAGCAGGATCAGGTTGCCGAGCTTCTGGTGGCCGGCCAGCGAGGACGCCTCGGCGGAGATGCCCTCCTGGAGGCAGCCGTCACCGGCGATGCAGTAGATGTAG
This sequence comes from Streptomyces sp., assembly GCF_031181705.1. GTDB lineage: Bacteria > Actinomycetota > Actinomycetes > Streptomycetales > Streptomycetaceae > Streptomyces. The sequence goes on from NZ_JAPSKN010000032.1 coordinate 1,734, forward strand.
TGGTCGAAGGGCGACTCGCCCTCCGGGGCCTCCGGGTCGAACAGGCCGCGCTCGTAGCGGGCGGCCATCGCCATGCCCACCGCGTTGGCGACACCCTGGCCGAGCGGGCCGGTCGTGGTCTCCACACCGGTCGTGTGCCCGTACTCGGGGTGGCCGGGGGTCTTCGAGCCCCAGGTGCGGAAGGACTTCAGGTCGTCCAGCTCCAGGCCGAAGCCGGCCAGGTAGAGCTGGGTGTAGAGGGTCAGGGACGAGTGGCCGGCGGACAGCACGAAGCGGTCCCGCCCGACCCAGTCGGCGTCCGCCGGGTCGTGCCGCATCACCTTCTGGAAGAGGGTGTAGGCGGCAGGCGCCAGGCTCATCGCCGTACCGGGATGGCCGTTACCGACCTTCTGTACGGCATCGGCGGCCAGGACACGCGCGGTGTCGACGGCCCGCTGGTCCAACTCGGTCCACTCGAGGTCTGTGGTGGTCGGCTTGATGCTCACCCTGGGTCAGGGCTCCTCTCCACATGTCGGATGCCGGTGTCTCGGGGCGCCCACCGGCCGCAGCCGAGCCTACCCCCGTGGGACGTGCGTTCTTCCGAGTCACTCCAGAGTGCAGGGACTCATTCCGATCCGCCTCCTGACCGGTCCGTACCGCATTCGACAGGTGAATACGGAGCCGCTCATCCGGGTGCTCAATCGAGCTTCCGGCCGCCCGTCGGAAGCCGCCCTCCAACACGAGGCGACCCCCGCGAATGTCCGACTCTGGGCAACGTCTAAAGTGGCGTGGTACGCGCGAGCCTTTACCGTCACTTCACACGGTGGGGCTCGCTGGACTGTCTCTGTAGGGGTGTGCGTGACGGCCGTTGAATCCCGTCCAGCGGGTCTGCTCGGGACGGACCAGAGCCCGGCCCACCGGCCGTTCGGGGCCCGTGTCATGGCGTTCGTGGCTCTCACCAAGCCGCGGATCATCGAGCTGCTGCTGATCACGACGGTGCCGGTGATGTTCCTGGCGCAGCAGGGCGTGCCCGACCTGACGCTGGTGCTGCTGACCTGCGTCGGCGGCTACATGTCCGCGGGCGGGGCCAACGCCCTCAACATGTACATCGACCGCGACATCGACGCGCTGATGGACCGCACCTCGCAGCGGCCGCTGGTCACCGGCATGGTCAGCCCGCGCGAGTGCCTCGTCTTCGGCATCACCCTGGCGATCGCGTCCACCCTGCTGTTCGGCCTCACCGTGAACTGGCTGAGCGCCTGGCTCTCCCTCGGCGCGCTCCTGTTCTACGTGGTCGTCTACACGATGATCCTCAAGCGCCGCACCTCGCAGAACATCGTGTGGGGCGGCATCGCCGGCTGCCTGCCGGTGCTGATCGGCTGGTCCTCGGTCACGAACTCGATGTCCTGGGCGCCGATCATCCTGTTCCTCGTCATGTTCTTCTGGACGCCGCCGCACTACTGGCCGCTGTCCATGAAGGTCAAGGAGGACTACGCGCGCGTGGGCGTGCCGATGCTGCCGGTGGTCGCCTCCAACAAGGTCGTGGCCAAGCAGATCGTGATCTACAGCTGGGTCATGGTCGCCGTCTCGCTCCTGCTGACCCCGCTCGGCTACACCGGCTGGTTCTACACGGCCGTCGCCCTGCTGGCCGGCGGCTTCTGGCTCTGGGAGGCGCACGGTCTGCAGAACCGCGCGAAGGCGGAGGTGACGGGCGCGAAGCTGAAGGAGATGCGCCTGTTCCACTGGTCGATCACCTACGTGTCCCTGCTGTTCGTGGCGGTCGCGGTCGACCCCTTCCTGCGCTGACGCGACCGGCGTACGTCACAGGGCCCTGCCCTCGCCAGCCGATCTACTCGTGAGTAGCATCCTGGTCATGGCAGAGACGCAGCAGGTTGACCCGAAGGCCGAGCGCAAGGCCGCCCGGCTCGCCCAGCAGATCAGCTCCTTCTCCAAGGCCCACGGCGGCGCCGAGGGCCAGGTCGCCTACCTCGGCGAGCGCGGCGCCCGCATCGTCCTGGTCGGCGAGGACGGCAACTGGGGCGACCTGGTCGCCCCGTCCTACGAGATCGCCGAGAAGGCCGTGGAGAAGTCGGGCATCACCCGCCACGAGTCCTTCGACGGCGAGTTCGCCGCGAAGGTGAGGACGGGCCGCTACGAGTGGTCGCGCATGGCGGGGATCCAGGTCGGCGGCCCGAAGAACGACTGACCTTCCTCCCAGGAGCGCGGGCGCGGGGAACGCCGCGAGCGACCACACTCGACCCGCACCCGCCGAACCACACCGGCCCCGCACCCGAACCGCGACCTCGAACCCGGTTCACCCGTTAGGACCCCTGAGAGCACAGGGTCCACACCGGGGAGCCCGGATGATCGAAACGCCGTCCCTAGTGGACCAGTACTGCCACGGAGTACTCCGCACGGAGCTGGGCCTCGGCACCTTCGAGGCCCACCTCTCCCGCACCGAGGGCCCGCCCGCCCCCGGCACCACCCTCTTCGACACCCAGACCGGCTTCGCCGTGCGGCGCTGGTGCCCGCCCCTGCTCGGCCTGGAGCCGCACTGCGCGCCGGCCCGCTACCTGGCCCGCCGCCGCGAGCTCGGCGTGCTGGAGTCCGGGCGAAGACTCCTGCGCGGCAGCGGCATCACCACGTACCTGGTCGACACCGGCCTCCCCGGCGACCTCACGGAACCCGGTGAGCTGGCCTCCGCCGGAGCGGCCGAGGCCCATGAGATCGTCCGGCTCGAACTGCTCGCCGAGCAGGTCGCCGACACCTCCGGCACCGTCGAGTCCTTCCTCGCCAACCTCGCCGAGTCGGTGCACGCGGCCGCCGCGCACGCCGTCGCCTTCACCTCCGTCGCCGGGGTACGGCACGGCCTCGCGCTGGCCCCGGAGCCGCCCGGGCCGGGGGAGGTGCGGGGGGCTGTGGGCCGGTGGCTCGCCGGGCGCGGCGTCGGCGGGGAGCTGAGCGACCCCGTGCTGCTGCGGCACCTGCTGTGGAGCGCGGTCGCCTCGGGGCGGCCGCTGCAGCTGCACGCGGGTCTCGGCGCACCCGGCCTGCGCACCGACCGTACGGATCCGGTGCTGCTGACGGACTTCGTCCGGGCCACCGCCGGGCTCGGCACGGACCTGGTGCTGCTGCACGGGTACCCCTACCACCGGCACGCGGCCCATCTCGCCGGCGTCTTCCCGCACGTCTACGTCGACTCCGGCGCCGCCCTGGTCCGCACCGGCGCCCGGGCCGCGACCGTCCTGGCGGAGATCCTGGAGCTGGCCCCCTTCGGCAAGATCCTCTTCTCCACGGGCGCCCAGGGGCTGCCCGAGCTGCACGTGGTGGGCGCCAGCCTGTTCCGTGAGGCGCTCGGGCGGGTCCTGGGCACCTGGGTCGCCGAGGGTGCCTGGTCCCTGCACGACGCGCAGCGCGTGGCGGGCATGCTGGCGTCGGCGAACGCGCGCCGGGTCTACGGGCTCGGCCAGGGCGGCTGAGCGCCCGGCCTAGGCCTTGGTGAGGGTGGCCTCGCCGGCGGGAGCCGGTACGTCGGCCAGGACCTCCGGGCGTTCGCGCAGCGCCAGCACCACGCGCAGCACCCAGATCCACATCACGGCCGAGCCGAACATGTGCAGGCCGACCAGGATCTCGGGCAGGTCGGTGAAGTACTGGACGTAACCGATGGCGCCCTGGGCGAGCAGGATCAGGAACAGCTCGCGGGTGCGGCGCAGCGGGCCCTCGGGCGCGTCGACGGCCTTGAGGACGAACCACAGGGCGAACGTCAGCGTCACCACGATCCACGCCAGCACGGCGTGCAGCTTGCTCACCGTCTCCCAGTCGACCGGCATCCGCTCGACCTCGCTGGAGTCGCCGGCGTGCGGGCCCGCGCCGGTGACCACCGTGCCGACCAGGATGAGCAGGACCGCCGCGGCGACCAGGAACCACACCAGCTGCTGCACGGCCTTGCCGACCAGCGGGCGCGGCTCCCCGTCGCCCTCACCGACGCGCTGCCACATCACCGTGGCCACCGCGATCAGCGCCGACGTCGCCACGAAGTGCGCCGCGACCGTGTACGGGTTCAGACCGACCAGCACCACGATGCCGCCGAGGATCGCGTTGCTCATCACGATCCAGAACTGCGCCCAGCCCAGCCGCACCAGGCCGCGCCGGTACGGCTTCTGCGAGCGCGCGGCGATGATGGCCCAGCCGACGGCCGCGCACAGCACGTACGTCAGCATGCGGTTGCCGAACTCGATCGCGCCGTGCACGCCCATCGCGCTGGTCGCGGTGAGCGAGTCGTCGGTGCACTTGGGCCAGGTCGGGCAGCCCAGGCCCGAGCCGGTCAGGCGTACGGCACCGCCGGTGACGACGATGAGCACCGACATCACGAGTGCGGACAGGGTCGCGCGCCGGACGGTCCGGGGTTCCGGGGTCCAGCGTGCGGCGATGAAGGCGAGCGGGTTCCGCAGGGCCGCCAGGGTGTCGGCGCGGGTCACTTTTGGCACGCGTCCCATCGTAGGCGGCCGCTTGTGCACGCTTTCACGAGGGTCCGTCATGGCCTCACTCCCAGCGGAAGAACGCTCCGGCGGCGGCGAGGGCGGCGACCGCCCAGACCGCGAGGATCCCCAGGTCGCCCCAGGGCGTCCCGGCCCCGTGCTGGAGGACGTCCCGCAGCCCGTCCGACAGCGCCGCGATGGGCAGCAGGCCCAGCACGTCCTGGGCGCCCTCCGGGAACTTGTCGAGGGGGACGACGACCCCGCCGCCGACGAGCAGCAGCAGGAACACCAGGTTCGCCGCGGCCAGGGTCGCCTCTGCCTTCATCGTCCCGGCCATCAGCAGCCCGAGGCCCGAGAAGGCCGCCGTGCCGAGGACGAGGAGCAGCAGCACCGCGAACGGGTTGCCCTGCGGCGACCAGCCGAGCGCGAAGGCGATCACCGTCAGAAGGATCACCTGGAGCACCTCGGTGACCAGCACGGACAGCGTCTTCGCCGTCATCAGCCCCCAGCGGGGCAGGGGTGAGGAGGCCAGCCGCTTCAGCACGCCGTAGCGCCGCTCGAAGCCGGTCGCGATCGCCTGGCCGGTGAACGCCGTCGACATCACCGCCAGCGCGAGGATGCCCGGGGCGAGGAAGTCGACCGCCTCCCCGGAGCCCGTGTCGACGATGTCCACGGTGCTGAACAGGACCAGCAGCAGCGTCGGGATGACGACGGTCAGCAGCAGCTGTTCGCCGTTGCGCAGCAGCATCTTCGTCTCGAGCAGGGCCTGGGCCGCGATCATGCGGGGGAGCGGGGCCGCGCCGGGCTTCGGCGTGTACGTCCCGGTGCCGGTGGCGGTCATGCGCGCAGCTCCTTGCCGGTGAGCTCCAAGAAGACGTCCTCCAGGGTGTGGCGCTCGACCGAGATCCGCTCCGGCATCACGCCGTGCTGGGCGCACCAGGAGGTGACCGTCGCGAGCAGTTGCGGGTCGACCTTGCCGACGACCCGGTAGGAGCCCGGTGTCAGCTCGGCGGCCGAGCAGTCGGCGGGCAGGGCCTTCAGCAGCGACCCCACGTCGAGGCCGGGCCGGCCGCCGAAGCGGAGGGTGTTCTCGGCGCCGCCCCGGCACAGCTCCTCCGGGGAGCCCTGGGCGATGACCCGGCCGGCGTCGATGATCGCCACGTCGTCGGCGAGCTGCTCGGCCTCGTCCATGTAGTGCGTGGTGAGGATCACGGAGACACCGTCGGCGCGCAGGTCCCGGACCAGGTCCCAGGTGGCGCGGCGGGCCTGCGGATCGAGGCCGGCGGTCGGCTCGTCCAGGAACACCAGCTCGGGGCGGCCGACCACGGCCATGGCGAGGGCGAGCCGCTGCTGCTGCCCGCCCGACAGCCGCCGGTACGTCGTACGGCCGCACGAGCCGAGGCCGAGGCGTTCGATGAGGGCGTCCACGTCCAGGGGGTGGGCGTGCAGCTTCGCCACGTGCCGGAGCATCTCGTCGGCGCGGGAGCCCGAGTAGACGCCGCCGGACTGCAGCATCACGCCGATGCGGGGCCGCAGGTCCCGGGACCGCCTCACCGGGTCCAGGCCCAGGACGCGCACCGTGCCGGAGTCCGGCTTCCGGTACCCCTCGCAGGTCTCGATCGTGGTCGTCTTGCCCGCCCCGTTGGGTCCGAGCACGGCGGTCACGCCCTGGTGGGCCACCAGGTCCAGCCCGTCCACCGCGGTCTTCGTGCCGTACCGCTTCACCAGGGCCTGGACCTGGACCACGGGCTCGCTTCGCATGACTCCAGAGTCTAGGTACGCGGCCGGAGGTCCGGGGCGGGGGGTGCGGCTACTCCTCCTCGCGCGGCCGGTGCGTCGCCAGCCACCGCTCGGCGTAGGCCACCGCGTCCTTCACCGGGAACAGCCGCGCCTCGGCCGCCCCGACCTTGCCGCGCACGACGGGACGGTCCCGCTCGAAGTCGTAGCCCAGTTCGTCGAAACGGTCCGAGCTGATGGACACCTCGGTCACGGTCTCCCAGCCGTCCCGGCCAGGACGGCCGACGGCCACGCGGGGGGACGGGATCCGGTACTCGGCGAGGTGGAAGCTGGTGCAGGAGGCGTAGCCGGCGCCGAGCAGCAGGACCCGGGCGTCCATGGCCTCCAGTTTCGCCAGCGGGCTGCGCTCGCCGAGCCGGCAGTCGCTGGCGTGCCCCTCGACGATCTCCGCGGCGCGCGGCCCGAGCGCCGCGAACGAGGTCTGCGGGTGCGCGCTGCGCAGGGCGCCGGGCCAGGTGCGCACGGTCTCCGGGACGACGCCGACGCCGCGGCTGGGCGTGATGAGCGGGTCGTAGGCGGGCATCGTGGCGCGGATGTCCGCCCACCACTCCGGGGGCACGGGAGGGTTGCTCCACAGGGCGGGGTCGGAGAGTTCGCCGGTCTGTGTGGGGACCACCAGCGTGCCGGTGGGGCCGAGCGCGTCGAGCAGTCCACGCACGACCGCGACGGCGCCGCCGTTGACCCAGCCGAGGGCACTGAGCGAGGAGTGCACGAGGAGGGTCTCGCCGGGCCGCACACCCAGCTCGCGCACCTGGGCGCGCAGGGTGTCGCGGGTGACGAGTGGGCCGGTGGGAGGGGATGTGGCCATGATGCCGGAGTCTCCCCGAAGCGGCTGCCCGATGCCACCGGTTCGATCGATCAGAGATCGTTTCCGCAGGTCGGATTAGGTATGCCTAAGTGACGCAGGGCACCGTCGGGCGAGCCGGACGCGGCTTGCCCGGTCCAGAGGAATTACGCAACAATGGCGTTGTGAAAAACGTCGGCGAGGCCCGGGAGACCCCCACGGGGGCACCGCAGGAGGAGCTCGCGACCGGTGAGCGGTCCACCCGCAACCGCGTCGCGCGATCCATCCTGGACCACGGCCCCTCGACCGTCGCGGAGCTCGCCGAGCGGCTGGGCCTCACGCAGGCGGCCGTACGCCGGCACCTCGACGCCCTCGCGGGCGACGGCGTCGTGGAGGCCCGCGAGCAGCGGGTCTACGGCGCGCGCACCCGCGGCCGGCCGGCCAAGGTGTTCGCCCTGACGGACTGCGGCCGGGACGCCTTCGACCAGTCCTACGACAAGCTCGCGGCGGACGCGCTGCGCTGGATCGCCGACCGCGAGGGCGGCAGCGAGGCGATCGCCGCCTTCGCCCGCGCGCGGATCGCCGCCCAGGCGGGTGTCTACCGCCGGGCGGTCGAGGCCGCCCCGCCCGAGAAGCGGACCGAAGCGCTGGCCAAGGCCCTGAGCGCGGACGGGTACGCTGCTACCGCGCGCAGCGCGCCCCACCCGCAGAAGGGTGAGCAGCTGTGCCAGCACCACTGCCCGGTCGCCCACGTCGCCGAGCAGTTCCCGCAGCTGTGCGAGGCGGAGACGGAATTTTTCGCGGAGCTGCTCGGTACGCACGTACAGCGGCTCGCCACCATCGCCCACGGCGACGGCGTCTGCACCACGTTCATCCCCAAGATTTCCCACAACGCATCTGCAAGCACGGCCGGGAGGAACCCCGCATGACTCTCCCCACGGAGACTGCCCACCCTGAGCTCGAGGGCCTGGGCAAGTACGAATACGGCTGGGCCGACCGGGACGAGGCCGGTGCGTCGGCCCGCCGAGGCCTGGGCGAGGACGTCGTCCGGGACATCTCCTCCAAGAAGAGCGAGCCGGAGTGGATGACCAAGCTCCGCCTCAAGGGCCTGCGCCTGTTCGAGAAGAAGCCCATGCCGAGCTGGGGCTCGGACCTCTCCGGCATCGACTTCGACAACATCAAGTACTTCGTGCGCTCCACGGAGAAGCAGGCGGAGTCCTGGGAGGACCTGCCCGAGGACATCAAGAACACGTACGACAAGCTCGGCATCCCGGAGGCGGAGAAGCAGCGCCTCGTCGCCGGTGTCGCCGCGCAGTACGAGTCGGAGGTCGTCTACCACCAGATCCGCGAGGACCTGGAGGAGCAGGGCGTCATCTTCCTCGACACCGACACCGCGCTGAAGGAGCACCCGGAGCTCTTCAAGGAGTACTTCGGGACCGTCATCCCCGCCGGTGACAACAAGTTCGCCGCGCTGAACACCGCCGTGTGGTCGGGCGGCTCCTTCATCTACGTGCCGCCGGGCGTCAACGTGGAGATCCCGCTCCAGGCCTACTTCCGCATCAACACGGAGAACATGGGCCAGTTCGAGCGGACCCTGATCATCGTCGACGAGGGTGCCTACGTGCACTACGTCGAGGGCTGCACCGCCCCGATCTACAAGTCGGACTCGCTGCACTCCGCGGTCGTCGAGATCATCGTCAAGAAGAACGCCCGCTGCCGCTACACGACCATCCAGAACTGGTCGAACAACGTCTACAACCTGGTCACCAAGCGCGCCGTGGCGTACGAGGGCGCGACCATGGAGTGGATCGACGGCAACATCGGCTCCAAGGTGACGATGAAGTACCCGGCCGTCTACCTGATGGGCGAGCACGCCAAGGGCGAGACGCTGTCCATCGCCTTCGCGGGCGAGGGCCAGCACCAGGACGCCGGCTCCAAGATGGTCCACATGGCGCCGAACACGTCGTCGAACATCGTGTCGAAGTCCGTGGCGCGCGGCGGCGGCCGCACCTCCTACCGCGGTCTCGTCGAGATCGGCGAGGGTGCCCACGGCTCGAAGTCCAACGTCCTGTGCGACGCGCTGCTCGTCGACACCATCTCCCGCTCGGACACCTACCCCTACGTGGACGTCCGCGAGGACGACGTGTCCATGGGCCACGAGGCGACCGTCTCCAAGGTCTCCGAGGACCAGCTCTTCTACCTGATGAGCCGCGGTCTGAGCGAGTTCGAGGCGATGGCGATGATCGTGCGCGGCTTCGTCGAGCCCATCGCCAAGGAGCTCCCCATGGAGTACGCGCTGGAGCTCAACCGGCTGATCGAGCTGCAGATGGAAGGCGCGGTCGGCTGACCCGCCCCCTCGACAGCAGACGTCCCATTCAGGAAAGCGAGCACTACGACAGCCATGGCTGAGGCCCAGAACTCCCCCACCTCCGGTTACGCTCCGGCGGGGGGACCCCCACCCGTGGGATCCACCACCGCGGGCTCGATCGCGGTCGCCGCGGAGTCGACCGTCGCCACGCGCATGAGCGCGCCGCCGTCCTTCGACGTCGCGGACTTCCCGGTCCCGCACGGCCGCGAGGAGGAGTGGCGGTTCACCCCGCTGGAGCGCCTGCGCGGCCTGCACGACGGCACCGCCGTCGCCACCGGCAACGGTGTGAAGGTCGAGGTCCAGGCCCCCGAGGGCGTCACCGTCGAGGCCGTCGGCCGCGACGACGCGCGGCTCGGCAGGGCCGGCGTCCCGGCGGACCGTGTCGCCGCCCAGGCCTACTCGGCGTTCGAGAAGGCCTCGGTCGTGACCGTGCCCAAGGAGACCGTCCTCACCGAGCCCATCCGCATCGCCGTGCACGGTGAGGGCGGCACCGCCTTCGGCCACCAGGTGATCGAGCTGGGCGCCTTCGCCGAGGCCGTCGTGGTCATCGACCACACCGGTGACGCGGTGCTCGCCGCGAACGTCGACTACCTGCTGGGCGACGGCGCCAAGCTCACCGTCGTCTCCGTGCAGGACTGGGACGACAAGGCCGTCCATGTCGCGCAGCACAACGCGCTCGTCGGCCGCGACGCCTCCTTCAAGTCCGTCGTCGTCACCTTCGGCGGCGACCTCGTCCGGCTCCACCCGCGCGTGCAGTACACCGGGCCCGGCGGCGAGGCCGAGCTGTTCGGCCTGTACTTCACCGACCGGGGCCAGCACCAGGAGCACCGCCTCCTGGTCGACCACAACGTCCCGCACTGCAAGTCGAACGTCGTCTACAAGGGCGCCCTCCAGGGCGACGACGCCCACGCGGTGTGGATCGGCGACGTGCTGATCGAGGCCAAGGCCGAGGGCACCGACACGTACGAGATGAACCGCAACCTGGTCCTCACGGACGGCGCGCGCGTGGACTCCGTGCCGAACCTGGAGATCGAGACCGGCGAGATCGTCGGCGCCGGCCACGCCTCGGCGACCGGCCGCTTCGACGACGAGCAGCTCTTCTACCTGATGGCGCGCGGCATCCCCGAGATCGACGCCCGCCGCCTGGTGGTCCGCGGCTTCTTCGCCGAACTGGTCCAGCAGATCGGCGTGCCCGACATCGAGGAGCGCCTGATCGCCAAGATCGAGGAGGAGCTGGAGGCGGCGGTCGCATGACCTTCGTACGCGCCTGCGGACTGGGCGAGCTGGAGGAGGACACCCCCAAGCGGGTGGAACTCGACGGCACGCCCGTGTCCATCGTGCAGACCGAGGGCGAGGTGTTCGCGATCCACGACATCTGCTCGCACGCGAACGTCTCCCTGTCGGAGGGCGAGGTCGACGACTGCCACATCGAGTGCTGGCTGCACGGCTCGCGCTTCGACCTCCGTTCCGGCAAGCCCGACGCCCTTCCGGCGACGCGCCCCGTCCCCGTATACCCCGTAAAGATCGATGGGGACGACGTGCTCGTCTCCCTCACCCAGGAGTCCTGAGGCACCCATGGCTACGCTTGAAATCCGAGACCTGCACGTCACCGTCGAGGTCGAGAACGGCACGAAGGAAATCCTCAAGGGTGTCGACCTCACCGTGAAGCAGGGCGAGACGCACGCCATCATGGGCCCCAACGGCTCGGGCAAGTCGACCCTCGCCTACTCCCTCGCGGGTCACCCCAAGTACACGATCACCGGCGGCACCGTCACCCTCGACGGCGAGGACGTCCTGGAGATGTCCGTCGACGAGCGCGCCCGCGCCGGCCTGTTCCTCGCCATGCAGTACCCGGTCGAGGTCCCCGGCGTCTCCGTGTCCAACTTCCTGCGCACCTCCGCCACCGCCATCCGCGGCGAGGCCCCCAAGCTGCGCACCTGGGTGAAGGAGGTCAAGGAGGCCATGGAGCGCCTCAACATGGACCCCGCCTTCGCCGAGCGCAACGTCAACGAGGGCTTCTCCGGCGGTGAGAAGAAGCGTCACGAGATCCTCCAGCTGGAGCTGCTCCGGCCGAAGGTCGCGATCCTCGACGAGACCGACTCCGGCCTGGACGTCGACGCCCTGCGCGTCGTGTCCGAGGGCGTGAACCGCGTCCGCGAGACGGGCGAGGTCGGCACGCTGCTGATCACCCACTACACGCGCATCCTGCGCTACATCAAGCCCGATCACGTCCACGTCTTCTCGGGCGGCCGGATCGTCGAGTCCGGTGGCGCCGAGCTCGCCGACAAGCTGGAGAACGAGGGCTACGAGGTTTACACGAAGGGTGGCGCATCCGCGTGACACAGCTGCCGGGCCTCCTCGACACCGAGGCGATCCGCAAGGACTTCCCCATCCTGGACCGCCAGGTCCACGACGGCCAGAAGCTCGTGTACCTGGACAACGCGGCCACCAGCCAGAAGCCGCGCCAGGTGCTGGACGCACTCAGTGAGTACTACGAGCGCTACAACGCCAACGTCCACCGCGGTGTGCATGTGCTCGCCGAGGAGGCCACGGCGCTGTACGAGGGCGCGCGCGACAAGGTCGCGGACTTCATCAACGCGCCCTCGCGCGACGAGGTGATCTTCACCAAGAACGCCTCCGAGTCGCTCAACCTCGTGGCGAACATGCTGGGCTGGGCCGACGAGCCCTACCGCGTGGACGCCGAGACCGAGATCGTCATCACGGAGATGGAGCACCACTCCAACATCGTGCCGTGGCAGCTGCTCGCGCAGCGCACGGGCGCGAAGCTGAAGTGGTTCGGCCTCACCGACGACGGCCGCCTGGACCTGTCGAACATCGACGAGATCATCACCGAGAAGACGAAGATCGTCTCCTTCGTGCTGGTCTCCAACATCCTCGGCACCCAGAACCCGGTCGAGGCGATCGTGCGCCGCGCCCAGGAGGTCGGCGCCCTGGTCTGCGTCGACGCCTCCCAGGCCGCCCCGCACATGCCGCTGGACGTGCAGGCCCTGCAGGCCGACTTCGTGGCCTTCACCGGCCACAAGATGTGCGGCCCGACCGGCATCGGCGTCCTGTGGGGCCGCCAGGAACTGCTGGAGGACCTGCCTCCGTTCCTCGGCGGCGGCGAGATGATCGAGACGGTGTCGATGCACTCGTCGACGTACGCCCCGGCCCCGCACAAGTTCGAGGCGGGCACGCCCCCGATCGCCCAGGCGGTCGGTCTCGGCGCGGCGATCGACTACCTCAACTCGATCGGCATGGACAAGATCCTCGCCCACGAGCACGCGCTCACCGAGTACGCGGTCAAGCGGCTGCTGGAGGTCCCCGACCTGCGCATCATCGGCCCGACCACGGCCGAGGAGCGCGGCGCTGCGATCTCCTTCACCCTCGGCGACATCCACCCGCACGACGTGGGCCAGGTCCTGGACGAACAGGGCATCGCGGTCCGGGTCGGACACCACTGCGCACGGCCGGTCTGCCTGCGGTACGGAATTCCTGCGACCACGCGAGCGTCGTTCTATCTGTACTCCACGCCGGCCGAGATCGATGCGCTGGTCGACGGCCTGGAGCACGTTCGGAACTTCTTCGGCTGAAGGGCGTGAGCTGAGACCGTGAAGCTGGACTCCATGTACCAGGAAGTCATCCTGGACCACTACAAGAACCCGCACGGGCGGGGCTTGCGGGATGGCGACGCCGAGGTGCACCACGTCAACCCGACGTGCGGCGACGAGATCACGCTGCGCGTGAAGTACGACGGCACGACGATCGAGGACGTCTCGTACGAGGGCCAGGGCTGCTCGATCAGCCAGGCGAGCGCGTCCGTGCTGAACGACCTCCTCGTGGGCAAGGAGCTCTCCGACGCGCGGAAGATCCAGGAGACCTTCCTGGAGCTGATGCAGTCGAAGGGGAAGCTCGAGCCCGACGACGCGATGGAGGACATCCTGGAGGACGCGGTCGCGTTCGCCGGGGTGTCGAAATACCCGGCCCGGGTCAAGTGCGCCCTGCTGAGCTGGATGGCCTGGAAGGACGCGACGGCCCAGGTACTGGGCGGAGCCGACGCCGAGAAGGAGACGACGGCATGAGCGAGACCGTGGAGATGAAGCCGGCCTCGGAGGAGGAACTCCGTGAGGCCCTGATGGACGTCGTGGACCCCGAACTGGGCATCGACGTCGTCAACCTGGGCCTGATCTACGGCATCCACATCGACGACTCGAACGTGGCCACGGTCGACATGACCCTCACGTCGGCGGCCTGCCCCCTGACGGACGTCATCGAGGACCAGGCCAAGTCCGCCACGGACGGCCTCGTCAACGAGTTGCGCATCAACTGGGTCTGGATGCCGCCGTGGGGCCCGGACAAGATCACGGACGATGGGCGGGAGCAGCTTCGGGCGCTCGGGTTCAACGTCTGAGATCCGTCTGACGTACGTGAGGGCGGCACCCTTCCCGGGTGCCGCCCTCACGCATGCTCAGTCCAGCCCGGACACGATCTGGAACGACGCGTCCGAGCGGTACTGGTGACTGTGCTCGTAGGGGTCCAGCCGGAGCTGGAAGTCGCGGTGCCGCAGGAAGCGCCCCGGGTAGTTGGCCGACTCCAGCGAGAGCGTTCCCGACGGGGACCAGACGCGGGGGCAGAACGTGGCGTCCTGGCGGAACAGGGGCGAGCCGTCGTCCCTGTCCGCGACCAGGACGAAGCCACGGTGGCGCAGGTGGCGGCCGTCCGACGTGGTGAACGAGTGGCAGGAGGAGTCGGAGAGGCCGGTGACGCGCCGGAAGGTGGCGTCTTCGCGCTGCTCGGAACCCGAGCCGATCCGGTCGAGGAGCACGGAGCCGTCGCGCACCCGCCAGTAGCGGTCGGGGAAGTCGACCGCGCGGATGGATATGCCGGGGGAGGCCGGGGGCTTCGGGCGCTTCGAAGGAGCGGTGGACGCCTTCGGCGGCGGCTCGGGGGCGTTGGCGGAGGGGCGGGGACTCGGCGTGACGCTGGGAGCGCTGCTCGCCGGGGTGGGGGACGGGCGGGCGCGGCCCGCGCCGGGTGTCGCGGTGCCGCCCTCGGAGGGCGTCGCGAAGGAGATCAGGCCGCCCGGGGCCGAGCCGCCGAGGGTGGTCGGTTCCGCCGCCCGGTGGGCCGGCTCCTCGGATTCGTCCATCACGGTGACGGCCGTGACGCACGCGGTGATCGTGGCCAGGGCCAGCGCACCCGCCAGCCAGAGCCGTCGCGTACCCGGGGCACGCGTGGTGTCCGGGGCCCAGCCGCTCTCCCAGGGACGGTCCTGGGGCGGGCGGGACTTCTCTTCCGACATGCGCGCTTCCTCCGGCGGGGCACCTCTGACGGCGGCGCAGTCGTGGTGGCCCGGTGGGCGATCGGTGACACCGTAGTGGACAGGTGAGAGGCCGGTGGCTCGTTTGCTGAGAGCGGTTTCCCGGCGATATCAAGCCGTTGTCCGCAGGTCCGTACCACTCCTGTGTACGCCTGTACAGATACTGTGTACGCTCGTACACATGGGTTATCTGCTGCTGGCCGGCGCCATCATCGCCGAGGTGGCCGCGACCACCGCCATGAAGTACAGCGACGGGTTCAGCAAGATCGGGCCCTCCCTGCTCACGCTCCTCGGCTACGTGGTCTCCTTCGCGCTGCTCGCGCAGACACTGAAGACCGTCTCCGTCGGCACGGCCTACGCCATCTGGGCCGGGGTCGGCACCGCCGCCATCGCCACGATCGGCATCGTCCTCCTGGGCGAGGGGATGACCGTCGCCAAGGCCGCCGGGATCGCGCTGATCATCCTCGGCGTCGTCGTGCTGAACCTGGGAGGTGCGCACTGATGCCCCGGCGGCACGACCCCGAGCGCCGGCAGCGGATCATCGACGCGGCGATCCGGGTCGTCGGCTCGAAGGGCATCGCCGGGCTGAGCCACCGCACCGCGGCCGCCGAGGCCGACGTGCCGCTCGGTTCCACGACGTACCACTTCAAGACCCTCGACGAACTGCTGGTCGCCGCACTGCGGCAGACCAACGAGGGCTTCGCCAAGGTGATCGCCTCGTGCGCTGACATGGACGACGCCTGGACCGACCCGGCCGCCGCACTCGCCACCTGGATCGGGCAGTGGCTCTCCGGTGACCGCACGGGGGTGGAGCTGGAATACGAGCTGTACCTGGCCGCGCTGCGCCGGCCCGCCCTGCGGGCCGTCGCCGCCGAGTGGGCCGAGGGCGTCGCCGAGCAGCTGTCCCGGCATACGGATCCCGTCACCGCGCGGGCCCTGGTGGCGGTCGTCGACGGGATCTGCCTCCAGGTGCTGCTGACCGGGGCGCCGTACGACGAGGCGTACGCGCGGGAGGTGCTGGGGCGGGTGCTGGCGGGGGCGTCCCGGGAGTAGTGAGGGGGTATTCCTGGGCGGGCGCCTCATGGGCTGGGCGTTCGTGGGCGGACGTTCGGCGACTGGCGTTCGAGGGCGACGGCGTTCGGCGGCCGGCGTTCGCAGGGGGACGGGCGACGGGGCCCGGTCGGTGCGGTGTCCGTCGGGAAGAGGCGTGCCGGTGGGGTGTCCGCCGCTGCCGAGGGGGGCTCGGGCGTGGGCGACGGCGACCGGCTCGTGAGACGTGCGGACACCGGTTCGCATCGACCCGTGTCCGCCGGTTAGGTTGCCCTCATGACCGACACGACTGCTCCTCGCACCACCGGCGCCGTGGCCGCCGGCCTCGCCACGATCGCCGCCGACGGCACCGTTCTCGACACCTGGTTCCCCGCGCCCGAGCTGGCCGACGCGCCCGGCCCGTCCGGCACCGAGCGGCTGTCCGCCGAGCGTGCCGCGGAACTGCTCGGGGGTGGCGCCACCGCGGCGATCGGCCCGGACGCCCGCCGGGGCGTCGAAGTGGTCGCGGTCCGCACGGTCATCGCCTCGCTCGACGAGAAGCCGATCGACGCGCACGACACCTACCTGCGCCTGCACCTGCTCTCCCACCGCCTGGTCAAGCCGCACGGCCAGAGCCTGGAGGGCATCTTCGGCCACCTCGCCAACGTCGCCTGGACCTCGCTGGGCCCGGTCGCCGTCGACGACCTGGAGAAGGTCCGGCTGAACGCCCGTGCCGAGGGCCTGCACCTCCAGGTGACCTCCGTGGACAAGTTCCCCCGCATGACCGACTACGTGGCCCCCAAGGGCGTCCGCATCGGCGACGCCGACCGGGTCCGGCTCGGCGCGCACCTCGCCGAGGGCACCACCGTCATGCACGAGGGCTTCGTCAACTTCAACGCCGGCACGCTCGGCACGTCGATGGTCGAGGGCCGTATCTCGGCGGGTGTCGTGGTCGGCGACGGCTCCGACATCGGTGGCGGCGCGTCGACCATGGGGACGCTGTCCGGCGGCGGCAACGTGATCATCTCCATCGGCGAGCGGTGCCTGGTCGGCGCCGAGGCGGGCGTCGGCATCGCGCTCGGCGACGAGTGCGTCGTCGAGGCCGGCCTGTACATCACCGCCGGCACCCGGGTCACCATGCCCGACGGCCAGATCGTCAAGGCCCGCGAGCTGTCCGGCGCCTCCAACATCCTCTTCCGCCGCAACTCGGTCACCGGCACCGTCGAGGCCCGGCCGAACAACGCGGTGTGGGGCGGCCTGAACGAGATCCTGCACAGCCACAACTGACAACCCGTACGAGGTACCCGGCGTGACCTCGTGGTCGTTTCGGCAGATGAACGGGTGGACGCAGCGTCCGATCAGAAGCCGAACCGACGAAACGAGGACCGGGGCATGAGGAACGAGCGGGGGCGGGGCGTGGTGCGCTCGGTGGTGGGGACCGTCGCAGTGCTGGCGGTGTCCTGGCTGCCGGCGGGTGCCGCGCACGCCGACGAGACCAACAAGGACTCGCACAACGGCCACCGGGTCGGTCTGGTCAACGTCAACGTCGGGCAGATCGACGACCCGGCGGAGGACGTGCTGGAGCACACGCTGCTCCTCGGGGACGGGTACGCCTGGAACTGAGACCGGGAGGCACCGGCCTCGCACCGACGGGACGGCCCGTGCCGCAGACACCTGCGGCACGGGCCGTCCCTTTTTTCCCGCGCGAGCCCCCGGGGGAAGAGGGAACGATGGTGGCCGAGCGGTGATCACCCGCTGATCAGGTCCCTG
This sequence comes from Streptomyces sp., assembly GCF_031181705.1. GTDB lineage: Bacteria > Actinomycetota > Actinomycetes > Streptomycetales > Streptomycetaceae > Streptomyces. The sequence goes on from NZ_JAPSKN010000032.1 coordinate 19,259, forward strand.
TGGAGCGAGAGCAGGCCGTCGGCCGTGGCGCGGTCGGCGGGGCGCAGGGGTGCGCGGACCGGGCCCGCGGGGAGGCGCTGAGCGGTGAGCAGCGACTTGGCGGTCACGGCCCCCGGCAGGCCCGCCGACATCATCGCCTCGATGAGGGGAGTGGCCCGCTGCTGGAGGCGGGCGGCCTGTGCCGTGTCGCCCGCGTCGAAGGCGTCCAGCACGGCTCGCAGGTGTCCCGGGATCACGTTGGCCACCGTGCTGACGTAGCCCGCGCCGCCCACGGCGTACAGCGCGAGGTCGTGTTCGTCGCAGCCCGCGTAGTACGCCAGGTCCGTGCGGGCCAGGACCTTCTGCGCGGCCAGGAAGTCGGCGGAGCAGTCCTTGACGGCGACGATCCGGGGGTGGTCCGCGAGGCGGAGGAGCGTCTCGGCCTCGACGCGGATGCCGGTGCGGGCCGGGATGTCGTAGAGCATCACCGGGAGTCCGGTGGTGCCGGCGATCTCGCGGAAGTGGGCTTCGACGGCGTCCTGCGGGGGCCGGCTGTAGTACGGCGCCACCACCAGCAGACCGTCCGCGCCCGCCTTCTCGGCCTCCCGGGCCAGTTCGGCGGTGTGGCGGGTGTCGGCGGTGCCGATGCCCGCGACGATCGTCGCGCTGCCGGCCACGGCCTCGCGGACGGCGCTGATCAGGGCGGACTTCTCGGCGTCCGTGGTGGTCGGGGACTCGCCCGTGGTACCGGAGAGGACGAGGCCGTCGCAGCCGTTCGCGACCAGGTGGGCGGCGAGCTGCCGGGCGCCGTCCAGGTCCAGGGCGCCGGAGTCGGTGAACGGGGTGATCATGGCGCAGAGCGTGCGGCCGAAGGGGGACGTGCGCGGTGGGGTCATGGGGGTAGTGTCGGCGGGATCATCGTGTAGCTCTACTTAGTTTTGGTACCGTGTATTGATAAGTTTTGCTTGATCGAAGGTGTTCTTCCCAGCCGGGTGTCGATGCGTCACCATGGCCAGGACGGTCGGCGACGGATGTCCTGGGAGGCGTCATGAAGCTCGGCAAGGCACTGGCCACGGGGATCGCGGAGGAGCAGCCGGAGGGGCGGGGCGAGGGCTTGGACCAGGGGTCCGGCCAGGACTTCGAGCAGCTGCGGGCCGACGGGACCGCCGAGGGCGCCGAGGTCCGCGAGGCTGCGGTGGTCGAAGAGGTTCCGGTCGTCCGATGAGGCTGCGGCTTCCCTCGGAGCGTCCGACGGAGCCGCCGACCGGATACAAGATCGCCCACCCGGTGCTGTCCCAGGACGGCGCCGGGGCCGGGTTCACCGGTGTGTCGCTGGGCGGTGCGCTGCCGTACGGCGTGGTGGCCGAGGCTGCCTGTGTGTACGGGCTGCGGCACCGGGCGCCGCACCGCCGCTGCGACTGCGGCTTCCACTGCGTGCACGACCGGTCCGCCGCCGAGGCGCTGCTGTGCACCGCCGAGCACCGGGCCGCCGTGCTGCTGGAGGTGTCCGTCCTCGGGGCCTACATCCGCTTCGAGCGGGGGTTCCGGTACGCGCGGCAGCGGGTGCGGGTCGTGACGGTGGGGATGTGCGGCTGCGGGGCGGGCGCGCGGGTGCTGGCCGATGCCGGATGGGGGCGGGCCGGGTGGCGGGGGCTGGCGCCCGCGTGCGCGGCGTGTGCGCGGGGGCGGGTCTCGGTGTCGCTCGGCCGGTTCGCCCGGCTGGCGGGTCACGGGGTGCGTGTCGTCGGCGCGGGTGGTAGCGCGCCCGGCGGTGGGGGCGCGGGTACGGTGCCGGCCGGGATCGAGGCGGCGGACGGGCTGGGCGTGCCCGAACTCGTGGCGGAGGCCGCGCTGTTGCAGGCGCGGCTCGACTGGTTCCAGACGCAGCTGGCACGGCTCGGGCAGCGGGGGGACTCGGCCGGCCCGCAGGGGTAGCCGCAGGGGGGCCGGGTACTCGGGGGTTCCTGCTTCGAGAGGAGGCGGAACCGTGACCGGGACGATGGATCATCGGGCCGTGCGCGACGAGCACCACTCCGTGGGCGAACTCGTCGGGCAGGCCGCGGAACAGCTTTCTCGGCTGGTGCGGCAGGAAGTGGCGCTGGCGAAGGAGGAGCTGGCCGAGAAGGGGCGGCGGGCGGGGCGCGGCGGTGGACTGCTCGGGGCCGCGGGTGCCGTCGCCTACGCCGGGTTCCTCGCGCTGGCCGGGACGGGCGCCGCCGCGCTCTCGCTGGTGCTGCCCGTGTGGGCCGCCGCGCTGATCGTGACGGGGGTGCTGTTCGTGATCGCGGCGGTGCTGGCCGCGCTGGGCCGTGGGCAGCTGCGGCGGGCCGCGCCGCCCACGCCTGAGCGGACGATCGGCAGTGTGAAGGCGGATGTCGAGGAGATCAGGGAAAGGGCGCACCGATGACGGAGCCGACGGGTGGCGCGAAGGGGCCCGACGAACTGCGGCGTCAGATCGAGCGGACGCGCGGCGAACTCGGGAACACGGTGCAGGAGTTGGCCGGGAAGGCCGATGTGAAGGGGCGTGCGCTGGCACGGGCCGCCGACCTCCGGGACAAGGCCGGGGCGATGACGGTGCAGTTGCGCAGCAGCGCGGCGCAGGCGGGGCACTCCGTGCAGGACCGGGCCGCGCAGGTGGGGCCCCGGCCGGTGCGGACCGCGGTGCAGGCCGGGTTGCGGCATCCCAAGCCGGTGCTGATGGCCGGGGCGGCGGGGGTCGTGGTGGCTGTCGGGGTCGCGCGGTGGAAGGCGCACGGGCACATCTCTTCGCGGTGAGGGCCGGGTCTTCCTCGGCCGTGTCTTCGTCTCTCCCCGGTGCGGGCCGGGTCTTCGCCTGACCGCGGTGGGGCGCGTGCGCCTGCGCGCCGGGGGTGGTCGCGGCCGCGCCGGGGGGTGTCCGTCCTCGGAACGGCGCGATCGAGTTGCGTGCCGACTGACTCCCCGTTGACGCGCCAACCGCTGCGGGCGGACCCCCGGCACGTCCCCTTACGCCGTCCCGCGGGTGCGGGCCGTCCCGGCTTTCGCCGCAGCCACTTGACCTCAAGTTCGGTCGAGGTCGGAAGGTGAGGGCATAGCGATCGGCCTACACGACTGGAGTGTTCCCATGGCCCGGCGGACCGAACGGCATCCGGATCTCACCGACCCCCGGATCGGTGCTCCCTTCTTCAGCACCTGGCGGGTCGGGACCCCCGAGCGGCAGCGGCTGGCCGTGGACGCGATCGCGCGGGCGTGGGAGCGGCGGCCCTGGCCGGCCGGCGACCTGCTGGGGTACCACGTGTACGCCGGGCACGACGGGGACGGCCTGCTGCACTACGCGCAGTGGCGCAGCGAGCAGGCCTACGAGGCGTTCGTGAAGACCCACCGGCAGGAGCGCGTCGACGAGATCGACACGGCCGTGCCGGGGATCGAGCGGGTGTGGCTCGGGCGGTACCGGCACTACCGCAGTGCGCGGCGGGAGGGCGGGGCCGTCCCGGGATGTGTCGTGATCGTCGACGTCCGGTTCGACGGGCCCGACGCGGAGCGGCAGCGTGCCTGGGTCGACGCGGTGTTCGAGGCCCTGGAGAGCGATCCAAAACAGCATCCCGGTGGGATCTCCGCCCACTTCCACCTCAGTACGGACGGCACCCGCGTGCTCAACTACGCCGAGTGGGAAAGCGCCCAGGCACACATCGACGCCCTGGCCGCACCGGGGGACGGGATCGGCTCGGCGACCGAGCGGTGGAAGCGGGTGCGGAACTGGCCGGGCCTGCTGGAGAGCGGCTCCGTCCGGCGGTACGACCACGTCCTCGGGCTGGTGCCCTGAGGGCGGGCCGGCCGAACGCCGTGTTCGGCCGGCCCTCGCCGTGTCAGGGGCGGAACCGCAGGACCTGCGGGTCGTGGTCGCTGATCTGGTCGTGGAACTCCGCGTTGACGTGCACGCTGTCGTACTCGAAGTCGCAGCCGCGGCGGATCGACGGGCTGATCAGGATCTGGTCGAGGACCTGGCTGTTGCCCTGGTAGACGTACGAGTAACGCTCGCCGCGCGGCAGGGACTTGATCGCCGACCAGAGTTCGCCCCGGCCCTCCAGGAGCTCGGCGGTCCGGGAGAACTCGAAGTCGTTGATGTCGCCGAGCGTGACGACGTCCGCGTTCTTCTGGGTGTCGAGGATGTCCTTGACGAAGGCGTTGACCAGGGTGGCCTGCCGGTGGCGCTGCGTCTCGGAGCTGCGGGACGGCGGCTGGTACTGGGAGGTCAGGCCCTGGTCGCCGCCCTTGGAGTTGAAGTGGTTGGCGATCACGAAGACCGTGCGGCCGCGGAAGACGAACTCGCCGGCCAGGGGCTTGCGGCTGTTCTTCCACGCCTCGTCGGCGGGGGCGATGCGGCCGGGGCTCAGTGTCAGGTGCGCCTTGCCGCGGAGCCTCGTCACACCGGTGGCCGTCGTGGCGTCACCGCCCGGGCGGTCCGCGAAGGAGACGCGCTCCGGGTTGAACAGGAACGCCTGGCGGATGTTGCCACCGGGCTCACCGCCGTCGGTGCCGTCGGCCGGGTCGATCGAGCGCCAGTCGTAGCGGGGGCCGCCGGCCGCGGCGATCGCGTCGATCAGCTTCGTCAGGGTCTGGTCGGCCGCGACCGTGCCGTCGTTCTTCGCGCCGTTGTTGTCCTGGATCTCCTCCAGGGACACGATGTCCGGCGACTGCAGGTTGTTCACGATCGCGGAGGCGTGCGCGGCGAACGTGTCGTCCGTCGGGTCGAGGTTCTCGACGTTGTAGGTCGCGACGGCCAGTTCCGAGGAGCGCTGCTTGCGGGTGGTCTCGCGCTGCAGACCGGCGCTCCTCAGGGTGCCGAGTTCGCTCGCGACCAGGGTGTAGCCGCCGAACTGGTTGTAGTCCAGGGGGCCTTCGGTGGTGCCCGTGAGGGTGTCGCCGACGTTCGCCTTCGGGAAGTCCGCCGTCGAGCCGAGGGACTGGATCTGCAGGCGGCCCGTGTTCTGGGCGTCGTAGGAGCCGTAGACCGTACCGCCGTGGCCGGTGCGGTTCTCGTGCGGCTTCACCGTCACCCAGAGCTCGGTGTACGGGTCGGTGGCGCCGACCACGCGGGTGTCGGCGACCTTGACGGTCATGCCCTCCAGGGACTCGTAGTAGTCCAGGGCGTACTTCGCGGGCTGGAGGGGGAGGGCGTTGATCGAGCCGTTCGCCGCGGTGTCGCCCGTGGGGGTGTAGGCGGCGGGGACCGACCGGGCCGTGACGGGTGTCGCGGCGGGCAGTCGGTTGCCGCTGGACAGGACCGTGGTCGTCGGCTTGGTGATCTCCGTCAGGGCCTGGTTGCCGGAGCCGGTGCCGCCGGGGACGTACTCCGAGACGGTGCCGCTGACCTTGACGGAGTCGCCGACGGCGACGCCCTTCGGGGTGGAGCTGGTGAAGACGAAGACACCCTCACTGGTCGCCGGGTCGGCGTCCGGACTCGGGTCCTGGATCCAGAAGCCGCGGGAGGAGCCGTAGGCGCGGACGCCGGTGACGATTCCGGTCACGTCGGTGACCTGCCGGCCGGCGTACGGGGACGTCCGGGTGTTGCCCTGGATGTCGTGGACGCGGACCGGCTCGGCGTGTGCGGGGGTGGTGAGGACGATCGTGGAGGCCGCGGAGCACGCGGCGGCGACGGTGAGCGCGGCGAGGCGCGCGGAGGACTTGCTCGGCAACGGGATTCCCTCCGGGGACGTGACAGGGCGCCGGGACGAGGGTGGTGCTCGGACTGTCTGCCGCTACCTGTGGGGCGGGCGGTATGACGCGCGTAGACGACGGTGGTGGGATGGCTGGTGGGGCAGGTCCGGTGAACAAGTGTCCGCCGACTTCTACGCGCGTCAATCTCCAGCCTGTCCATGTCACTTGTCAAGGTTTCGGCCATGTACGGCAGTCGACGGGGAGATGAAGTGGGCGGCATGGGTGGAAATCCGTCTAGGCTGAGCGGCTGAGTCACCTGAGGCGCGCTAGGAGAAACAAGCCGATGTCAGACAGCTCCCCCCTGCCGCCGGTGCGGCTGCACCCCGAAGCGGAGCTGGCGCGCGACGCGCTGTCCACACCCTTGCTGTCCCGGGCCGCCCGGCTCGCCCGCTGGGCCGGGCCGGACACCCGCGTGGACGCCGGGGGAGGGCTCGTCGACGAGCAGTTGCCCGCCGCCGCCGAGTTGCTCGGGCTGAGCGGGGACGACGCCGCCGCCGACGCCAGTGAGGCGTGGCGGGTGGCCGTGGACGCCGGGCTCGTCGAGGTCGTCGACGAGGAGGAGGGCACCGTCCGCGCGGGCGAGGACCTCGCGCTGCTCACCGGCGGCTCGCCGCAGGACGTGCTGGCCGTGTGGCTCGCGGCCGTGGAGACCGTGCTCGCCGACGCGAGCGTGCCCGACCTCGACGGGCTGCTGGACGCGGACGGCGAGGTCGACCTCTCCGCCCTCGACTGGGACCCGGAGGCCGAGGCCGAGTTCCTCGACGGGGTGCTCGGCAACCTCTACCTGCTGACCGCCGGCGACGCGTCCGGCGGGGCTCCGGTGCCGCTGCCGGCGCTGGCCGCCTCGGTGCTCGTGCCCGGCGACATGGGCGAGCCCACCAACGACGTCCTGGAGCGGGTCTCCGACGCGATGATGCGCCTGGACGACCAGTTCCGGATGCTGGAGCCGGTGGGCCTCGTGGAGTACCAGCCCGTCGACGAGGCGCTCATGATCGACGCCGACGAGGAGCCCGCCGGGCCCGTGGACGACACCGACGTCTCCCGTTACGGCATGGTCCGGCTCACCCCGCTCGGCCTGTACGGGATGCGGGCGCGGCTGCTGGAGGCCGGGTTCGAGGCACCGGCCGTCGGGGACCTCGCGGACAAGGGGGCCGACGCGCTGCTCGACGGCACGGCGGCGTTCCCGCCGGCCGCGGCGCAGGCCGAGACCGAGCAGTGGCTGCGGCGGCGCGAAGCGCTCACGGCGGCACGGGAGCTGCTGGCGGCGGCCCGCGGCTCCGACGCCGGGGCGCCGCTGCGCCGGCTGCGGTGCCAGCAGGCCCTGTCGCTGGTGGGACCGGCGGCCGAGCCGGCGCTGCGCGAGGTGCTCGGCGACGCCGAGCTGGGCGGGCTCGCCCGGGTGTGGCTGACCGAGCAGGGCGCGGCGGACGTGCCCGCGCCGACCGAGGCGATGGTGTACTGGCTGACCATCGACACGGTGGCCGCGCAACTGGCGGCGGAGGGGAACTCCGAGGAACTGCGGGCGCTGGTCGAAGGGCTGGCGCAGCAGCACAGCGGGTTCTTCGCGGCGGTGTGGCGGGTCGGTCACCCTGCCACCGCCGATGTGCTGGAGGCGATGGGGCGGCTGCATCCCGACAAGAAGGTGGCGAAGGAAGCGCGCAAGGCCGCGTTCAAGGCGCGGTCGCAGCAGGGGGGCTGACCCCCGGGGCCGCGGGTGCGGCGCCGTCGTGGCTTGTCGCGCCGTTCCCCGCGCCCGCGGGGTGTTGTTCAGCCCTCGTTCACGTGTGAGCGGGACGGTGTCGGCGAACGAGGTTCGCCACCCTCCACGGCATCCCGTCACAGGAGACACCATGTCGCTCACCCGCAGGGACTTCGCCCGAACCTCCGCGATCACCGGTGCCGGTGTCGCGCTGGCCGGCAGCGTCGGCGCCCTCGCCACCGCGCCGAACGCCCTCGCGTCCTACGACACCGACGGCGCGGAGGGTGCGGCGGACGCCCGGCACGGGGCCGGCTACGGGCCGCTCGTGCCCGACCCCCGGGGCATCCTCGCCCTGCCCGCCGGGTTCTCGTACCGGATCATCACGTACAGCGGCAGGACGAGGCTGGAGACGGGTGAGTTCACGCCGTCCAACCACGACGGCACCGCCGCCTTCGACGGCCCGCGCGGCACCACCCTGCTCGTCAACAACCACGAGCTGAAGGGCCCTCGCGCCAACTGGGCCCACCCGGTCCCGCTCGCCGAGGGCCTGGTCTACGACCCCGCCGCCTCCGGAGGCTGCACGGTCGTCGAGCTCCGCCCCGACGGACGGGTCGCCGAATGGGTGGGCATCGCCGGCACCTCCACCAACTGCGCGGGCGGCCGCACCCCGTGGGGCACCTGGCTCACCTGCGAGGAGAACTCCGACCGGGCCGGCACCAACGGCATGACCAGGGATCACGGCTACGTCTTCGAGGTCGACCCCGTCGACCGGCGCGCCAACCGCGACCCCAAGCCGCTGAAGTTCTTCGGCCGCTACGACCACGAGGCCGTCGTCATCGACCCCAGGCGCGGCCACGCCTACCTCACCGAGGACGCCGCGAACCCCAACGGCCTGTTCTTCCGCTGGAGCCCGCCCCAGGGCTTCGCCCACGGTCCCGGGAGGTTCCGCGCGCTCGCCGACGACGCCGGGGTCCTCCAGGCGCCCAAGTGCTACGACTCCGGCGGCCGGTTCGTCGACGACCTGTCCCGCGCCACGCGGATCGGCACCGTCTACGGCGTCGACTGGGTGGACGTACCCGACCGCGACGCCCGCACCACCCCCGTGCGCAAGCAGTTCGGCGCCGGCGAGGTCACCCGCGCCCGCAAGCTGGAGGGCATGTGGTGGGCAGACGGCGGCGCCTACCTCGTCTCCTCCTACGCCCGTGAGGAGAGCCCGGTCCGGCACGACGGGCAGGTCTGGTTCTACGACCCCAAGCGCCGGACGCTGACGCTGAAGGTCCTGCTGGGCGTGAACCCCGACCCGTCCCGCGACGGCGCCTTCGACGGCCCCGACAACATCACCGTCTCCCCGTACGGCGGGCTCGTCATCGCCGAGGACGGCGAGGGCGTGCAGCACCTGTTCGGAGCGACCGACAGCGGACGCACGTACCCGATCGCCCGCAACGAGCTGAACATCGGCACCCCCGGGGAACCGGAGTACAGCGAGTTCGCCGGCGTCACCTTCTCGCCCGACGGCCGGACCCTCTTCGCGAGCATCCAGACGCCCGGAATCCTGCTCGCCATCACCGGGCCGTGGAAGCGGCAGAAGCGGTAGCGGAACCGGTTCGCTCCTGCCGGTGAGTCCGTACGGATGCGGGCGCATGCCCTACGACGCTGGGCGTACGGCGCCCTTGTTCGGCAGAGCACTGACATCTAACATTTCAGTTCATGCAAGCCATCCGGCCCGTGCCCCGCACCCTGCTCAGGGACCGGGCCTACGCGGCGATCCGGGACGCCATCGTGGCCGGGGAGATCGAACCCGGCGCGGTGGTGCGCGACGCCGACCTCGCCGAGCGGCTCGGGCTGTCCCGGGCGCCGGTCAGGGAGGCGTTCTCCCGGCTCGTGGACGAAGGGCTGCTGGAGAGCAAACCGCAGAGCTACACCCGGGTGACCCCGCTCGTGGCCGCCGACGTCCGGGACGCCGCCGCGGTGGTCGGCGCCCTGCACGAGCTGGTGACCCGGGTCGCCGTGCCCCGGCTCGCCGACGCGGACCTCGCCGTGATGCGCGCCGCCAACGAGCGGTTCGCCGCGGCCGTGCGCGCCGGGGACGTGGACGCGGCCCTGCGCGCCGACGACGACCTGCACGAGGTCCTCGTCCGGGTGAGCGGCAACCGCGCGGCCGCCGCCACGATCGCCCGCTACACCCCGCTCATCCGCCGGCTGGAGCGCCGCCGCTTCGGCGAGGGCGGCAGCTGCCGCTCGGCCGGGCTGCACGAGCGGCTGATCGACGCCTGCGCGGCCGGTGACGCGGCCGGGGCGGTCCGCGTCACCGCGGACATCTGGCGGAGCCTCGAAGAGCTCGCCGACTGAGGCGGACCGACACCCACCCGGAGGGACCCATGCCCCTGTCCTCGTACGAGCGTTACCCGCTGCTCTTCGGGCCCTCGCCCGTCCACCCCCTGGAGCGCCTGACCGCGCACCTCGGCGGCGCCTCCCTCTGGGCGAAGCGGGAGGACTGCAACTCCGGCATCGCCTACGGCGGGAACAAGACCCGCAAGCTGGAGTACCTGGTCGCCGACGCCCTCGCCCAGGGCTGCGACACGCTCGTGTCGATCGGCGGCGTGCAGTCCAACCACACCCGCCAGGTCGCCGCCGTCGCCGCCCGGGCCGGGCTCAAGTGCGTGCTGGTGCAGGAGAGCTGGGTGGACTGGCCGGACGCCGTGTACGACAAGGTCGGCAACATCCTGATCAGCCGTCTCGCCGGGGCCGACGTCCGGCTGGTGCGGGCCGGGTTCGGGATCGGGTTCAAGGAGAGCTGGGAGCAGGCCCTCAGGGAGGTCGAGGAGTCGGGCGGCAAGCCGTACGCCATTCCGGCCGGGGCCTCCGACCATCCGCTCGGCGGTCTCGGCTTCGCCGCCTGGGCGCACGAAGTGGTGCGGCAGGAACGGGAGCTGGGCGTCTTCTTCGACACCGTCGTGGTGTGCTCGGTGACCGGGTCGACCCAGGCCGGCATGGTCGCCGGGTTCGCCGCGCTGGAGGAGGCGGGCGGGCGGCCCCGGCGCGTGCTCGGCGTCGACGCCTCGGCGAAACCGGCCGCCACCCGGACCCAGATCGCCCGCATCGCCCACCGCACCGGGCAGCTCATCGGCGTCGAACGGGAGTTGACCGAGGCGGACGTCGAGCTCGACGAGCGGTACCACGCGGGCACGTACGGTGTTCCCGACGAGACCACCCTGGCGGCCATGCGCCTCGCGGCCCGCACGGAGGGGATGGTCACCGACCCGGTCTACGAGGGCAAGTCGATGGCCGGGATGATCGACCTGGTCTCCCGGGGCGAGATCGGCCGGGACTCCACGGTGCTCTACGCCCACCTGGGCGGGCAGCCCGCGCTGAACGCCTACAGCGCGCTGTTCTAGCAGGCCGCGCGGCGGCCGGTGCGGGCACCGCCTAGTAGTACCCCTTCGTCCCGTCCAGCAGCTCCCGCACGATGTCCGCGTGCCCGGCGTGCCGTCCTGTCTCCTCGACGAGATGGATGAGCATCCAGCGGAGGTTGGCCTTGGCGGAGCGGTACCCGGGGTGGCGGCCGACGTCGTCCAGGGACGCCGCGGCCACGATCTCGTCGCTCCGGGCGCACTGCGCCTCGTACTCCGCGAGCACCTGTCGCAACGTGACGCCGTCGGTGCGCCAGTCGGCGTCCTCGTCCGTCTCGCCGAAGGACGGGTTCCGCGTCTCGTCGCCGCCGAGGAACAGCACCTCCAGCCAGGTGTGCTCGACCCACCGCATATGGCTGACCAGCCCGGCCATCGTCATCATCGGCGAGGTCGGGACGACGGAGCGGTGCGCGTCCGCCTCGCTGAGGCCCTCGCACTTCCAGCGCAGGATCCGGCGTTGCAGGTCCAGCCAGCCGATGAGCGCGGTGCGCTCGTCGGCCTGGAAGGGGGGACGGTCGAGTGAAGGGGTCATGCCGGCGGACGTTAGCGGGCCACGGCCCGGACTGTCGCCGGGTTTTCGCAGCCGCGGGGCGCACCGCGGGTACGGGGTGGCCGGAGCCCGTCCGCGCGGGCGCGTCGGTGCGGCCCCGACAGTCCCTGGTGGGTGCGCCGGATGTGGCTCCGCTCGTGTGTGCCGGGGGGCCGGGTGCGGCCTCGATCATCCGTGCCGGGCGTGCCGGGTGCGTCCCGACCGTGCGTGCCGGGTGCGCCGTGCCGCCCGGGTGGGGAATCAAGCGGTCGGTGGGCCGGTTGTCAGCGGTGATCCGACGTCACCGAGGAGCCGCCATGACCGACGAACCAGCCGTCCGGGAACTCCGCCTGGTCGTGACCGCCGACGACTACGACGCCGCGCTGCACTTCTACCGGGACGTGCTCGGTCTGCCCGAGCGGGGCGCCTTCGCCTCCGAGGACGGGCGGGTGACGATCCTGGAGGCCGGACGGGCCACCCTGGAGCTGACCGATCCGAACCACGCCGCGTTCATCGACGAGGTCGAGGTGGGACGGCGGGTGGCCGGGCACGTCCGGGTCGCCTTCCAGGTGGACGACTCCGCCGCCACCACCGCCAGGCTCGCCGCAGCCGGCGCCGAGGTGATCGCGGAGCCGACCCGCACCCCCTGGAACTCTGTGAACGCCCGGCTCGAAGCGCCGGCCGCCCTGCAGCTGACGCTGTTCACCGAGCTCGGCGACTGACGCGCCCACGGCCGCCCCGCCCGGCACCGGCCGGCCCCGCGCCGGCCGGGCTGGGGGCAGCCCGGCCGTCCTGCCGGGCCGCGCCCGCCGCCGGATAGGGTGCTGGGCGTGTGGACGGACGATCAGCGCGCGGAGCCGGGAGCCGAGCGGCCCGACGGTACGCGGCGCCGGGCCACGATCCACGACGTCGCCCGCCTGGCCGGGGTGTCACGCCAGACGGTCTCCCGGGCGGTCAACGACAAGGGTGAGATCGACCCGGCCACCAAGGAGCGGGTCCTGGAGGCGGCGCGGCTCCTCGACTACCGGCCCAGCCGGTTCGCGCGCGGGCTCGTCCGGAAGGGCGCGGTGACGGCCGGCCTGGTCATCCCGGACCTGCGCAACCCCTTCTTCCCTGAGGTCGCCGCCGGGGTGCTGGAGGCCGCCGAGCAGCGCGGCTGGCAGGTCGTGGTGTGGGACTCGCGGATCGACGGGGCCCGGGAACGGCAGGCGCTCGACGTGCTCTCCCACCAGGCGGACGCCGTCGTGGGCTACTTCAAGGACTCCGACGACGTGCTGACCCGGCACCTCGGGGGTGTCCCTCTGGTGCTGCTGGAGCGCGGCCCGCAGCAGACCCGGTTCGCGGCCGTCGGCATCGACGCCGCGGCCGGCGTCGCACAGGGCATGGACCACCTCTACCGCCGGGGCCACCGCAGGATCGGCATGCTGGACGGCGTGCACGGGCCCGGCCCCCGCCGGCAGGCCTTCCTGGAGCAGGCCCGGCGGTTCGGCCTGCCCGTCGACGAGGACTGGGTCGTCATCTGCCCCGAGCACAGCGTGACCGGCGGCGAGGCCGGCATGGAACGGCTGCTGCGGGCACGGCCCGGGATCACGGCCGTGCTCGGCTTCAACGACCTGATCGCCGTCGGCGCGATGCGCACCGCCCGCCGCCACGGCCGCCGGGTGCCGGGCGAGCTGGCCGTGCTGGGCTTCGACGGCCTCTCCCTGGGCGAACTCGTCGAACCCGCCCTGACCACGCTGCACATCGACAAGCGGCGGCTGGGCCGGCTGGCCGTGGAGCAGGTGGCCCGGCTGCGCGCGGGCGAGGAGCCCCTGCGCGGAGCGGACGCCTGGGTGACCCCCGAACTCCTGGTGCGCGCGTCCGCCTGAACCACCGCCCCGATGACCGGGCCGTGCCGCCGCTCGGTCTCGGTAGGGTGCGCGGAGAGTCCCCGGCCGGTGAGGAGTGGTTGCGTGGCGCAGGTCAGGCCCATGCGGGCGGATGCCCGGCGTAATCACGAGCGGTTGCTGCGGGTGGCCGCTGAGGCGTTCGCCGAGCACGGGGAGGGGGCGTCGCTCGACGACATCGCCAAGCGGGCCGGGGTCGGCTCCGGGACGCTGTACCGGCACTTCCCGACGCGGCGCGCCCTGCTGGAGGCCGCCTACCTGGACCGGATCGAGGCGCTCGCGGCCCGGGCCGACGCACTCGCCGCCCAACTGCCGCCGGGCGAGGCGCTGCTGGAGTGGCTGCACGAACTGGGCATCGGGATGATCCGCATGCGGGGCCTGAAGGCGCTCCTCGGCCCGGCCGTCACCGAGGGCGACTCGGCGGGGGCCACGGCCTGCGGCGACTCGGTGCGGAGCGCGGCGGGGCGGCTGGTCCGCGCGGCGCGGGAGGAGGGCACGCTGCGGGCGGACGTGGAGCCGATGGACGTGCTGCGGCTGGCCCACGGGGTCGCGACGGCGTCGGAACTGGCCGACGGGGAGGGGCGGCACATCCGGCGGTATCTCACGCTGCTGACGGAGGGGCTGCGGCCGCGGGGGCGCTGACAGGAGGACGCCGCAGCGAGGGAACCGGGGAGCCGGGACGAAGGGGCGCGGGCCGGTGCGGCCGGGTGGCGGTGCGGCAGGGTGCCGGTGCGGCCGGGTGGACGCCGGACGCCCCGCGGCAGGGGGCGTCCGGGACGTCGACCGGGGCGCGGTGTCACAGGGACTGCGCCGCGGGCTTCACCATGCCCCTCACCGTGCGGGACTTCACGAAGTCGCCCATCGCCGTCATGTCCCACTCGCCGGAGAACTGGCGGATCAGCTTGGCCATCATCACGCCGGTCTGGGGCTCGGCACTGGTGAGGTCGAAGCGGACCAGTTCCTCGCCGGTCGTGCCGTCCAGGAGGCGGCAGTACGCCTTGGCGACCTCGGTGAACTTCTGGCCGGAGAAGGAGTTGACCGTGAAGACCAGGCCGGTGACCTCCTGGGGCAGGCGGCCCAGGTCGACCGTGATGACCTCGTCGTCACCGCCGCCCTCGCCCGTGAGGTTGTCGCCGGAGTGCCGGATCGCGCCGCCGACGATCTGCAGCTTGCCGAAGTAGCAGCTGTCGATGTGGTTGCGCTGCGGCCCGTAGGCGATGACCGAGGCGTCCAGGTCGATGTCCTTGCCGCGGTATGCGGGCTCCCAGCCGAGACCCATCCTGACCTGGGAGAGCAGGGGGCGGCCTCCCTTCATGAGCGAGACCGTCTGGTTCTTCTGGAGGCTGACGCGGCCCTTGTCGAGGTTGATCTTCCCCGAGCCGGGCGCGGGCGGCGGGGGCGTGGCCGGGGCGGCCGGGGGCGCGGCGGGCGTGGTGACGGGCGGGGCCGGGGGCTGCACCGGGGCGGGCGGCGGGGCCACGGGCTGGGCCGGGGCGGCGGCGGCCGGTTCCTCCACGGTCACTCCGAAGTCCGTGGCGATGCCCGCCAGGCCGTTGGCGTAACCCTGGCCGACCGCGCGGGCCTTCCACTGGCCGTTGCGCTGGTAGATCTCCACGACCACCAGGGCCGTCTCGCTGCCCAGCTGCGGGGGAGTGAACGTGGCCAGGACGGAGCTGTCGTCCGCGTTGCGGATCGTGGCCGTCGGTTCGATGCCCTGGAAGGTCTGGCCCGCGGCGTCCGGGCTCGCCGTCACGACGATCTTCTCGATGCCCGGCGGGAGGGCCGAGGTGTCGACCACGATCGCGTCGGGTGCGGTGCCGCCGCCCGAGCGGTAGGTCACGCCCGGGCCCGACGGCTGGTTGTAGAAGATGAAGTCGTCGTCGGAGCGCACCTTGCCGTCGGCGGTGAGCAGCAGGCCCGATACGTCGAGCCGCACCGGGGCGGCGACGTCCACCGTCACGCGGGCGGCGGACAGGGGGATGTTCGAGCCGGGGGTCATAGCTGTCATGCCGGGTGAACGAGCGAGGCGGTTTTGCCGTTCCCTTACCTTGAGGCCAATCGGGTCAGCGGCGACTGCGCGGGTGGTCGCGGGCGGTGCGCTCGTCGCCCCGCTTGTAGTTGCCGGTCCAGCGGGCCATGACGAGCTGCGGGTCGGACGTCTCGACCTCGGCGAGGAACCGCGCGGCCCGGTCGCCGTTCAGGGTGGTGGCGGGATGGCCGCGGTGGGTGATGCGGACGGTTGTGCCGGTGTGCCGCTCGTAGGTGAATCCGTGGGGTCGTGGCATGCCGTGAGCGTACGGGGGCGGGGGCGGGCGCCCCACCGGTTTACGCCCACCCCCGCCTGTGCCGGCTCGTCGCCCTACGGCACGACCACGATCTTGCGGCCGACGCCGGCCGCGAACTGCTCCAGCGCCTCGGGGTAGCGCTCCAGCGGGATGCGGTCGCTGATGAAGACGTCGGGGTCGAGGACGCCGCCCGCGAAGAGTTCCGCCGCCCGCTCGAAACTGTGCAGCACCGCCATCGAGCCCGTGATGGTGATCTCCTGGTTGTAGACGCGGTACGGGTCGATCGTCACGCGGGTCGCGTAGTCGGCGACGCCGAACTGCAGGAAGGTGCCGGCCTTCGCCACGCGGTCCAGGCCGTCCTGGATCGCCGCCGCGTTGCCGGTGGCGTCGATGACCAGGTCCCAGCCCTGCGGGCGGTCCAGCTCGTCCGGGTTCGCCGCCGAGGCCGAGACGCCGAGGCGGCGGGCCGTCTCCAGGCGGGCCGGGTTCACGTCGACGACGTCCACGCTCGCCGCGCCCGTGCGCTTGGCCAGCTCCAGCATCATCAGGCCCATCGTGCCGGAACCGTAGATCAGCACGTGCGCGCCGAGGCGGGACTGCAGGACGTCGTAGCCGCGCACCGCGCAGGACAGCGGCTCCACGAGCGCCGCGTCCTGCGTGCGGATGTGGTCCGGGAGCTTCACGCAGTTCGCCACCGGGGCGAGGGCGTACTTCGCCGCGCCGCCGGCCGTCGTCACGCCGATCGCCGCCCAGCGTTCGCAGAGGTTGTTGTGGCCGGTGCGGCAGTAGCGGCACTCGTAGCAGTACAGGGACGGGTCGACGGCGACCCGGTCACCGACCGCCACCTCCGTGACCTGGGTGCCGACGCCGACGACTTCGCCCGCGAACTCGTGTCCGGGCACGATCGGCAGCTTCGGGGCGAACTCGCCCTGGAGGATGTGCAGGTCCGTGCCGCACAGCCCGCAGGCCGCGACCTCGACGACGACCTCGCGCGGCCCTGGCGTCGGGTCCGGGACCTCGGCGACGACGGCCCGGCCCACGGACTCGATGACGGCGGCCTTCATTTCACGGCTCCCAACGACAGGCCCTGGACCAGCTTGTCCTGGGCGGCGAACCCCGCGGCGAGCACCGGCAGGGAGATGACGAGCGACGCGGCGCACACCTTCGCCAGGAACAGGCCCTGGCTGGTGATGAAGCCGGTCAGGAAGACGGGGGCGGTCTCGGCGACCACGCCCGTCAGCACCCGGGCGAAGAGCAGTTCGTTCCAGCTGAAGATGAAGCAGATCAACGCCGTGGCGGCGATGCCGGGGAGGGCGATCGGGGCCACCACCCGCGTCAGGACCGTCGGCAGCCGGGCTCCGTCCACCCGGGCCGCCTCGATGACGGCGACCGGGATCTCGGCGAGGAAGGACTGCATCATCCACACCGCGATCGGCAGGTTCATGGAGGTGTAGAGGATGACGAGCAGCCAGATGTTGTCGAGCATCCCGGCGTTCTTGGCGAAGAGGTAGATCGGCAGCAGGCCCGCCACGGCCGGCAGCATCTTCGTGGAGAGGAAGAAGAACAGCACGTCCGTCCACTTGCGGACGCGGTTGATGGACAGCGCGTAGGCCGCCGGGAAGGCCAGCAGGAGGACGAGGAGGGTCGACGCCACGGACGCGACCGTCGAGTTGATCAGCGCCGGCCAGGGGCTCGCGCCGCCGCCCGCGCCGAAGAACTCGCGGTAGCCGTCCAGGGTCAGGGCGGCCGCGAAGGACGGCGGGTTGGTCGCCGCGTCCGCCTCCGAGTGGAAGGACGTCAGCGCCATCCACGCGATGGGCAGGAAGAACGCGATGCCGAGCAGCCAGGCCAGCAGGCCGAGGCCCGCTCCCTTGCCACGGGCACGGCGGGCTCGCAGGGCGGTCGTGCTCATGCGCGGGACACCTCCTCGCGGAACAGGGACGACACCACGCGCAGGGCGAAGGTCGCGATGACGATCGAGCCGATGACGACCAGGACGCCCGCGGCCGAGGCGAGGCCGTTCTCGTGGGCCTGGTAGAAGCTCTGGTAGACGGTGTAGGGGAGGTTGGCGGTGCCGAGACCGCCGGACGTGATCGTGAAGACCGCGTCGAAGTTCTGCACGATGTAGATCGAGCCGAGCAGGGCGCCGAGTTCGAGGTAGCGGCGCAGGTGCGGAAGCGTCAGATGGACGAAGATCTGCCAGTCGCTCGCGCCGTCGACCCGGGCCGCCTCGATCTGCTCGTGGTCACGGCTCTGCAGCCCGGCGAGCAGGATCAGCATCATGAACGGCGTCCACTGCCAGATGAGCGAGGCCTCGACGGCCAGCAACGGCGTGTTCGAGATCCAGTCCGGCTGCGGTCCGCCCACATAGTGCAGCAGCCCGTTGAACAGGCCGTACTCGGGGTTGTAGAGCACATGCTTCCAGAGCAGGGCCGCCGCGACCGGCACCACCAGGAAGGGCGCGATCAGCAGCGTCCGCACGATGCCCCGGCCGCGGAACCTGCGGTCCAGCAGGAGCGCCAGGACGAGTCCCAGCACCAGGCTGGCCAGCACGACCGCGACCGTCAGCAGCACGGTCGTCCACACCGAGTGGCGCAGGTCCGCGTCGGTGAGGACCTCCTGGTAGTTGTCCAGGCCCGCGAACCGCCGGGCGTCGGGATAGAGGCTGTTCCAGTCGAAGAAGGAGATCACCAGGGTGGCCACGAAGGGCAGCTGGGTGACGACGATCATGAAGATCAGGGCGGGCAGCAGCGGCGCCCGGGTCGCCCAGGCGCGCAGCCGGGCGGAGGGGCGGCCCGCCGGGGTGTGGATCTCGGGGGAGGCCGGGGGGGCCGTGGTCGTGGCGGTCATCGTCCCTCGTACTCCTCGGAGATCTTCTCGGCGAGCGCCTGCGACTTCCTCAGGGCCGACTCGACGGACTGGCGTCCGGCGATGGCCGCGCTGATCTCCTGGGAGACCTTGGTGCCGAGGTCGGTGAACTCGGGAATGCCGACGAACTGGATGCCGGGCGCGGGCCGCGGCTGCACGCCGGGGTCGTCGGGCCGGGCCTGCTCGATGGCCTCCCTGGTCATCTCCTGGAAGGCGGCGGCCTCGGCACGGTAGGCGGGGTTGGCGTAGGTGGACGCCCGCTTGCCGGCCGGGACGTTGGACCAGCCGATCCGGTCGCCGACCAGCTGCTCGTACTCCTTGCTCGACGCCCAGGAGACGAACTTCCAGGCGTTGTCCGGGTTGCGGGAGGCCTTCTGGATGCCCCAGGCCCAGGTGTAGAGCCAGCCGGAGGACTCCGTCTTCTCCACCGGGGCGGGGGCGTAGCCGACCTTGCCCTTGACGGGGGAGCCGTCAGCCTCCAGGGAACCGGCGGCGGAGGTGGCGTCGTACCACATGGCGACCTTGCCCTGGGTCATGTTGTTCAGGCACTCGGCGAAGCCGGACTGGGCGGCGCCGGACTCGCCGTGCTCGCGTACCAGGTCGACATAGAACTTCGTCGCCTTCTCGAACTCGGGGGAGTCGAGCCGCGCCTTCCAGTCCTTGTCGAACCAGGTACCGCCGAAGGTGTTCACGACGGTGGTCAGGGGGGCCATCACCTCGCCCCAGCCGGGCAGGCCGCGCAGGCAGATGCCCTTCATGCCGGGCTCGGCCCCGTCCGCCCGCGCCGCGAGGTTGGCCACCTGCTGCCAGGTGGGACGGGCGGGCATCGTCAGGCCCTTCTTCTCGAACACGTCCTTGCGGTACATCAGGAACGACGACTCGCCGTAGAAGGGCTGGCCGTAGAGCTTGCCGTCCTCGCCGGTGAGGGACTGGCGCATCGGCTTGAGCACGTCCTGCTCGTCGTAGCCCGGGTCCTTCGCCAGGTAGCCGTTCATCTCGTGCAGCCAGCCGTTGCGGGCGTAGATCGGTATCTCGTAGTTGGACAGCGTGGCGACGTCGTACTGGCCGGCCTGGTTGGCGAAGTCCTGGCTGATCTTGTCGCGGACGTCGTTCTCCGGCAGGACGGTGAAGTTGACCTTGACGCCCGTCTCCTTGGTGAAGTGGGCGCGGGTCAGCTTCTGCAACTCGACCATCTGCGGGTTGTTCACCATCAGGACGTTGATGGCGTCGCCGCCGGATCCGGCCCCGCCCGCCCCGACCCAGCAGCCGGAGAGCAGCGGGGCGAGCAGCGTCCCTGCGGCGGCCAGGGCGAGCGTGGCTCGCGGAGGCCGTCGTCGGCTCTGGGTTCGCATGGATCGCTCCTGGAATGAATGGGGAGATAAGGGGCAGCACGGGGCGTGGCTGCGCCCGGTGGGGGGGCGAAAGGGGGTGGGTCAGACCCGGATGACCTGGGGCCCGAGCAGTGAGTAGCGGTGGGCCTCGGCCGCCGGCAGCAGGGTGCTCGTCACGATCGTCTCCAGGGTGCCGACCTCGGCGAACCGGCAGAAGCTGACCGCTCCGAACTTGGTGTGCACCCCGGCGAACACGGTGCGCCGGGCGGCCCGGATCGCCTGGGCCTTGACCTCGCTGACGGCCGGGTCGGGGGTGGTGAGGCCGTGCTCGCGGGAGATGCCGTTGGCGCCGATGTACGCCAGGTCGAGGACGAAGCCGGCCAGCATCTTCGTCGTCCAGTGGTCGACCGTGGCGAGGGTGCCGGAGCGGACCCGCCCGCCGAGCAGCAGCACGGACACGCTGTCGGACCCGGCGAGGGCGCCCGCGACCGGCAGGGACGCGGTGACCACGGTCAGCGGCCGGTCCCGGGGGAGTGCCTCGGCGATGAGCTGCGGCGTGTAGCCCTCGTCGACGAACACGGTCTCGGCGTCCCCGAGCAGCTCGGCCGCGGCGGCCGCGATCCGGCGCTTCTCGGGGACGTGGCTGGTGGCACGGAAGGCGAGCGTCGTCTCGAAGCCGGCGCTCTCCACGGGGTAGGCGCCGCCGTGGGTGCGGCGGAGCAGGCCGTGGTCCTCCAGGACCCGCAGGTCCCGCCGTACCGTCTCCTTGGCCACGCCCAGCGCGGCGGCGAGGACGGTGACGTCGACCGAGCCGTCGCGCCGTGCGGCCAGCACGATCTCGCGCTGGCGTTCCTCCGCGGTCCTGTTCACGGCCGTCAACCGCCTTCCTGCCCTGCTGCCCGTTCGGGCCCTCGGTCGGGCCTTGGGGGAAGTTCTACAGCGGGTGTTCCACGGATGGCCAGGTCTGTTGCGCGCGGGATCCTGCCCGGATGTGCCCGTTCGGACCCGGGCACCTGTGCCGGGATGCCGGGGTGGCCGGGCTCGTCATGGCTGGTGGGGAGGGTCTTCGGACCCCCGGGAGCGCTGCCCGGCCGGGTCCGGGCCGTGCCCGAATGCCCGAGCGGACAGGCCCGTTCTGTGCCCGCCCGCCCGTGGGAGCCGCCTCTTTCCGGTCAGTACGGCCAGATCGGCGGGTCCGTCACGAAGTGGCCGCCGAGGCAGGCGTGCGCCTCGTTCCCCGGGTCCAGCTCGCCCTGCTCGGCGATGAGCTTCTCGGCCCAGGGCTCGGAGTCGTCCTGCGGCTCGTAGCCGAGCGCCCGGGCGGAGGTGAGGTCCCACCACAGGCGTGTGTTGGCGGAGGAGCCGTGGACGACGGTGTGGCCGACGTGCTCGGCGGTCAGGGCCGCGTGGAAGAGGCGGGCGCCGTCGGCGGGGCTCATCCACACCGAGAGCATGCGCACGCTGGTCGGCTCGGGGAAGCAGGACCCGATGCGCACCGACACCGTCTCCAGGCCGTGCTTGTCCCAGTAGAGCTGCGCCAGGTCCTCGCCGAAGCACTTGGACAGGCCGTAGAAGGTGTCCGGGCGGCGCGGGGTGTCGACCGGGATCAGCGGGTCGTCGCCCCGGGGGCGCGGGGTGTAGCCGACGGCATGGTTGGAGGAGGCGAAGACGATCCGGCCGACGCCCTCCTCGCGGGCGGCCTCGTAGAGGTGGTACGTGCCCTCGATGTTCGCCTTGAGGATCTTCTCGAAGGGGGCTTCCAGGGAGATGCCCGCGAGGTGGATGATCGCGTCGACGCCTCGGACCGCCTCGCGCACGGCGTCCCGGTCGGCCAGATCGGCGGTGATCGCTTCGGGTGCGCCCTCGATCGGGCGCATGTCGAGCAGGCGCAGGTCGTAGCCGTAGTCCGGGAGCAGGTCCCGCATCAGGGTGCCGAGGCCGCCGGCGGCGCCGGTGAGCAGGACGGTGCGGGGAGCGGGCATCCTCGGATCTCCTTGAATCGCCGATCGTGCACATGCGCGCACGGCATTCATATGCGTGGACACGCTAGGGAGCCATGATGGAGCCCGTCAAGTGGGCCGCGGAAGGGGCGAATCCGCTGGTGCGACGCGGGTACGCGCGCTTGACCGGCGCGGATGCGGCGCCTTAGCGTGGAGTCGTTCAGAAATATAGACGCCAATCATGAATATGGAACCGGGAGAGCTCGTGACGTCAGCCCCTCTCGCCGCTCGACTCAACATCCCCAGCGGGCCGCTGTTCTTCCCGGTCACCGCCTACGGCCCCGACGGCGCCGTGGACCTCGACGCCTACCGCGCCCACGTGCGCGACGGCGTGGCCGCCGGAGCCGCCGCCGTGTTCGCCTGCTGCGGCACCGGTGAGTTCCACGCGCTCACCCCCGAGGAGTTCGAGCGCTGCGTCCGGGTCGCCGTCGAGGCGGCCGAAGGGCGTGTGCCGGTCGTCGCGGGCGCCGGGTACGGCACCGCGCTCGCCGTGCGCTACGCCCGGCTCGCCCAGGCGGCCGGGGCCGACGGGCTGCTCGCCATGCCGCCCTACCTCGTCGTCGCCGCGCAGGAGGGGCTGCTGCGGCACTACCGGGAGGTGGCCGCCGCGACCGCCCTGCCGGTCATCGTCTACCAGCGGGACAACGCCGTGTTCACCCCGCGGACCGTCGTCGAACTGGCCCGCACGGACGGCGTCATCGGCCTGAAGGACGGGCTCGGCGACCTTGACCTGATGCAGCGGATCGTCAGCGCCGTGCGCACCGAGGCCCCGGGCGACTTCCTCTACTTCAACGGCCTGCCGACCGCCGAGCAGACCCAGCTCGCCTACCGCGCCCTGGGCGTGACGCTCTACTCCTCCGCCGTGTTCTGCTTCGTCCCCGAGGTCGCCCTGGCCTTCCACCGGGCGCTCCGCACCGGCGACGACGACCTGGTGGAGAGGCTGCTGGACGGCTTCTACCGCCCGTTCGTCGAACTGCGCGCCCAGGGCCGCGGCTACGCCGTCTCCCTCGTCAAGGCCGGGGTGCGGCTGCGCGGACTCGACGTGGGCGAGGTACGGCCCCCGCTGCACGAGCCGGCCGAGGATCATGTGAAGCAGCTCGCCGAACTGATCGAACGCGGCCACGCGCTGCTGGAGGAGGCCAAGTGAAGGCGTCCGCATTCGTCTACCCCTGGGACGTCAACGGCGACCCGGAGGCACCCGGACGGATCGCCGCGCTCGGCGTGGCCCGGGCGACGCTGGCCGCCGCCTACCACTCCACCCGCGCCCTCACGCCCCGCCATCCGCGCCACCGCGTCGTCACCGCCGAGCACGCCGCCGTGCTGTACCCGGCGGACGACCGCTGGAACGGGCGGGAGCTGCGCCCCTACCCCGCCGGTGACTGGGCCCCCGGCGACGCCTTCGGGGAGGCCGCCGCCGCGCTCGCCGGCGCCGGCCTCGAGGTGCACACCTGGGTCGTCCTCGCGCACAACTCCCGCCTGGGCGCCGAGCACCCGCACACCTCGGTCGTCAACGCCTACGGCGACCGCTACCCCTGGGCGCCCTGCATCGCGCAGCCCGCCACGCGCGCGTACCTGACCGACCTGGCGGCGGAGGCGGCCGTCCGGCCCGGGGCCCGCGGCACCGAGCTGGAGTCCCTCGGCTGGTACGGACTGCAGCACCTGCACGCCCACGACAAGACCGGCGGCGTCGGCCTCGGGGACGCCGGGCAGTACCTGATGGCGCTCTGCTTCTGCCCGTCCTGCCGGGAGGGCTACGGCCGCCACGGCCTGGACGCCGACGAACTGGCGGCCGCCGTGCGCACCGCGCTGGAGCCGGTGTGGCAGGGGGCGCCCTCGGACGGGGGCTGGCCGGGCATCGAGAAGCTCCTCGGCGAGAGGCTCGCGGGGACGACGCGCGCGTACCGCGACGAAACCGCCCGCACGCTCCAGGAAGAGACCGTCGCGGCGGTCCGGGCGGCCGCACCCGAGGGCTTCCAGGTGCTCCTGCACGCGGACCCGGTGTCGTACCACGTCGGCGCCAACGCCGGCGTCGACCCCGCGCACATCCTGTCCGTCGCCGACGGCGTGGTGGTGCCCTGCGCCGGCGGCACCGGCACCCTGACGCCCTTCGCGCGGCAGGAGAGGGCGGGCGCCGTCATCGCCGCCAACTTCACCGTCGTCTCCGGCATGGGCGGCAGCCCCGGCACCCTCGCCGCCGACGCGGCCGAGGCCCGGCGGCTGGGCGCCACCGAACTGCGGCTCTACCACGCCGGCCTGGCCTCCGACAGCGACCTGGACACGGTCCGCTCGGCCCTCGCCGGTCTCTGACGGGGGCGGTTGTCAGGGGGCGCTGTCGAGAGGGCCGCGGCGCCGCTGCCGTCCGCGCGGGGAGCGTCCTGGGTCCGGCCGGGGGGCCGCGGGCTGCCGCTGGTGGCCTGAGCGGGCGGGGG